>NZ_JAANTH010000002.1:0-374294 GCF_011734195.1 Halobacterium sp. R2-5
CGTGACAAACCGGCGGCTCCGCGAGTAGGTCCGAGCGCGGAGACTCACGCAGACCACCCCGCAGAGCCGTCGCTAAGTGTCGGGAAAACCCGGAAAAGGGTTTTATACGCAGTGGGACCGCCCGAATTTGAATCGGGGTTATCGGCACCCAAGGCCGAAAGGATACCAAGCTACCCCACGGTCCCGCAGGCTTACGTACCGCGGCGTGCGGCGTAAGGGTTTCGTTCGTCGCCACAACGACTTTCGCGGTGGGGGACACACCGGGAGGTATGCCTACGATGCTGGAGGTCGGGCTTCTGCTGCTGGTGCTGGCGGCGTTGTTCGGCGCGTACGGTGTGATTCGCGCGGTGAAGCCGTTCGTCGTGAACGCCGTCGTGGGGCTGGTGGTGATTCTGCTCGCGCAGTGGCTGGGCGTGCAGGTGGCGGTGTCGCCGCTGGTGTTGCTGGTGGTGGCGCTCGGCGGGGTACCGGGCGCGATACTCGTGGTGTTGCTGGCGACGCTCGGGATAGCGTTCGCGCCGGGACTGCTCGCGGTTCCGCTGGGGGTGTGAGAGATGGATCCGGTTCGACGCGTTATCGGTGGCGGGGTCGCGGGCACGATCGTGATGACCGTGGTGCTGGTCATCGCGGAGATCGAGGCGCGCTTCGAGCTCGGCATCGGCGGGGCGATAGCGGGGTACGCGGGCGTCGCGGACCAGCCGGCGCTCGGGCTACTGGTCTTCCTGCTGGTGGGGATGGTCGTCTTCCCCCTCGTCTTCCTCAAACTGGAGGCGCCGCTGTCGCGGGTGCCGGGCGGCGGCGACCCGGCGATCCGCGGGATGGCGTTCAGCCTCCCGCTGTGGGTGGTGTTCATCCTCATCGGGTCGCCGGACCTGGGGTCGCTGCGGGGCGCGCTCCACCTCTCGTTCACGCTGTTCGCGCACCTGCTGTACGGGTTCACGCTCGGCGCGGTCTACCACTCCCTCGAGGACGTCTGATCAGTCCCGACTGTAGGGGAGTTCGTCCCACTCGGCGGTGCGCTGGTCGCCGCGCTCGCGGAGGTCCCAGGGGTCGTCCGTCGTGACGGGGTCGCCCATGCGGTAGGACTGCACGAGGTTGAACAGCCAGACGACGGTGCCGAGTGCGATGAGGACGGCGCCGAGCGTCGCGACCTGCTGGAGGCCGGCGAACTCCGCGGGGTAGGCGGCGTACCGCCGCGGCAGTCCTTCCTGGCCCATAATCATCATCGGGCCGAACGCGAGCACGATGCCGGCCGTGGTGAGCACGAAGTGCGCGACGGCGAGAGCGTGGTTCGGGTGTTTCCCGACAACGAGGGGGTACCAGTAGTAGGTCGCGGCGAAGAACGCGAACGAGATGAGCCCCATGATGATGAAGTGGAAGTGGCCGACGACGTAGTAGGTGTCGTGCAGCAGTAAGTCGACGGGGATGGCGGCGAGGAAGATGCCGGTGACGCCGCCGACGATGAACGTGCCGACGCCGCCGACGCAGAACAGCATCGGGGCGGCGAGGCGGACGCGGCCGTTCCACATGGTGGTGATCCAGTTGAACACCTTCACCGCCGACGGCACCGCGATGGCGATGGAGACGGCCATGAAACTCGCCCGGAGGCGGGGGTCGATGCCGGTGGTGAACATGTGGTGGGCCCACACGCCGAACGAGAGGACGCCGATCGCGAGCGTGGAGTAGACGACGAACTTGAACCCGAACAGCTTCCGCCCCGCGAACTTCGGAATCAGGAGGCTGACGATGCCCATCGGCGGCAGCACGAGGATGTACACCTCGGGGTGGCCGAAGAACCAGAACAGGTGCTGCCACAGAATCGGACTGCCGCCCTCCAGCGCGAAGAACGTGGTTCCCAGATTGCGGTCGAGCAGCAGCATGACGAGCGCGCTGCCGAGCAGCGGGAACGCGAACAGGATGAGTCCGGACTGGGTGAGCATCGTCCACGAGAAGATGTCGAGGTTCTTCCACGACACTTCGCGCTCGGTGAAGATTGTCGCGATGAAGTTGATGGCGGACATCGTGGTGGCGACCCCGGAGAGGTGCAAGCCCAGGAGGACGACGCTCACCGTCGGCAGGTCGATCTGGACGGACAGCGGCGTGTAGAACGTCCAGCCGGTGGCGGGCGGCGCGAGCGCGAGCAGCTGTTCGCCGAGGGCTCCGAGACCGCCCGCGACGAAGACGTGACCGAGGACGTCCGAGAGCAGCCCGGCGCGCATCAGCACGAGCGCGGGCACGAGCAGCCAGAACGCGATGGCGTTGATGCGCGGGAACGCCATGTCGTCGGCGCCGATCAGCAGCGGCAGCAGGTAGTTCCCGAGGCCGGCGAGCGCGGGCGTCCCGAACAGGAACAGCATCGTGAGCCCGTGCATCGTGAACAGCGCGTTGTACGTGTGTTCGTCCCAGACGGAGACCGCGGGGTCGTACAGCTCCGTCCGCATCATCATCGCGTCGGTGCCGCCCCAGAGGAACGCCACCGCGGCGAACGCGAGGTACAGCAGCCCGATGTCCTTGTGGTCGACGGTGGTGAGCCAGCGCGTCACGCCGCCGCGCTTGTGGGACTCGGAGGTGCCGAGGAGGTAGCCGGAGTCCGCGGGTTCGCCGCCGTCTGGCTCCGGCGGGCCGTTCGTATTCGTTCGCTCGCCGCCGTCCGCACGGGTCGGGCCCGTTGTCGACCGCGCGCCGCGCGCGCCCCGCGACGGGCTGGCGCGCCACGCGGCGTACAGCACGAGACAGGCGGCGGCGACGCAGAGCGCTGTCAGACCGGCCGCACCGACCAGGGTCATGTGCGCCGATTCACAGGCCTCGGGGTAAAATCAAACGGCGGATTCGGGGCTGAACTGCGGCCCCTACTCGTCGTCGCGCAGTTCGATGTCCGCGACGATCTCGTAGGGGTGTTTGGCCTTGCGGACGCCGTCCAGAATCGTGAACGCGGCGCCGGGTTCGAGGAAGTGCGTGGTCACCGCGCGCCCGAGCGGCGTCGGCTCGAAGCCGTCGACGAACTCGTACTCGATGAGTTTCCCGAGCGCGTGCTTGGTCGGCACCTCGCCGAGCATCCGGTCGTTCAGTCGCTTGGCGGCCTTCCCGCCGACCGTGACGTTCGCGAGCGTCTCCTCGACGGCCGCGGTCTCGTCGTAGTGCGTGACGACGTCTTCCATCTCGCCCTTCAGGAGTTTGAACGCGATCTCCTCCTCGGTGCCCTCCATGGAGGCGTGGTAGGAGGCGTCCGGCTCGACGAGCATGTACACCTTCCCGCGGTCGTGGTAGTCGGGGCGGCCGGCGCGCCCGAGCATCTGCTCGAACTCCTGGACGGAGAGCCACTCGATGCCCATCGCGAGCGTGTCGAAGATGACCTGCGACGCCGGGAAGTCCACGCCCGCCGCGAGCGCCGCGGTCGTCACGACGGCCGAGAGGTCCTGGTTCCCGAAGCGGCGCTCGACGGATTTCCGCTCGCCGTAGTCCAGCCCCGCGTGGTAGGCCGCCGAGGGGTAGTCGAGCTTGCGCGAAATCTCGTGGCAGCGCCTACGGGAGTTCGTGAAGATGATGGTCTGGCCCTTGTACCCCTTCGAGGACTCCTGGTCGAACTCCCGGCGCACCAGCTTGTTCTCGATGTCCGGCTTCTCGTTGCCCTCGGCGAACGTGACGTGGCGCTCGATGGGAATCGGGCGCTCCTCGAACTCCACGAGGTTCGCGCGCATCCCCCGCGCGAGCTCGCCGGGGTTGCCGACGGTCGCCGAGAGGTAGATCCACTGCGCGCCGCCGTAATCCTGGTACTGCTGCTCGCGCTGCTCGCAGTAGTACTTCAGTCGCGAGATGAGGCCGTCGAGGCGGTGGCCGCGCTCGTCCTCCTTGAGCGTGTGCACCTCGTCGATGACCACCGTCCCGATGTCCCCGAGGTCCTTCCCCGTGCGGAGCGCGTGGTCGATGCCCTCGTACGTCCCGACGATGATGTCCGCCGAGGGGTCGAACGCGTGGCCGTCGTCCCGGATGCGCGAGGAGCCCACCCGAATCGTGACGTTCGCGAGGTCGCCGTACTCGTCCTCGAAGTCCTCGTGCTTCTGGTTCGCGAGCGCCACCAGCGGCACGAGGAACAGCATCTTCCCGTTCCCGGAGAGCAGCCGGTGGAGGCCCGCCATCTCCCCGACGAGCGTCTTCCCGGTCGCCGTCGCGGACACCACGAGCTGGTCCTCGCCGTCGAGCAGCCCGTGCTCGACGGAGAGGCTCTGCACGGGCAGTAACTCGTCGAAGCGGCTCTCGAACAGCTCCTTCACGCCGGGGTGGAGGTCGAGCTCCGACACCGGCATCAGGTCGACGTCGTCGGTCGTCGCGGACACCTCGTCGAACTTCGTGAGGTCCGGGTCGAGGTTCCCCTGCAGGAGCCCCGTGATGCGGTCGAGGTCCTGCTCTTCGAGCAGTAGTTCCTCGAGGCGGTCCTGGGCCGCGCCCGTCATGCCGCCGTTGAACGACAGCTCGCGCTCCAGCTCGCGGACCGCACAGTCCTGGCAGATGTACTCGCCGTCAGCCTCGATGGCAGTATCGGAGGTGATCGGCGAGTACCGGCCCTTCCCCGCGCAGTACCGGCACGTCCGCACCGCCTTCGCGTCCTGCTGGTAGGCGTCCAGCATCTCCCGGAGCTCCTCGCGGCCCGCCTTCGAGGTCTGCTCGCTGATGCGGATGCGGTCCGCGCGCCGCGCGATGTCCACGAACTGGTCGGGGCTGCGCGGCTCCTCGCCCCCGCCGGTCTTCACGCGGAATCGGCCGGGCCGCGGCCCCGCGTCCCGCTCCGTCAACTCCAGTTTCGCGCGGAACAGCCGCTCCCCGTCCCGCTGAGCGACCGCCAGGTAGTCGTCCCCCGTCTCGTGGAGGAACAACGTACCCACGCGCTGGACCTGCTCAGACACGAATCGTGGTAGGCGAGCGCGGTATTTCAGGGATTCGCTTGCTAGGTATCGTCTTCACTGTCGCGTTCGTACTCGCTGGAGTTCTCGACGTTTCCTCGAAAGCCCCGAGACTGTAGATCCGGTGCGCTCGCTGCGCTCCTCGTCACTCGCTGTGCTCGTTCCTGCGGTGCTTGCTTCGCGCGCCTTCGTCTACAGTCTCGCCCCTTTCGTCCACCCGTTGTCGGCTGCTCAGTCGCTGTCCACGGTGGTCAGGTCACTCCACGAGTTCGATGCTGTCGTCGCCGTTCGGGACGACGCAGATGAACGCCCCCTCCTCGTCGCCGTCGTTCTCGTACCAGTGGACGGCGCCCGCGGGGACGAGGAGACTGTCGCCGGCGCTCACCTCGTAGGTCTCGCCCTCGATGCCGACCGTGTACTCGCCCGCGAGGACGTACTGCTCGTGTTCGACCTCGTTCGTGTGCTCGGGGACGCTCGCGCCGGATTCGAGGACGAACCGCCGCATCGCGAAGTTCGGCGCGCCGTCGGAGTCGTCCAGCAGCACGCCCTTCCGCATCCCGTCGGCCGCGTCGACGGTCTCGTACTCGACGTCGCTCGCGCGGCGGACCACGTGGCTCGCTGTCTCGGAAGCCGTCATACCACGGGATAGGCGAGCCCGCGCCTTAGGCGTAGCCGTCGCCGCCGGCTACTCGTCGGCGCGCAGCGGCGGCAGCCCCGCCTCGATTTCCCCGCGGCGGTCCTCCAGCCACTCCGGGAGGACGAGGCTGGAGCCGAGTTCGTCCAGCGGCTCGTCCACGGTGTACCCGGGCTCCTTCGTGGCGTACTCGAAGAGGACGCCGCCCTGCGTGCGGGCGTACACGGACTCGAACCACTTCCGGTCGATAATCTCGGTCGGCCGCAGCCCCTCGCGAACGAGGATGTCCCGCCACTCCGACTGGTCCTCGCGTGTCACCTGGAACGCGACGTGGTGGACGGTGCCGGCGCCCGGCTGGCCGCGGGGCGCCTGCGGGTTCTCGCAGACGTCGACGACGAACCCGAGGTCGCCGTCGCCCTCGTAGCGCTGGCGGCCGCGGTCGCGCTCGGTCGGCCGGAACCCCATCGCCTCCAGCAGGCGGGCCGTCGAGTCCGCGGACTGCAGGGACAGCGTCACGCCGAAGAACCCCCGAATCGCGTGCTCCGCGGGGACGGGGCCCTCGGGCGGGTCGCCGGCGGGCGCGTCCTCGTGCGCGACGAGTTCCAGCGGCAGGCCGTCCGGGTCGCGGAACGGAATCACGGTGTCGCCGAAGCGCTCCCGGGGGTCGTCCGCGTCGACGCCCTCGCTGGCGAGCCGGTCGACCCAGTAGTCGACGCTGCCGGCGGGTATCAGGAACTGCGTGGCGCTCGCCTGCCCGGTGCCGACGCGGCCCTGTTGGGCGCCGACGTACGGGAAGAACGTCATGCTCGTGCCGGGCGACCCGCCGCGGTCGCCGTAGAACAGGTGGTAGACCGAGACGTCGTCCTGGTTCACGCTCTGTTTCACGAGCCGCAGACCGAGCGTCTCCGTGTAGAACGCGTGGTTCGCCTGCGGGTCGCTCGCGATAGCGGTCACGTGGTGGATGCCGGGGATGTCCGCGGGCATACGCGGTCGTTCGCCCGGCAGCCGGAATAGTGTCGGGGCCGCGACGGTTCAGAGCCCGAGAATGTCGCGAGCTTCGTCGGGAGTGGCGACTGGGCGCCCGAGCGTCTCCGCGACGCCGACCACGCGCTCGACGAGCTGGGCGTTGCTCTCGGCGAGCTCGCCGCGCTCGTAGTAGACGTTGTCCTCGAGGCCGACGCGGACGTGCCCGCCGAAGAGGACGCCCATCGTCGCGAACGGGAGCTGGTGCGGGCCGAACCCGAGCGTGTTGAACGCCGCGCCCTCCGGGAGGTTCGAGATCAGGTTGAGGAAGTTCCGGGGGCGCGGCCGCGTGAGCGTCCCCGGGCCGAATATCAGCGTGGCGTAGACGGGGTCGTCGAGGTCGCGGCGGTCGAGCAGCCCGTGGACTTCGTTGAGGTGGCCGTCGTTGAACACCTCCAGTTCGGGCTTGATGCCGCGTTCTTCCATCTCGTCGTACAGCGAGTCGACGAGCCCGCGGGTGTTCTCGCTGGTGAGGTGGTCGTAGCGGTTCAGCGGCCCCATGTCGAGGCTCGCCATCTCCGGCGCGGGGTCAGTCCGCAAGGGCTCGTGCCGGAGGTCGTCGGGCGCGCCCGTACCGCCCGTCGAGTGCTGGATAATGACATCGTCCGCTCGCGCCCGGATTTCGTCGTCGATGGCCTGGAAGTCCTCGGTCGCGAACGACCGCTCGCCGTTCGGCTTCCGCGCGTGGACGTGGACGACCGCGGCGCCCGCCTCCTCGGCTGCTGCGGCCGCCTTCCCGACCTCCTCGGGCGTCTCGGGAACGTTCGGGTTCGCTTCCTTGCCGTGGACGCCGCCGGTCAGCGCCGCCGTCACGATTACCGGTTCGTCCGCGAGGAACGCCTCGTAGCTCATTGCTCGTCCGCGTGCTCGCGGAAGATCTCGCAGTGCTCGGCGTGGTCGAGGTCGTAGCGGTCGTTGCAGACGTCCGCGCGCATCGGCTGCACGAACTCCCCGATGGCTCCGCAGTACGCCCGCTCGGTGTCGAACGAGCGGCCGTCGCCCTCGCTGCGGTACTCCAGGAACGGACAGGTCATACGCTCCGTTCGCCCGCTGGCGTGTTAACAGTTCGCTGGCTCGGCCGTCGCGGGGTGACGCGCCCGTCACCCGGTGACGGTGCCGTCTAACGTGGGTATACGTGCGTGGGAGCGCTACAGCGAGATATGCCACCGACTACGCCGGGACTCCACCACGTCACGGCCATCGCGGGCGACCCGCAGGCGAACGCCGACTTCTACGTCGGGACGCTCGGCCTGCGCTTCGTCAAGCGGACCGTCAACCACGACGACCCCCAGACGTACCACTTCTACTTCGGCGACTACGAGGGGTCCCCCGGGACGAACGTCACGTTCTTCCCGTGGTCCGAGCGCGGCCGCGACGGCGAGTTCGGCGCGGGCCAGACGCGGGACACCGCGTACCTGATTCCGCCCGACTCGGTCGACTACTGGACCGACCGGCTCGCCGACGACGGCGTCGCTGTCGAGGAGAGCGAGCGCTTCGGCGACACCGTCCTCCGCTTCTCGGACCCGGACGGCATCGGCCTCGAACTGGTAGCCAGCGCGGAACGCAGTTCCGCGGAACGGGCGAGCGGTGACGAACCGCGAGCCAGCGACCACGCCGCCGATGCCGACGCGGTGCCGTGGCCCGACGGCCCCGTTCCCGACGAGCACCAGCTACGGGGGTTCCACAGCGTCACGCTCGCGGTCCGGGAGTTCGGCCCCACTGAGGAGATTCTCACCGACGTGCTCGGCTACGAGCGCGTCGCCGAGGATGGTGACAGACGGCGTTACCAGACGCCCGCGGACGGCGCGCACTCGATTCTGGACCTCGTGGAGACCGACGCCGGCCGCGGCCGGATGGGCGTCGGCACCGTCCACCACGTCGCGTTCACCGCCGAGAGCGTCGACGAGCTGGAGGCGTGGAAAGAAGCCTACGGCGAGCGCGGGCTCTCCGCGAGCGGTCCGATCGACCGGAAGTACTTCCGGTCGCTGTACTGCCGGGAGCCCGGCGGCGTGCTGTTCGAGATCGCGACCGACGGCCCCGGGTTCGACGTCGACGAGTCCGTCGAGGACCTCGGCTCCAGCCTCGTGCTCCCGGAGTGGCTGGAAGACGAGCGCGCCGAAATCGAGGCCGCGCTCCCCGAGTTCGAGCCGCCGAGTGTGGCCGGAGGCGCTCGATGACCGGCCGCTCCGGCGACCGCGTCGGCGCGCCGTTCCGCTTCGACTACGACTCCCCCGTCCTCCGGTACGGCGCCGACTGCGTCGCCGACCTCGCGGACGAACTCGACCGGCAGGGGTTCGAGCGCGCGCTCGTCGTCTGTGGGTCGACCGTCGGCAGCACGCCCGCCGTGATGGACCCCGTGCGGAGCGGCCTCGGCGACAAGCTCGCGGACGTCTTCGACGGGACGACCCCGGAGAAGCGCCTCTCGACGGCGCTCGACGCCCGCGACGCCTACCGCGAGCACGACGCCGACGTCCTCGTCTCGCTCGGCGGCGGCAGCAGCCTCGACGTCGCGAAGGCCGTCAGCGTGCTCGCAGCGGGCGGCCACGCCCGCGACGCGGCCGCCCAGGAGTTCGCCGAGACGGGTACGCTCTCCGCGGACGGCGACCTCGACCCCATCGTCGCCGTGCCGACGACGCTCGCCGGCGCGGACCTCTCCGTGGTCGCCGGGCTCAACGCTCACCCGGATTCGGGACTGGTCGACGAGGCCGTCAGCGGCGGGCTCTCGGACCGCCGGCTGATGCCGCGCGCGGTCTGCTACGACCCCGCGCTCGTCGCCACCACGCCCCGGGACGTGCTCGCCGGCTCCGCGATGAACGGCTTCGACAAGGGCATCGAGACGCTGTACGCAGCGAACGCCACGCCCGTCACGGACGCCACCGCCGCCCGCGGCCTCGGCCTGTTCGCCGACGGCCTGCGCGAGCTCGGGCGCGGCGACGTGACTGTCGACACCCTCGAACCGGTCCTCGAGGGACTGCTCCTCGTCCAGTACGGTATCTCGCGGCCCGACGAGACCACGCTCTCGGTCATTCACGCGTTCGGTCACGGACTCACGGACGGCTACGCGGTCCAGCAGGGCGCCGCGCACGCCGTCGTCGCGCCCCACGTCCTCCGGCACCTGTTCGCGGAAGTGGACGGCCGCCGCGACCTGCTCGCGGACGCGCTCGGCGTCGGAACGGCGGACGACCCCGCGGAAGCCGTCGTCGAGGCGGTCGCGGACGTCCGGGACGCGCTGGGGCTGCCCGACTCCCTCGAAGACGTCGCAGGTCCCGAGCCCGACGACTTCCCCGCGGTCGCCGAGACCGTCGTCGAGGACGCGTTCGCGGCAAACGCCCCCCGCGGGCTCGACCTCACGACCGACGACGTCGAAGCCATCCTCCGGGCGGCGTACTGACCGCCGGGCTGCTCATGGGCGGCCGTCGCCCCCGCCTTTATCCTGCGTGCGCCGATACCTCAACGTATGCGAAGCTTCAAGGTCGGGAGCGCGTTCGGCATCCCGATAAAGCTCGACGTCACGTTCCTGCTGATTCTGCCCGTCTTCGCCTACCTCATCGGAACGCAGGTCGACGTCTGGATCGGGACGCTGAACGGCGCGCCCTTCTTCGCGAACCTCGACGCCGAGGCGCTCACCGCCGGCGACACCCAGTGGTACCTCGGTGCCGCCGCCGCAATCGGGCTGTTCGCCGCGGTCGTCCTCCACGAACTCGGGCACAGCGTCGTCGCGATACGCTACGGGTTCCCCATCGACTCCATCACGCTGTGGATTCTCGGCGGCATCGCGGCGCTCTCCGACCAGCCCGAGGAGTGGAGCCAGGAGTTCTGGATCGCCATCGCCGGCCCGGTCGTCAGTATCGCCGTCGGCGTGCTCTCGTACGGCGTCCTCCTCGCGCTGCCGGCGTCGCTGGACGCCGTCCGGTTCGTGTTCGGCTACCTCGCGCTGATGAACTTCGCGCTCGCCGCGTTCAACCTCCTGCCCGGCTTCCCGATGGACGGCGGTCGCGTCCTCCGCGCGCTGCTCGCCCGCACGCGGCCGTTCGCCCGCGCCACCCAGATCGCCGCCGAGGTCGGGAAGCTGTTCGCCGTCGTGCTCGGCATCCTCGGCATCCTCGGGTTCAACCTCATCCTCATCGCCATCGCCTTCTTCATCTACATCGGCGCGTCCAGCGAGGCCCAGCGCACCGTGATGAACGCCGCGTTCCAGGACGTCAGCGTCGCCGACATCATGACTCCCGAAGTCCACACCGTCGGCGCCACCGACTCCGTCGCGACGCTCATGGAGCGCATGCTCGACGAGCGCCACACCGGCTACCCCGTGATGCGCCAGGGCAGCGTCGTCGGCATGGTCACGCTCGACGACGCCCGCGACGTCAACGCCGTCGAGCGCGACGCCGTCCGCGTCGAGGACGTGATGTCCGACGACGTCTACTCCATCTCCCAGTCGAGCAACGCGATGGACGCTCTCGACGCCATGCAGGAGCACGGCGTCGGCCGCCTCGTCGTCCTCGACGACCGCGATGAGATGGTCGGTCTCGTCTCCCGCACGGACCTCATGACCGCCTTCGACATCATCCAGTCGACGGGCGTCAGCGAGAACCCCGACCTGCGCGCGAGCGGCCGGCAATCCGCTCGCTGACTACTCCAGTGCCCGTATCTCGACTGCCCCGTTCGCCGTCTCGACCGTCACGTCGTGCGTACCGTCACCGAGCGTTCCCGTGACGTCCGCGTCGTCCCCGCTCCGATTCTGTAGTTCCAGCCCGTCGATTTCCACGTAGTTCGTCTCCGTCTGCGCGGCCAGCGTCGCGTCGACGTCTGCCGACAGCGCCACCCCGACGTCGCCGTTCTCGCTGCGCACCAGTACGTCGCCGGGGAGCGGTGCCGGCACGTCCACGGCGACGTCACCGTTCGCGCTCGACACCGAGGAGACGGGGCCCGCGTCCCGGACCGTCACGTTCCCGTTCACCGAACGCGCCGCGGCCACTCCGGAGACGCCACGGACCTCGACGTCGCCGTTCTCCATCTGTACGGGCGCCACCGCGGCGGCCTCGGGGACGCGCAGGTCGAGATCGACGCTCACCCTGCTCGCGTCCCCGTCGACGTCCGCAGTCACTGCGATTTCGTCGCCGTCCTCGCTCACCGACACGGTCACGTCGTCGAGGCGGCGCTCCCCCGGCGCCGTCACCGTCGCGTCGACGCTCGCCTCCGGCTTATCGCGGCCGGTCACAGCCACGTCGCCGTTCTCGTTCTCGACGCGAATCCGCGCGCCGTCGGGCACGTCGAAGTACTGATCGCGGGTCTCCTGCACCGGGTCGCCGAACAGGCTCCCGGCGTCCGTACAGCCGGCCAGGGCGGTCGTCGTGCCGGCCGCGAGGCCGGCGAGGAGGGCTCTGCGCTCCATACCGGACGCCCGTGGCGAGCGTGTAAAGTCGTTGCCGTGGTGTGGCACGCGTTCAGCGTCTGCTGGGCGATTCTGGTGTGTGAAGAGGTCCAGGGGCGAGAATCGAACCGGAGCCAGAGGTTCCTGCTCGCTCCCGGTGGTCGCTGCGCGGGCGTGCCACTGGCAGAGCTCGCTCTCGCCTGCTGGACTTTACGCTCCTCACTTCGTTCGTCGCGAAAAGGTCCAGGGGCGAGAATCGAACCCGCGTCTCAGCCTCCACAAGGCTGAAGGATAGTCCACTACCCTACCCCGGACACTGCATCCGTCTCTAACCGACTGGAATTCAAATACGTTACGACACGCGACGATTCCCCGCCGCCCGACTCTATCTGAACGAGAATTCAGACCGCAACAGCTATCTGAACGCTCGTACAGATAGAGCGTATGGCTCAGACGTCCGACCGGCTGCGGCGGCTGCTCGCCGACGAACTCGGCGAGTGCTGCGACGGCGACGTCGAGCGGCGCCTCGGCGAACTCCGCGCGCTCGCCGACGACGCCTTCGACGACGACGCCCAGTCCGTGTTCGCGGTGCTCGGCAACGACACCCGCTACCGGCTCGCGCGCGTGCTCGCCGCCAGCGACGGCGAGCGCTGCGTCTGCGAGCTCGAACCGCTCGTCGCCGTCTCCGACAGCGCCGTCAGCCACGCGCTCTCGGACCTCGTCGACGCCGGGCTCGTCACCCGGCGGAAGGACGGCAACTGGCGGTACTACGACGCCACCGCGCTCGCCGACAACCTCTTCGCGGCCGCCAACCGCGGGGGCACCGATGAGTAACGCCCACGAGCACGGTCCGAACTGCGACTGCGAGGCCTGCGGCGACCCGCGCTCGATGGACTTCCTCGACAAGTACCTCACCGTCTGGATTTTCGGCGCGATGGCGGTCGGCGTCGGCCTCGGCTACGTCGCGCCGTCGGTCACGCGGCCCATCCAGGACCTCCACCTCGTGGAGATCGGGCTCGTCCTGATGATGTACCCGCCGCTCGCGAAGGCCGACTACTCGCAGCTCCGCGCCGTCTTCAGCAACTGGCGCGTGCTCGGACTGAGCCTCGTGCAGAACTGGCTCATCGGTCCGACGCTGATGTTCGCGCTCGCCGTCGTCTTCTTCGGCGGCGTCGTCCCCGGCCTCCCGGCGCGTCCCGAGTACTTCCTCGGGCTCGTGTTCATCGGGATGGCGCGCTGCATCGCGATGGTGCTCGTCTGGAACGAACTCGCGGAGGGCTCCACCGAGTACGTCACCGGGCTCGTCGCGTTCAACAGCCTCTTCCAGATTCTCACGTACGGCGTCTACGTCTGGTTCTTCGCCCTCTTCCTGCCGCCGCTGCTCGGCATGGAGACGCTGGTCGCGGGCATCTCGACGTTCGACGTCACCCCGACGCAGGTGTTCGAGGCCATCGTCGTCTTCCTCGGCATCCCGTTCGCGGCGGGCTTCCTCACGCGCTACGCCGGCACGCGGCTCCGCAGCGAGGAGTGGTACGAGGACGTGCTCGTCCCGAAAATCGACCCGCTGACGCTCGTCGCGCTGCTGTTCACCGTCGTCGTGATGTTCGCGACGCAGGGCGGCAACATCGTCGCCGCACCCGGCGACGTCCTCCTCATCGCGGTGCCGCTGACCGTCTACTTCGTCGTGATGTTCCTCGTGAGCTTCGGGATGGGGAAGGGCATCGGCGCGGACTACTCGACGACCACCGCTATCGGCTTCACCGCCGCGAGCAACAACTTCGAACTCGCGATCGCCGTCGCCGTCGCCGTCTTCGGCGTCGGCTCCGGCGTCGCGTTCGCCACCGTCGTCGGCCCGCTCATCGAGGTTCCGGTGCTGCTCGCGCTCGTGAACGTCGCGCTGTACTTCCAGCGGAAGTTCGACTGGACCGGCCACACCACCGGCAGCCTCGACACCCCGCCTACCGATGACTGAGCCACCGACGACCCTCGCGTTCGTCTGCGTGCAGAACGTCGTCGCACCGGCGGTGCGACGTGCTCTGCACGCCCCGCGAGAGGTGGTCGCGTGACCACCACTGTCGCGTTCGTCTGCGTGCAGAACGCCGGCCGCTCACAGATGGCGTACGCGTTCGCCGAGCGCGAGCGCGCGAACCGCGGACTCGAAGCCGAAATCGACCTCGTTACCGGTGGTACCGACCCCGCCGACCACGTCCACGAGGAAGTCGTGGACGCGATGGCCGACGCCGGCTTCGACCTCTCGGACCGCACGCCACGAGAGGTCACCTTCGAGGAGGTCCGGGACGCGGACTACGTGATCACGATGGGCTGTTCCGCGGAGGATGTCTGCCCCGCGGGCTGGGCGGGCGAGAACCGGGACTGGGACCTCGACGACCCGGACGGCAGGTCCCCCGAGGACGTCGCGCGGATTCGCGACGAGAGCCGGGAGCGCGTCGCCGACCTCTTCGACGAACTCGCCGCCTGAACGCGGACGATACGCTTTTCCACGGCAGCCGCCTACTGTCGGGTGACTGTGGCCGTCACGGACAAAATCTACGTGAAGAACCACCGGCAGATCGCGTCCCAGCTGGACACGCGCTTCCCGAAGAGCGCGTTCAGCGGCGCGACCCTGGACATCCTCTTCACGGGCGACCTCTCGGACCTCGACGAAGCCACCCGCGACAAAGTGCTGGACTTCTCGGAGGACTTCCTCGACTGCGGCTGCGACTCGAACCCCTACTGCGGGCACCCCGAACGGAAGTTCGTCGCGTACCTCCTCGACCTCCGCGCGCAGGGCTTGGACCCCGAGTCGATGGTCGACGTGATGACCGCCGACTACATGGTGTACGCCTACCCGGGCGACCTCTACTCGTTCCTCGACGACGCGGTCCGCACGCTCGAAGCCGTCGAGGACCTCGCCGAGGTGGACGGCCGCCGCGAGCAGGCCGAGCGCGCGAGCCGGGAGAAACGCGAGCTCACGCGGTAGCTACCCGAGCTGGTAGGGTTCGTCGTCGTCGCCGTCGAGCTCCTCGAGGTGGATGACCTCCTCGACGTCGCCGTCGGCCTCGATCTGCTCGCGGAGGTGGTCGATGTACTGCTTGTGTTCTTCGAGCTGGTCGCGGAGGTGCTCGGCCTCCAGTTCGAGGCGCTCGTGCTCGCGCACGAAGCTCTTCGACACCTCGACCTTCGGCGGGAACTCCTCGCCGTCGACAGCCTCGGGCTCGTTCTCGGGGACGACCCGGACCTGGCCGTCGTGGGCGACCAGCGAGTCGACGTAATTCCGGAACACCGCGGACAGCGAGAGGTCGCGCTCCTCGGCGATGTCCCGGAGCGCGTCGAACGTGTCCTCGTTCACGCGGAACGAGATGGTCTTGTTCTTGTTCCCCATTCGAGCGGAGATAAGAAAACGAGCCCTATAATTGTTTGTCAGACGGTCACGCGTCCGCCGGCACGTCCGCCTCTGTGTCGAAGTCCTCTAAGGCTTCGAGGAGCGCGCGGCGGTACGCGGAGACGTCCTCGCCGTACTCGGCGCGGGCGCGCTCGGCGTACTCGTTGCCTTCGTCGTCGAACGCGTCGAGGCGTTCGAGCGTGCGCTCGGCGGTCTCGACGACCCAGCGGTCCCGGGTCGCCTCGTCGACCTTCGTGATGGACTCCGGCCGCAGGGAGACGTTCACGGACCCGTCGTCGGTCTCGAAGGTCCGCGGCTTCCCGACCACGGCGACGTACTGTGGCGTCTCGGCGTCCCGGAGCGCGGACGCCGCGTCCGGCTGGTACTGGCCCGCGTACACGAAGAACGTCCCGGTGGGGTCGACGACGCGGCCCCGCCAGTACTCGGAATCCTCGCCGATGTCCTCGGTCTCGGTGAGCGTGCCGACGACGAACACGCGGTTCGCGCGCTCGCCGGTCGGCAGCAGCGCGTACAGCGGCGCGCGCTCGTCGTCGGACTCCTTGAACGTGAACTGGGCGTCGTTGAACTCGGCGGCGAAGGCGCGTCGCGCGACCTCGCGAGTGGGTGCGTTGCTCATTTCACATCGACCTCGCTTTGATGAGGACGGCTTCCGGGTCCGCGGGTTCGTCGAGCTGTTCGGTGTCGTTGGCGAGCACGTACCGGCCGAACGTCGGGCCGGTCACGCGGTAGTAGCTCCCGAGGACCGTCTCGCGCATCTCGTCGGCGACGACGGTCGTGTCGAGGGCGTCCTTGGCCATCTGCTTGGCCTCCTCGAGACCGATGCCGGTCAGCGCCTCGGTGGCTTCCTCGTCGAAGATGACCTCGTGGACGTCCCGGCCGTCGTCGAGCACGCCCTTGATGCGGAGGTCGAACTCGCCCTCCACCTCGCCGTGCTCGTTGCAGCGGCCGTTCTGGAGGACGCGCGTGCAGTCCTCCTCGGGGCAGCGCTTGATGAGCCCGCTCCCGGACTGGATGTCCACGAGCGCGCCCTCGACAACGTCTTCGTTGTCGCCGACGTCGAAGTCCTCGTCGACCTCCTGGATCGAGGTCGTGCGGTTGAGCTTCACGGAGTACCGGCCCTGGTACTCGTCGGTGACGACGTTCCCGAGGCGGTAGGTCTGACCCTCCTGGAGGTCCTGGAGGTCGGATTTGGCCCACTTCGTGAACTTGATCGTGCCGGTCGGGTCGCCGAGCAGGCCGACCTGCCCGACGGAGTCCGAGCGCGGCTCCCAGAGTTCGACGACCTTCGCAGTGAGGTCGACCCACTGCTCGGGTTCGTCGACGTCCTCCACCTGGACGGTCTCGTTGCCGCCGCCGCCCGCGAGGTCGTCGCGGTCGAGGCCGGCCTCGTCGAGGTAGTGGTTCTCGACCGAGCGCCGCGCCTCGTCGAGCGGGACTTTGTACTCGGAGACCAGTTTCTGTAGCCGTTCTTCTACGTCGTCGACGGTCGCGTCGACGTGCTCGGAGAACTCGTCGTGGATCTCCGTAGCGGTGTCTGAAAGGTCGCTCATGGTCGTATTCGTCTCCGCGTGTTTTCGGTGGGAGACGTATCGACGTTGGTTCGCTACGGTATTTAAATTGTCGCCACCGGGGTGAAAGTGGTCGCTGCGGCCTCCGCGAGCACCCCGAGGCCGAGCGCGAGCAGGGCCGCTCCGGACAGCACTCGGAGCGCTGTGGCGTGGTCGTCGAACAGCGACCGCGCCCGGCCCGCGGTCGCGCCGACGGCGCCGAGGTAGGCCGCGGTGAGCACGGCGTACGTCGCGCCGAGCACCGGCACGTTCGTGGCCGCGCCGCCGTCCACGAACTGCGGGAGAAAGGCGAGGAAGAACACCGCTACCTTCGGGTTCAGGACGTTCGTCGTCACGCCCGTGACGTACGGCCGCGACACTTCACTTTCACCGCCGAGACTGCCGCCGCCAGCGAGCGTCCGCGCGCCCAGCCAGCAGAGGTACGCGCCGCCACAGAGCTTCAGTGCGGCGAACGCCGCCGGCGACGCGGCCAGCAGCGCGGCCACGCCGACCGCCACGAGTCCCGTGTGGACGAGCACGCCCGTACTGACGCCGAGCGCCGCGAGCGCGCCCGCTCGCTGGCCGCCCGCCGCGCCCGCCGACAGCACCAGCACGGTGTCCGGGCCCGGCGCGAGCACGAGCGCGCCCGCAGCGAGCACGAACGCCGCGAACCCCGCGTCGAACACGTCTGCCCGGACGCGCCCCCGGACGGTAAGCCCCGCGGTCGGCACAATCCGGCCCCGCAGGCCTATAACGCGAGGCGTGCAAGCCCGAGTCGATGCACTGCTCGCCCGACGCGCGTTCCTCGACGCTCGCGACCGCCGGTGGTTCCACGTGGTGACCACTGCCGCTGTCCTGCTCGCAGGCGGTACGGGAACGCGGCTCTACCCGGCAAGCCGTAGCCACCGCCCGAAGCAGTTCCTCGCGCTCGGCGACGACGACCGCAGCCTCCTCCGCCGGACCGCCGACCGCGCCGGCTTCGCCGACGAGCTGTTCGTCGTCACCCGCGAGTCGTACGCCGACCGCGTCCGCGATATCGTTCCCGAGGCGTCCGTCCTCGTCGAGCCAGCGGGCCGCGACACCGGGCCGGCGCTCGCGTACGCCGCCAGCGACATTCGCGAGCGTTATCCCGACGCCGTCCTGCTCTGCCTGCCCAGCGACCACGTCGTCGGCGACGGGTTCCGCGCGACAGCCGAAACCGCCGCCGACGTGGCCGCGCGCACGGACGCGCTCGTCACGCTCGGCGTCGAACCCGACAGGCCCGCCACCGGCTACGGCTACATCCAGCCCGGCGACGACCGCGGCGACCACTACGAGGTCGCGCAGTTCCGCGAGAAACCCGACGAGGAAACCGCCGCGGAGCTCCTCGACGCGGGCTGTTTCTGGAACGCGGGGATGTTCGCGTGGGCGCCCGACGCGTTCCTCGCCGCCGCCCGCGACGGCCCGCTCGAACCACTCGTCGACGCACTCGAAACCGGGGGCGACGTCGACGGCGCGTTCGAGGAAACCGAGCCGGTGAGCGTCGACTACGCGGTCTTAGAGCGCGCGGCGGACGTCAGGGTCGTGCCCGCGGACTTCGAGTGGGACGACGTCGGCGCGTGGGACGCGCTGTTGCGGCTCGCCGACGGAGAGAACGCCACGCTCGGCGACTCCCTCGCAGTCGACGCCTCCGGGAACGTCCTCGCCAGCGACGACAAGCACGTCTCCGTGGTCGGCGCCGACGACCTCGTCGTCGCCGCCTTCGACGACCGCGTGCTCGTCGTCCCCACCGACGAGGCTCAGCGCGTCCGCGAAGTCGTCGCCGAACTCCGCGAGGACGAACTGTTCTGAGTTAGCTGTCGCCTTCTCGCACCTGGAGGTCGCCGTCGCTGGTCACGGAGACGAGCAGCGGCGCGTGGACGCCGCGGCCCCGCACCGCCGACCCCGCCGCGTCGCTGACGCGTTTCATCACTTCGGGCGCGGACAGCGACACCTTCACGTTCGCGTCGTCGCAGGCCGCGTACACCATGTCCGGCACGTCGTAGAGGTCCGCGCCGGCGTCGATTTCCACGCGCACGGGCGCCTGCAGCGCCGCCGCGAACGCCACCGTCTCGCGGGCCTTCGCGACGTTCTCGCGCGCGCTCGCCTCCACCTTCGAGATGTTCGCGCGCGAGGTCCCGAGCTGGTCGGCGATGTCGGCCTGGGCGGCGCCGCGCTCGCGGAGCGCCAGCACCTCCGCCTGCCGCCGCGTCAGCACGCTCTCGTCGGCGTCGAAGCCCGCGCTCGCCAGCACCTCGTCGGCGTCCGGAACCTCCCCGTCCATACGTCCGACGACGCCGGGGGAACGCAAAAACCCCGTGGACGACCCCCGAACGCTTTTACGCACCGGAAACGTTCTGCCACCAATGAATCGAGGGCCGGCCGCGGGCCGGGGTCGTCGGGCGTGACGATTCGCGTCGACGCGCTCGACGACGAACGCGGAATTCGTGTTCGCGACACTTCCGAAGGCGAAGCGGTAGCGCTCCGCACGGACCGCGAGCCGAACCCCGAACCCGCGAGCACGGAGGGGTTTACGATGCCCGTCGATGCCGCGTTCGCCATCGACGCGGGCGAACTCCACGCGCCGGTGATCACGACTGCGGTGTTCTGGCGGGACGGCGAGGTCGTCGATCGCGCGTCCCCCGACGACTCCCCGCAGCTACCCGCCGGAACGTACGAAATCGACTTCTCGCCGCCCGCCGCGAAGCTCTACGTGCGCGTCGAAGGCGGTGCGCCGACTGCCGAGTACACCGGCGACCACACCTACCTCGACTTCGGCGGTGCGAGCCGGGTTGTCGTCGGCGTGCGCTCGTTCCACGAGACGCCAGCCGCCACGGTGACGACGACGGACGACCCGCGGGACTTGATGCGGGCGGTGTCGACGATGGGTTCGGCGCTGAAGACCCAGTCGCCGGACCGGTCGTGGCCGACGCTGCGGGGGCACCCGCCGGCCATCGAGCGCGGCGACGAACTCTCCATTCCCGAGGAAGTCAGTCCGCCGGAGACGGGCGTGACCGTCGAGGTGCCGCCGGAGTACGGCGCGATCTACACGGTGGCGCCGCTGGCGTACTACCTCGGCGCCACCGTCGAACCCGGTGGCCACCCGCGACTGGTCGCGGCCGGCGGGACGTACGAGTTCGACACCGCGGATCTCGCTGGCGACGTCCGGTCCGTGCTGGAGCACGTGTTCACCCTCGACTGCGTCGTGCGGACAGCGGGCATCTACCCGTTCGAAACCGCGGCGTCCGACGGGCTGGCGGAGCGCGTGACGTTGGACTACGAGCGGCTGTTCGAGCTGCCGCTGGACGACCGGACCGCCGAGTACCTCGAGATTCCGCGGTCGGCGACGGAGGGCTTGCTCGACTGGCACTACACCGCCGACGTGGCCGCGGCGCCGTCGTACGCGCCGGCGCTCCCGTACCTGCTGGACGAGATGGCGCTGGTACGGAGCCCGCCCCAGCGCGCTTCCGAGGTCGACCTGACGCCGTCACCGAACGCGCTGGAACCGCGGACCGACGACGCGCTCGCTCGGTCGGTCGCCAGTGCTACGGCGGACCCGCTCTCCGGGGTCGTTCCGGCGGACACCGGGACGCCCGGCCACGCGTGGGTCGCCGGCGACTTCTCCCCGAGCGCGGCGAACCCGACGGTGGGGTCGTTCCGGCGCGGCCTCGACTGGCCGCAGGGCGACGACCCACTGGACGTGCACGTCGTCTACAACGATGCACGCCTCGAGGCCGGCGACGAGACCGCCTACGATACCCACCAGACCGCGGAGACGGACGTGCGGGTGTCCCGCGACCTCTCGACGGCGGAGCTTCGGGAGGCGCTGTATGCGGAGACGGACTTCCTCCACTTCGTGGGGCACGTTACCGATTCAGGAATGGTGTGCCCGGACGGGACACTGGACACGCGGACGCTCGCTCGGACTGGCGTGAAGGCGTTCTTCCTGAACGGCTGCCGGTCCTACGAGCAGGGCCGCGCGCTGTTGACGGCGGGAAGCGTCGGTGGTGTCGTCACGGTCGACGACGTCGCCGACGACGTAGCGGGCCGAGTCGGGCACGACATCTCGCTGCTCCTGGACAGCGGGTTCCCGCTGTACGCGGTTCTGGACGTACTCGACCGTACCGGCACGCCCGCGGAGCGCTACTCGATTCTCGGCAGCGGGACGCTCGCGTTCCGTCGGAACCCCAGTGGAACCCCGTCGATGTACGCCTTCGATACGGACGAGTTCGGCGCTGATTCCGACACCGTCCCGGTGAGCATCCAGCGGTATCCCTACGGCGAGAACGGGATGGGTACCTTCGTCGTTCCCACGTACCCCACCGTCGATGGAGTCGTCGCTAACGGTGGCGTTCGTCGTAATTCAATCCCGCTCGCGGCGCTCGAACAGCTGCTTGACGCGTCCCCGGCACCCATTCTGCTCGACGGCGACCTCCGGTACACGTCGAACCTGACGCTGGAGGACTTCGAATGACTGGGCCCCACCACGGACAGAATGTTTTTACTCGAAACACCCCAGCACCCAGTATGGGCTGGAGGCCGACTGTCGGCAGGAGTCGCGAAACGTGACGATTCACGTCGACGCGCTCGACGAGGACGACGGTGTCCGCGTCCGCGACACCGCCGAAGGCGAGCAGTTCCCGCTCCGGACGGACCGCGCGGTCGACCCGACCCCGGCGTCGACCGACGTGTTCACGATGCCCGTCGACGCCGCGTTCGCCGTCGAGGCGAGGGAACTCCACGCGCCGGTGTTCGTCGCCGCGGTGTTCTGGCAGGACGGCGAGGTCGTCCACCGTGCCGAGTCCGATGAGTCGGTAGAACGCCTCCCGCGGGGGACGTACGAGGTGGACTTCTCGCCGCCGGGCGGGAAACTGTACGTGCGCGTCGAGGACGCTACGCCGACCGTGCGCACCCGGAACGGTCGAACGGCGCTCCGTACGGAGACGCCGACGCGGATGGTTCTCGGCGTGCGCTCGTTCCACGAGACGCCGGCGGGGACGGTGACGACGACGGACGACCCCCGGGATCTGATGCGGGCGGTGTCGACGATGGGTTCGGCGCTGAAGACCCAGTCGCCGGACCGGTCGTGGCCGACGCTGCGGGGGCATCCGCCCGCCATCGAGCGCGGCGGCGAGCTCTACATTCCCGAGGAGGTCAGTCCGCCGGAGACGGGTGTTCGTATCGAGGTGCCGCCGGAGTACGGCGCGATTTACACGGTGGCGCCGCTGGCGTACTACCTCGGCGCCACCGTCGAACCCGGTGGCCGTCCGCGGCTGGTGGCGGCCGGCGAGACGTACGAGTTCGACACGACGGACCTCGCTGGCGACGTTCGCTCCGTGCTGGAGCACGTGTTCGCGCTGGACTGTGCGGTACGAACGGCGGGCGTCTATCCGTTCCGGACGGCGACCGTCGACGAACTCGAAGACCGAGTTACACTGGACTACGAGCGGCTGTTCGAACTGCCGCTGGGCGACCGGACCGCCGAGTACCTCGACGTGCCGCGGTCGGCGACGGAGGGGTTACTCGATTGGCACTACACCGCCGACGTCGCGGCAGACCCGACGTACGCGCCGGCACTGCCGTATCTACTCGACGACCTGGCGCTGGTGCGGAGTCCGCCACAGCGGGCGTCGGCAGTCGACCTCTCGCCGTCGCCGAACGCCCTCCAGTCAGCGGACAGCGCGCTCGCGCGGTCCGCGAGCGAGACGTCACCCACGATGCGCTCGGTCGTCGTCCCCGAGGACGCCGGAACGCCCGGCCACGCGTGGGTCGCGCCCGGGCACGCGGTCCGCGCGGCGAACCCGACGGTGGGGTCGTTCCGCCGGGACATCTCGGCGCCGGCGGACGACCCCCTCGACGTCCACGTCGTGTTCAACGACGCTCGGCTCCAGCGGGGCGACGTCTCCCTGTTCGACTCCCACCCCTACCAGGAGACGAACGTGCGGGTGTCCCGGGACCTCTCCACGACGGAACTCCGGGAGGCGCTGTACGAGGACGTCGACTACTTCCACTTCGTGGGGCACGTCACGGACTCCGGAATGGTGTGTCCGGACGGGACCCTGGACACCCGCACGTTAGCGAGGACGGGGGTGCAGGCGTTCTTCCTGAACGGCTGTCGGTCCTACGAGCAGGGCCGGGCGCTGTTGACCGCCGGCGCCGCCGGCGGCATCGCCACGGTCGACGACGTCGCCGACGGTGACGCGCGGTCGGTTGGCGAGATGGCTGCCGTCCTCCTCAGCGCGGGGTTCCCGCTGTACGGGATTCTGGACGCCCTCGAGCTCGCGGGCACGCCGGCCGACAGGTACACCATTCTGGGCGACGGACGGAGCGGCGTCCGACGCAGCTACTCCAACATCTCCGTCCTCCACGTGTTCGACACCGACGCCATCGACGCGGCGTCCGGGGCGTGGCCGATGTCTATCCGTCACTACCCGCACGGGAAGGGCGGCGTGGGTGGAATGACGGCGTACGCACACACGGACACCTCCACGGACGTCCACGACGCGTCCGTGCGGGAGACGACACTCCCGCAGTCGGCACTGGAAGCGTTCTTCGGAGACACCGGAATTCCGGTGCTCGTCGACGGGACTGTCCGCCTCACCGACCACCTCGCGGTCGAGGAGTTCCGCTAGCTACCCCAGAAGTTCTCGCGGCTGCCGAGGCGCTCGCGGTCCGCTCCGCCGTCGCCGCTGTCGCCCTCGTCGGATTCGTCGGCTTCGTCGGCCTCGCTGGCCGCCTCGTCGTCGCCGTCGGCGTCCGCTTCCTCGTCGTCGGGCTCGTCGGGGAGCTTCTCGACGAGGTCGGCGCGCGCGTAGTTCGGCTTCACCTTCGTCACCTCGGCCTTCACGCGGGCCGGCGGCAGCACGCCGTCGACCATCACGATGAAGCCGCTCTCCTCCTGCCGCCCGACGCCGGCGCCGCTCTCGTGCATGTCGTCGACCTCGAGGACGACCTCCTGGCCGGGCACCACGGGCGCGGTCTTCAGGTCCTCGATGGGCTGGCTGTAGTGGTTGCACCACTCCATCCCCCCGCGGTCGCCGTAGTGCTGGCACCCCATTCCCTCGATCTGCTCCTGGAAACTGGGGCATTCGTCGGCGAGTGGACAGTCGGCCATACAGGTGATTACTGACCAGCGGGCTAAACGCTTGCGGCACGCCGTCGCTGCCGGTGGTCGCGCGCTTCCACCTCAGATGAGCTGTTCGAGCTGGCGCCGACGCCGCTCGACGTCGAGCTGGGGGTCCAGTCCCGAGTCGCCGGCGAGCCTGTCGAGGAAGAGCAGGACGTCGACGCCGCGCCGCTCGGCCTCCGTCGCGACCCGTTCGGCGTCCTCGCGGTGGACGACCAGCCGGTCGAGCAGCGCGAGCAGGCACGCGAGCCCGGCGCCCGTCTCGCCGTCCGCGGGGAACGCGTCGCTGACGCGCGTAAAATCCGGGTACTCGTCGGGTACGTCGTCGGCCGGCGCCACCGCGAGGCAGTTCGTGCACAGCGTCGCGGCCGGCCGGTCGTCGGGCAAGTACTCGGCGACGGCTTCCGGAATCGGGAATTGTAGTTCCTCGCCGCCGCAGTTCGGACAGCTCATACCTCGACGTCGCGCGGGCGGTACTTAGCCGGCGCGGACGGAAACGAGAGACCGCAGAGATCAGTCGGCGAGCGCTTCCTCGCGTGCCTGCTCGGCTTCCCGCTCCTCGTCTTCCTCCTCCTCTTTTTTCGCCTTGACCTTCTTCATGCGGAAGATCTCCTCGCGCTCCTGCTCCTCGAGCTTCTGCTCGATGTACTCCTGGCCCTCGTAGAGCTCGGGGAGGAGCTTGAACTCCAGGGCGTTCACGCGGCGCTTGGTGGTCTCGATCTCCGTGAGCATCTTCTTCATCGCGGTCTCGACTTCCGCCGCGAGCACGATGGTCTCCAGCAGGTCCTCGTAGGCCTCGGCGGCCTCGTCGATGCGCGCGCTCGTGCCGAGGATGCCGTAGCCGCGCTCGTCGAGGCTCTTGCGGACCTTCGAGGATTCGATCTCGGGGACGACGACGCCCATGATGTTCCGGGACTCCACCGTGATCTCGGGGTGCTCTTCGAGCGCCGCGGCCGCACCTCGGACCGACATGTCGCCCTCCATCGCGCGCGCCATGTTGATCTTCTTCTGGGCGGTCTGGTAGTTGGCCTCGACGTCCTCGCGGACGTCCTGGGCCTGGTCGAAGATGTCCATGAACTCCATGATGAGGCCGTCGCGCTTCTGTTCGAGCGTGTCGTGGCCCCGCTCGGAGAGTTCGATGCGGTCCTCGATCTCCATGAGGTTCTTCCGGGTCGGTTTGATGTCCTGGGCCATCTGTTCTCTTGGTCGTGGGTTGTCCGCGCAGGGTGGTAAACGTTTTCAGTCGCTGCCGCCGGGAGCGCTACAGGAGCCCTTGCGCGCGGTCCATCCACGCCACCACGGCGACGTGCGGCAGCGTCAACACGGCGATGAACACGAGGTACAGCGCGGCGCCGCCCGACAGCGTGGTCGGCGGGTTCGGCACGGCGAGGTAGAGCCCGCCGAGCAGCAGCAGCGCGGCGGCGGTCAGCGGCGCGGCCTCGCGTCCGAACCGGCGAAGTGGCGCCCGCAGGTCGCCGGCCGCCAGCGCCGCCCGCGACCCGTCGTGGACCGCGACCGCGCGCGCGACGTGGCGGACCGCGTGCCAGAAACAGAAGTAGACGCCCACCGCGAACACCGGCGGGACGGCGAGGAAGAACGCCCACAGGCCGACGGTCTCGGCGGCGTCGACTCGCCACGCGGTCGGTGGCGACTCCGCGGTCGCGAGGCGGTTCGCGGCCAGCGTCCCCGCGGTCAGGACGGCGAACCCGGCGCCGAGCGCGAGCCGCGCGTCCGGCGCGAACAGCCAGAGGTCGCCGACGCTGCCGCCGAACGGCGCGGCGAACGCCGCCACCACCTCCCGGTACGTCTCCGGGTTCCCGAGCAGCGGTACGAGCATCGGCAGGCCGCCGCGAACGAGGCCGGTCGTCGCGCGCCGCGCCGGCGAGTCGAGGTAGTCGGCGTCCAACAGCACGGCCAGCGGGTAGACGTCGCCCTGGCCCCAGTGGAGCCACGTCAGGCCGACGAACGCGAACGCCGCGGCGACCGGGACGGCGAACCACGCGGCCGCGTAGGCGGCGCCGAGCACGAGGTAGAGCGCGCCGACGGCGGCGAGCCAGCGCCCGGTCACGCGGCCCGCGACCGCTCGCGGCAGCGCGACGTAGTCGATGGCACCGTGTGGCAGGCCGAAGACGACGACGCTCGCGACCAGCGGCGCGTACCGCACGGTCGTCGATAGCTCGACGCCCGCGAGCGCTGGCAGCGCCGCGACGAACAGCGCGACCCAGCCGGCGGCGAGCGTCGGCCCCGTGAGCGTGTCTCGCACCGAGCTGTCGAGAGTCACTCCCACCGCGCGACCACCCAGTCGAACAGCACCAGCCCCTGCACGACGAAGAGGTTGGTCACGAGGAAGAATGCGCCCTCTTCGACGGGGAGGCCGGCGACGGCGATCCCCGTCGTGTACTCGGGGGAGAGCGTCCAGATGCCGTCGGCGAGCGCGAACCGGTCGGCGACCGAGAAGTACAGCGTCGGCACGCCCGCGCCCGCGGCGACGACGCGGGGTCGCTCGGCGAGGTACCGCCAGCCGACGCCCCACTGCATCGCCAGCACGGGGCCAGCCCACGCGAGGATGGCGCCGAGGTAGAACGTGTCCGCCGTCCCGAGGCACGCGAGTCCGGCGCCGGTGACGGCGAGGCCCCCGACGACGCCGGCGGCGACGTCGCGCTTCGACGACAGGAACTCGGGAGTGGCTGGACCGGCCACCCGTTGGACCCATAGCCCGGTCACGACGGTCTGGCCCGCGACGAACGCGTACTCCTCGACGGGCGCGAGCCACAGCCGCGCGAGCACCGTCCCCGTGCCGTACGTCCAGACCCCCCGGCTCACGAGGTAGTTGTCCCACGGGGTCGTGTACGCCAGCGCGAGCACGAGCAAGACGCCGACGCCCGCCAGCGACCACCAGTCCTCGTGACGGTCACGGGCCCGTAGCGCGGCGAGGACGAGCAACGGCGGTGCGACGGCCACCGCGAGGAACTGGAGGTACGTCGCCATCAAGCCCCCCTCGCGTTGTCTCGTGCGCGCACGCGTGGCTGCCGGCGTGCGTCACGTTCGAAAAATCGGGTCGTGGTCGGCACCGCCGCGTCGAGCCGTCAGTCCGCGGCCGCGGCCTCTTCGGCCTCGGACTCGTCCTCGACGTAGTACTGCTCGATGAGCTCCTCGTCGACGCGGTTGAGCTCGTCCTTCGGGAACAGGCTGAGCAGTTCCCAGCCGAGGTCCAGGGTCTCCTCCACGCTGCGGTTCGTGTCGAAGCCCTGGTCGACGAACTCGTCCTCGAAGCGGTCCGCGAAGTCGAGGTAGAGGTTGTCGCGGTCGCTGAGCGCCTCGCGACCGACGATGTTCACGAGGTCGCGGAGGTCCTCACCTTCCGCGTACGCCGCGTACAGCTGGTCGGAGATGTCGCCGTGGTCCTCGCGCGTGAGGCCCTCGCCGATGCCGTCGTCCATCAGCCGGCTCAGGCTCGGGAGGACGTTCACGGGCGGCGTGACGCCCTGGCTGTTCAGGTCGCGGTCCATCATGATCTGGCCCTCGGTGATGTACCCCGTGAGGTCCGGAATCGGGTGGGTGTCGTCGTCGCCCGGCATCGTCAGGATGGGAATCTGAGTGACCGAACCCTCCCGGCCCTCGATGCGGCCGGCGCGCTCGTAGAGCTGCGCCAGGTCCGTGTACATGTACCCGGGGTACCCGCGGCGACCCGGCACCTCTTCGCGTGCCGCGCCGATCTCGCGGAGCGCCTCGCAGTAGTTCGTCATGTCCGTCAGGATGACGAGGACGTGGTAGTCCTTCTCGAAGGCGAGGTACTCCGCGGTCGTCAGCGCCATCCGCGGCGTGACCGTCCGCTCGACGGCGGGGTCGTCCGCGAGGTTCATGAAGACGACGCTGCGTTCGAGCGCGCCCGTGCGCTCGAAGTCGTCCATGAACTCGTTGGCCTCCTCGGCCGTGATGCCCATCGCGCCGAAGACGACAGCGAACTCGCTGTCCTCGCCGTCGCCCTCCTCTTCCTCCGGGACGGAGGCCTGCCGGGCGATCTGGAGCGCGAGGTCGCTGTGGGGCAGCCCGGACGCCGAGAAGATCGGGAGCTTCTGGCCGCGTACGAGCGTGTTCATGCCGTCGATGGCCGAAACCCCCGTCTGGATGAACTCCTCGGGGTACTCGCGGGCGTGCGGGTTGATCGCTTCGCCGACGATGTCCAGCCGTTCTTCGGGGACGATGTCGGGGCCGCCGTCGATGGGCTCGCCGGAGCCGTCGAGCACGCGACCGAGGAGGTCCTCGGTCACGGGCATCTTCAGGGTTTCGCCGAGGAACCGCACCGAGGCGTCCTGTCCGATGCCCTCGGTGCCCTCGAACACCTGGATGGCCACGAACTTGTCGCTGGATTCGAGCACCTGACCGCGCTTGACTTCGCCGTCGGGCGTCTCGATTTCCACCATCTCGTCGTAGGCCACCGGCTCGTCGATGTCGACGTACACCAGCGGGCCGCTGACTTCGGTGATTGTCTTGTACTCTTTCATTAGTAGAGGTCCCGTAGTTGCTCGGTGAGGTCGTCTTTCAGTTCCTCGATGTACTCCTCCCAGTCCTCCTGGACGCCCATCCGGTTCAGGCGCGGCGCCGCGTCGACGTTCTGAATCTCGTCGACCGGGACGCCGGCCTCGAGCGCCTCGAAGGCCTCGTCGTTGAACGTCTGGATGGCCGTGAGCATCTTGTACGTCTTCTCGGGCTCACAGTTCGTGTCGACGTCGTGGAGCGCGTTCTGCTGGAGCCACGCCTCGCGGAGGTAGCGCGCCACCTCGAGGGTGAGCTGCTGGTCGTCGGGGAGGGCGTCCTTCCCGACGAGCTGGACGATCTCCTGCAGTTCGGTCTCCTCGTCGAGGACGTCGACGGCCCACTGCCGGACCTCCGGGAAATCCTCGGAGACGTTCTCGCGCCACCAGTCGTCGAGCTGGTCCTTGTACAGCGAGTACGACTCGTTCCAGTTGATCGCGGGGAAGTGACGGCGCTCGGCGAGGTCCGCGTCCAGCGCCCAGAACGTCTTCACGATGCGCAGCGTGTTCTGGGTGACCGGCTCCGAGAAGTCGCCGCCCGGCGGGCTGACCGCGCCGACCACGGACACCGACCCCTCCTCGTCGTTGAGGGTGGTGTAGAGGCCCGCGCGCTCGTAGAACTGCGCGAGGCGGGCGGCGAGGTACGCGGGGTACCCCTCCTCGCCCGGCATCTCCTCCAGCCGCGAGGAGATCTCGCGCATCGCCTCGGCCCACCGCGAGGTGGAGTCCGCCATCAGCGCGACGTCGTAGCCCATGTCGCGGTAGTACTCCGCGATGGTGATGCCCGTGTAGATGCAGGACTCGCGGGCCGCGACCGGCATGTTCGACGTGTTCGCGATGAGGCAGGTGCGGGCCATCAGCGGGTTCCCGGTCTGAGGGTCCTCCAGCTCCGGGAAGTCCTCGATGACCTCGGTCATCTCGTTGCCGCGCTCGCCGCAGCCGATGTAGACGACGATGTCCGCGTCGGACCACTTCGCGAGCTGCTGCTGGGTGACCGTCTTCCCGGAGCCGAACGGCCCCGGAATCGCGGCCGTCCCGCCCTTCGCGAGCGGGAACAGGCCGTCCTGGATGCGCTGGCCGGTGACGAGCGGCGTCCGCGGCGTGTGCTTGTCCTCGGTCGGACGCGCGCGGCGGACCGGCCACTCCTGGTGCATCGTGATCTCCTCGCCGCTGTCGAGCGTGACGATGGGCTCGTCGACCGTGTACGAGCCGTCCTCGACGTCGACGACTTCACCGCCGTCGCTGCGCGGCGGGACGAGCACCTTGTGCTCGATGCTGATCGTCTCGTCGACGGTGCCGAGGACGTCACCCGCCTCGACGTAGTCGCCCTCCTCGACGACGGGGGTGAACTCCCACTCCTTCTCGAGGTCGATGCCGGGCGCGTCGACGCCGCGGTCGAGGAACGCCCCCATCTCGCCTTGGAGGACGTCCAGCGGGCGCTGGACGCCGTCGTAGATGGAGTCCAGCATGCCGGGCCCCAGGTCGACCGTGAGGGGTTCGCCCGTGTTGTCCACGGGGCCGCCCGGGCTGACGCCCGAGGTCTCCTCGTAGACCTGGATGGTTGTTACCTCGTCTTCGATTTCGATGACCTCGCCCATCAGCCCTTCGTCGCCGACGTAGACGACGTCGTTCATCTGGGCGTCGAGGTCCGTGGCGGTCACGACCGGACCGCTCACGCTCTCGATTACGCCGGAGTCCGTGATTTCTTCTGCTTGACTCATTCGTTGATTAGTCTTCCTCGGCCATCAGGTCGATGCCGATGGCTCGCTTGATCTGGTCGCGCAGTCCGCTCCCGCCGGCGGCGCCGCCGCCGATGGTCACGAACGTCGGCTCTACGCTCGTCTCGACTTCCTCGCGCACCTGTCGGGAGAGCGCGTCGAGGTCGTCGTCGTGCATCACCGCGATGCCGACGTCGTCGTCCTCGAGCACCGACTCGACCGCGTCGTCGAGTTCCTCGTCTTTCTCGTCCTGCGGGACGTTCTCGAACTTCCGGACGCCCGCGAGCCGGAACCCGGTCGTGAACTCCGGGCTGCCGACCACTGCGATTTCCTGGCTCATAGGATGACGAGCTCCTCCTCGATTTCGTCCTCGCTCAGACCGGCCTCGCGGCCGCGAGCGATGGCGCGAATGTTGTCCACTTCCCGTTCCTTCGCGAGCACGTACGCCAGCACCGGGCAGACCGACAGCGGGTAGACGTACGAGAGGTGGTCGGAGTACTCCAGCAGCGCCCGGTCGAGGGCGTGCTCGAAGCCGATGAGGCTGTCCGCCTCCTCCAGTTCGTCCAGCGCCCGCGAGAGCTCGTCGCCGTACCGGCTGTCTCGGATGTGGCCGACGAGCGCCGAGCGGTCCGCGGCGAGCTGGCTGATCTCCTTCCGGTCGAACAGCGCGCCGCCCTCGATGAAGTACTCCGCCGGGTCGACGTCGGCGCCCGACCGCGCCAGCCGCAGCGCGTTCCGCGCGTTCCGGAAGTCGATCTCGGCCTCCAGGAACTCGCGGTACAGCGCCGCCGCCTCGCCGCGGGCGGAGGCGTCGGGTACGAGGTTCTCGTAGTACGCTCGGTCGATGGCGTTCTCCAGCGGGACGAGCGTCCCGGACTCCTCGTAGGCCTCGTACGCGCCTTCGAGATACGTACCGAAGAGCGTGTCGTCGAGCAGGTCGACGACGGCCTCGATGGATTCGGCCGCGACCAGGCGGTCGAGGAAGTCCGCGTCGAACTCGCCGGCCTCGATGAGGTCGGTGCGGATCTCCGCGTCGGTCGCCTCCGAGTAGCGCCCGCGCAGCACCGTCTTGACGTTCCAGGCGTCGAACTTGCGGAGGTAGCGAGCGACCTGCTCGTAGAGCCGGCCCTCGCTGTACCGCAGCAGGTCCTGGAAGTCGTCGGCGAGCGTCTCGTTGAGCGCGTGCTCGATGAGGTCGACGCCGCTGAACCGGGAGCCCAGCGCGTTCACCGCGTCCTCGTACTGGGTCTCCTCCATGAACCGGGCGATCTCGCCCGTGCCCATGCGGAGCAGCTTCCGGTACTCGTCGTCGCTGAACAGGCTGGCTCGGCGGTGGCGGACGCGGGCGACCACGTACTCGTAGTTTGCCGACCCGTACACGCTCATCGCTCCTCGTCGAAGAGGCGTGCGCTGATTTCCTTCAGGTTGTTCTCCCAGACGTCGTCGATGACCGAGTCGAACGTGTTGTTCACGCGGACCCGGGACGTCTCGCTCTCGACAACGACGCCGCCGAGACAGTCGTACTCGCCGGCGTACTCGAAGCCGTCGTAATCGTCGAGGATGTCCGAGATGAGGGCCTCGTCGTCGCTGCGGCCGTAGACGCTGACGTCCGCGTCGGCGTCGAACTCGTCGGCCGCGGCGTCGAGGAGCGCGCGAGTGAGTTCCTCGCGGTCGTCGCCGTCGATGTCGGCGATCTCCTCCTCGGCGAGCTCGCGGACGTCCGCGAGGGCGTCCCGGCGCGCTTCGAGGCGCATCTGCTTGGCCTCGAGTTTCGCGCTGGAGACGCGCTGCTCGCGCTCGCGCTCGATTTCGCGCTCGGCCTCCGCTTCGGCCTCTGCGACGATGTCGTCGGCGTCGGCTTTCGCCTCCGCGACGATGTCGTCGGCGCGGGATTCGGCGTCGTTCCGAATCTCCTTCGCGCGCTCGCGGGCCTCGTCTCGAATGTCCTCAACTACTGTTTCCAGGCTCATAGATGGAGAGGGGGGACGGTTGTTAGAATGCGGACGGCACGACGAACACGACGACCAGCGCGAGAATGACCAGCGTCTCCGGGAGGACCGTCAGGATGAGGCCCGTACCGAAGAGGTCCTGGTCTTCCGCGATGGCGCCGACTGCGGCGCTACCGATGCCGCGCTCGGCGTACCCGGCGGCGAGGGCTGCGAGACCGACCGCGAGAGCGGCGGCGGACTTCGGGGTGATTGCGGGGCTGCTGCCCCCGGACTGTGCTGCGACGGTTGCGACTTCTGCGAGTGTGTCGAACATTTTACTTAGTCCTCAGTGGTGTAGTTTCGCTGGTAACCGAACGGGTTGTACTTCTCGCCACCGCCTTCATAAAACTTGTTAAAGAACTCGACGTATTCCAGGCGTAGAGCCTGTAAGCCGGCGGATGTGACGCCGAGTCCGAGCACGAGCATGTGGCCGAGCACGAGCACGACCACGCCAGCGAGCACGCCGCCCCAGCCCATGTGGATGAGGCCGTCGAACACGACCGAGTAGTACTCGGCCTGGTGGCTCCCCGGCCCACTGAACAGCATGAAGTGGGTCTCGTGCTGGATCTCTGTCGGGAACAGCCCGAACAGGTAGTCCGCGGTGTACGGCTCGTACCCGTGGGCCTGAGCCGCCTCGGTCGTCAGGTCGACTTCGTACGCGCCGAACACCAGCAGGTTCACGACGTACGCCATCCCCGCCTTCGCGAGCAGGACCGCGGCGATACGCGTGTAGGAGACGGTGTTGACGAGCGCGTACGTCGGGCTCTCGAGGAACCCTGCGGCGCCCTCGCCGATCGTCACGAGTACGAGGCCGAGCAGCGCGAGCGCGAGCCCCGCGATGCCCACGACGGGCGGGAGCTCGAGCGCGCGGTACAGCAGTTCGGGGCGCGGACCGCCGCCGGACTGCATGTGCGTGCTGAACAGCCACGCGCCGACACCTGCCATCAGCAGGAGCGGGCCGCCGCTCTCCGTGACGGCGGTCTTGACGCCGTGCGAGCGCGTCTCGTTGACGAGCCCGAACACGTAGCCGATGGCGAGGTGCGCGATGCCGAACAGCAGGCTCGCCGCGAGCCAGAGTTCGGCGAACGCGCCAACGTGCAGGCCCTTCTTCAGGGGCGCGTCGGCGAGGCCGAACACGCCGCTCCACACGTACTCCGTGATGAGGTGGAGACCGAAGATCTCGCCGTACAGCACGCCGAACAGGGCCGTGAATCCGCCGGCCCACATCGCGACGCCGCCGAGCTTCGAGATCATCTCGCTGTCGAACCCGCGGTACAGCCAGAAGCCGAGCGCGGCGTACAGGATGCCGTACCCGAGGTCCCCGATCATGAACCCGTAGAACGCGGGGAACGTCAGGAACAGCACGATGGTCGGGTCGAGCTCCGTGTACTTCGGCCGGTTGATGACCTCGGTCAGCGCCTCGAACGGCCGCGCTGCGCCGGGGTTGTCCTGGATGACCGGTGGGCTGTCGTCCTCGTCGAACTCGGAGGCCGTGCCGCCGTCCGCGGCGACTTCGCTGTCGTCGACCTCTTGACCGCCCTCGACGGGCGCGTGGTGCCCGTGACCGGACGGCTCGTAGTCGGCGCGCTCCAGTTCCTCGACGGCCGCGTGGTCGCCGACGGCGTCCTGGACGGCCTCGACGAACTCCGCGTACTCGTCGCTGGGAATCCACCCCTCGGCGACGAACGCGCGTTCGGTGGTCGCGAACTGCAGCGGGACCTCCGTCTTCTGGACGTCGATGGAGAGTTTCTCCTCGGCGGCCAGCAGGAAGCCCGCGTGCTCCACGCGGAGGTCTTCGAGCTCGTTCTCGACGCTGTCGAGCTTCGACTCGACGGTGTCGCGTTCGTGGCGGAGTTCCTGGACGTACTGCTCCGGACTCGCCTCCGCGTCCGGCACTTCCAGTCGCGCGAACTCCACGCCGACGAGCGCGTCGTCGAGCGCGTCCGGGTCGTCGTGGCGCGGGTACGCGAACGCCGCGGCCGTGTTCTCGCCCTCGAAGACCTCGTAGGACTCGATGGCCTCCTCGGTCCGGAGCGCCTCGCGGACGTCGTCCGCGTCGCCCTCACCGACTGCGACCTGCAGGCTGTCGTAGCCGCCGAGCAGGTCGAGGTCGATGCCGAGGTCCGCGAACGGCGCGACCGCGTCGATTCGCTCGTCGACCTCGCGGAGCTCGTCCTCGAGCTCGCCGCGGCGGTCGTCGAGGTCGTTGACCTGCACGCGGATCTCCTCGAGTTCCGTCTCGAGGGCGTCCTCGGTGACGATGCGCGTCGGACCGGCGTCCTCCTCGTCGACGTCGAGCGTCGATTCGAGCGAGCGCACCGTGACGAGCTTCTCGGAGGCCTCGTCCGCGCCCTCCATCGGGTTCCCGTTCTCGAACCCCTCGATGTCGCCGTCGTAGTCGGAGAGGTGGACGAGATTCAGGTCGTGAATCGTCTCGATGACGTCGCTCATCACGCGCTTCGAGCCCGTCACCGAGACCTTGCTCATTCGCTCAGGTCTGAGCATGTACCGCCTCCTCGAACCGTTCGACGGCGAAGGCGACCGCCTCGTCCTCGTGTTCGGCGGCGAGGGCTTCGAGCTCTTCGCGCTCGGCTTCGCCCTCCTCGAGGATGCGGTCGCGCTCCGCCTCGATGTCTTCGCGTGCCTCTTCGTGCTTCTGTTCTTTCAGCTCGCGGGCCTCCTCTTCCGCCTCGCTGCGGATTTCATCGGCCCGCTGGCGGGCTTCGGACAACCGTTGCTCCCGGTCCTCCTCCGCCTCGGCCACGATGTCGTCGGCGTCCGATTCAGCCGATTTGATGTCTTCAAGAACCTCTGGCCTTGGCATACACTCTTACCGGTCGGAACTTTGGCTACGGCCTATATGGTAGTTGCGAAGTTCCCGGGCGTAACGCAAGCTATTATGCCGCCTCGCCCGCAATTCCTGCCTGATGGGAGTCCTCGAAGACAAGGCGCGGGCCCGCACTTTCTACAAGTACCTCTCGAAGGTGTACGACCGCGTCAACCCGTTCGTGTGGAACGAGGAGATGCGCGACGAGGCCCTCGAAATGCTCGACGTCGACGCCGGCGACCGCGTCCTCGACGTGGGCTGTGGCACCGGCTTCGGGACGGAGGGACTGCTCCGGTACACCGACGACGTCTACGGGCTCGACCAGAGCCCCCACCAGCTCGCGAAGGCCCGCGAGAAGCTCGGCCGACACGACCCGGTGGCGTTCCACTACGGGGACGCCGAGCGGCTCCCGTTCAGGGACGACAGCTTCGACGCGGTCTGGTCGTCGGGCTCCATCGAGTACTGGCCGAACCCCGTGGAGGGCCTGCGGGAGATTCGGCGCGTCCTGAAGCCCGGCGAGTGGACCGTCGTCGTCGGCCCGGACTACCCGAACTCGACGGTGTTCCAGAAGGTCGCGGACGCCATCATGCTGTTCTACGACGAGGCCGAAGCCGACCGGATGTTCGCGGAGGCCGGCTTCGTGGACGTCGAGCACCGCGTGCTGCAGGCGAAGCCGGGGAGCCCGCGCGCTATCGTGACGCTCGCGAGAGCGCCCGAGGACGGCGAGCTCGCCGAGGACTGATCACGACGCCTTCTCGACGGCCGTCTCGGTGACGGCGACCACGTGGCGGTCGACGCGTACCTCCACGCGTAGCGTCTCGCCTGCGCGAATCGCGGGCTCGTTCGTCGCCGCGACGCGCAGCGACGCGGCCTCGCCGACCGTCCACGTCGGGTCCGCGGCGACGTTGAACGGGCCGGTCGGGCCGCCGTGGAATCCGCGCGCCGCGAAGAACGGCACGGGCGGCTGGCGAGCCAGTGGCTCACCGTCGACGGAGAGCCGCACGCTCGCCTGCCGAACGTCGATCGGTTCGCCGGACAGCAGCGTGATTGTGACGCGACCGTCGGCCGAGGCGTCGACGCCGACGGCACGCTGGGGCGGCGACTCGCCCGGGAGCGCGGGGAGGCCGGCGGCGACGGCTGCGGCTGCGACGACGGTGATCGCGAGCAGCAACACGACGGCGACGGGCGCGTAGCCGCGAGCCACGCCACGCGGTGGTCCCGTCCTCCTACAAGAACACTCGGACTACGGCGCCGGGCGCGCGGTCACGTTGACCTGTAGCGTCTCGAACCCGTAGACTGCCGAGACGGAGTACTCGCCCGCCGGGCTCACCAGCCAGAGACGGCCGTCGTCGCCGGTCTCCCCGACGTCCGTGCCGTTCAGCACGACGGTCGTGTCTATCGCGCCGCCGGTCTCGTTCTCCACGGTGACCAGCAGCGGCCCGCCCGTGTACGTCCGGGAGGCGGACAGCGTCGCGTTGTTCGCGGTGGTGTTCACCTCGGTGTCGCCGGGGAGCTGGGCGAGCGTCTGGCGGTGGCGCTCGACGTAGACGCGCTCGGTCGTCGAATCGATGTACGCCTCGAGCTGTCCGTGGCCGTAGTTCGCCGTGTAGTGGAAGGCGTACCCGCCCCGGGTCTCGATGCTCGGGGACGTCGAGTGGTTCGACACCCACGGGTACTGCGCCTGGATGACGGCCGGGGCGTCAGAGATGTCGCCGCCGAGCTCGCTGTCGACGTTGTCCGGCCGGTACACCTCCCGGAGGTACTGGTCGCCGTCGATGGTCGACAGCATCACGCCGTTCCCGGCGGTGACGTGGACGCGGACCTGGTCGCGCTCGCCGTGGATGGCCTCGGCGATGCGCTCCCGGACGGGGCCCTCGACGGTCGCGAGCTGCGCGCGGAGCCGGTAGATCCGCGTGCCGATGTCCGAGAAGCCGTTGTCGTAGGCGTACGCGTACAGCGTCCCGGGAGCGGACGTGCTGCCGAGCGCGCCGGACAGGCTCTCGGCCTCGGCGTGCAGTTCGCCGAGCACGAGCGCGTACTCGCTGGCGGTAATCTCGCCGGCGGCGAACGCTTCCTGCGCGCCGCGTGCTCGAGCGCGGAGCGTGTCGACGCGGTCGGCGGCTCTGTCGGTGGTGTTCTGGAGGATTTCGCGGCGCTGGCTGCGCTCCTCTGTGGCTTCGAGACGCTGTTCGACCTGCTTGACGTCGAGGTCGATGGCGAGGTCGGCGTACCCCGCCGAGAGGGTGTTTGTCACGGTCGCGTTCGGTTCTTCGAAGGAGGCTGCGCCGGCTTCCGTGAGGAGGAGGACCTGGGAGGACTGCTCGGAGGTGCCGACGACGGGTCCGTCGGCGGGTTCGGCGGGCGCGCCCACGTCGCCGACGGCGACTGCGGCCGTCGCGGCGGCGGACACGAGGAGGACGGCGACGAGGACGGGGCGGACGCGGGACATGGGAACGCGTTCGAAGCCACCCGACAAAAACGATGCGGAGACGACGAGCGCCCCGAAGGCCGCCGGCTTTGCGCCGTCGCGGCGACCGAGGCGTGTCAGGCGGCTGCGAAGACGGTCTCGCTGCCGTATCGCGGTCAACGCCCGCGAGTGGGGGGATTTCCCGGGATAGAAAGTACTTTGCACGAGCGGAGTTGACGAAACGGGTATGCGGCAGGCCGCCCTCCTCGTCGCCGTCGTCTGTCTCCTCGCGGTGCCCGTGGCCGGTGCGGTGGGCGCGCCGGGCGCGCAGTCGTCGGCAGCCCTCCAGGATGATTCGACGCCGGCAGCCCTCCAGGACGCCTCGGCGCCGGAACGGTCGGGCGTCGACGTCACCGTCCAGATACGGCCCGACGGCGACGCCCGCTGGACGGTCTCCTCGAAATACCCGCTCGGCGACGCCAACGACACCGCGGCGTTCGAGCGGCTCCGCACGGAGTTCGAGGCCGCCCAGACGGACAGCGAGTTCTCCGCGGACGTGTTCCGCGCGGTCGTTCCGCGGGTCAGCGACCGCGTCGGCCGCGAGATGGAGATCCGGAACGTCGACCGCTCCTCGCGGATCGTCGAGGCGGCGAACAACTCTACCGGCGTGCTCGCGATCCAGTTCACGTGGACGAACTTCTCGCGGGTCGAGAACGGGGACAACCCTCGGCTCGTCGTAGACTCCTTCTCTGGCGGCTGGTTCGGCGACCTCGCCGCCGACCAGACGCTGACGATTCGCACGCCCGAGGGCTACGACACCGACCAGGTCCAGCCCGGCCCGAACAGCATCACGAACGGCGCCTACCAGTGGTCCGGCCCGCAGTCGTTCGGCGCCGACCAGCCGCGCGTCGTGTTCACCGAAGCCGGCAGCCCGGTCGGCGTCTCGCTGCTCGTCGTCGCGGTCGTCGTCGTCGTCGCGCTGCTCGCCGGCGCCGCGTTCGTGTGGATGTACTATCGCGGCTCCTCGCCGTCGTGGTTGGAAAGCGGTGGCGAAGCGAGCGACGAGTCCACTGTGGACGCGACCGCCGACCCCGCCGCCGACGAGCAGCCTCGGGACCCCGCGACCGAAGCGGGCGCGGGAGCGGCGGCAGGCGGTGCGGCGGCCGACGCCGACGAGGAAGACGACGCGGTCGACCCCGAGCTGTTGAGCGACGAGGAGCGCGTCGAGCGGCTGCTGCGCGAGCACGGCGGCCGCATGAAGCAGTCGAAGATCGTCGAGGAGACGCGGTGGTCGACGGCGAAAGTCTCCCAGCTGCTGTCCTCGATGGCCGAGGAGGGCCGCGTCGAGAAGCTCCGCATCGGCCGCGAGAACCTCATCTCGCTGCCGGGCGAGGGCGTCGACGAGGAGTGACGCCGAGAAACTGTTCGTGCGCTCCTAGCGGTTCCGAAAACGTTTACCTCCGTCCAACGGGATGGGCGTACGATGAAAGTTCTCGTCACCGTCAAGGAGGTCGCGACCGTCGAGGACGACTTCGAGATTTCCGGCACGGAGATCGAGGAGACGTACCTCGACTACGACCTCAACGAGTGGGACGACTACGCCGTCGAGGAGGGCGTCCAGCTCGCGGAAGCGGGCGACGACGTCGAGGTCGTCGCGGTCACCATCGGCCCCGAGCGCAGCGAGGAGACCATCCGGATGGCGCTCGCGAAGGGCGCCGACCGCGCGGTCCGGGTCTGGGACGACGCCATCGACGACGTCGAACTGCTCGACGTCGAGACGAAGGCCGAGCTGCTCGCCGCGGTCGTCGAGGACGAGGACCCGGACGTCGTGCTCTCGGGCGTCCAGGCGAACGACGACAGCTTCGGCGCAACCGGCGTCGCGCTCGCGGAGACGCTCGGCTTCGAGTGGGCGGCCGTCGTGAACGCCCTCGACACCGAGAAAGTGCTCGACGAGGGCGTCGCGTCCGTGCGCCGCGAGCTAGAAGGCGGCGTCGAGGAGCTCACTGACGTCGAGCTCCCCGCGGTGCTCGCCATCCAGACCGGCATCAACGAGCCGCGGTACGCCAGCCTGCGGGGCATCCGGCAGGCGCAGTCGAAGGAGATCGACGTCCAGAGCCTCGACGACCTCGCGCTCGGCGCCGACGACGTCGCCAGCGACCTCGACGTCACGGCGATGTACGAGCCGGAGACGGAGAGCGACGCCCAGTACCTCGAAGGCGACGCCGGCGAGCAGGCGTCCGCGCTGGCTGAAGTGCTCCGCGAGAAGGGGGTGGTCGGCGAATGAGCGACGTACTCGTCGTCGCCGACCACCGCCGCGGGGACCTGCGCGACGTGAGCTTCGAGCTGCTGACCGCGGGCCGCGAGCTCGCGGACGCCGCGGACGGCGACCTCCACGCGGCCGTCGTGTCGGGGAACGTCGAGGAGTTCGCCGAGGAGCTGAACCGGGAGGGCGTCGACCAGGTCCACACGGTCGACTACGGTGAGGAGTTCAACCACGACGTCTACACGCAGGCGGTCGTCGCGCTCGCCGAGGAGCTCGACCCCGAGTTCGTCGTGACGCCGAACAGCGTCAACGGCCTCGACTACGCGCCCGCGGTCGCGACCCGGCTCGGCCGCCCGTACGTCTCGGACGCCACCGGCCTCGACTACGCCGACGGGACGCTCGAAGTCACCCGCGAGATGTACGGCTCGAAGGTCGAGACCACCGTCGACGTCGCCGAGGGCCCGTTCGTGGTGACCACCCGCGGCGGCGAGTGGCCGCCCGTCGAGGGCTCCGGCGACGCCGAAATCTCGGCGTTCGACGTGGACGTCGACGAGGACGCCGTCCGGTCGACCGTGAAGGGCTTCGAGGAGGTCGGCGGCGGTGACGTCGACATCGGCGAGGCCGACTTCCTCGTCTCCATCGGCCGGGGCATCGAGGAGGAGGAGAACCTCGCGCTCGTCGAGGAGCTCGTCGACGCCACCGGCGCGACGCTGTCCTCGTCCCGCCCCATCGTGGACAACGGCTGGCTGCCAAAGAACCGGCAGGTCGGCCAGTCCGGCAAGCAGGTCACGCCGGACGTCTACCTCGCGATCGGTATCTCCGGCGCCGTCCAGCACGTCGCCGGGATGAAGGGCGCGGACACCATCATCGCGGTCAACAACGACCCGAACGCGCCCATCTTCGACATCGCGGACTACGGCGTCGTCGGCGACCTCTTCGACGTCGTGCCCGCGCTCATCGAGGAGTTCGGCGGCGAACCGCCGAGCGTCTGAAGCGGACGTAGCGGCTCACCTCTCGTTTTTCAGCCCAGTTTCGAGCGTATCCAGCACTGCCGGCCACGCGTTCTCGCCGGCGCGGGCGGTGCCGCGTGCGGTGCCGCCGGCGCGGTCGGTCTCGTCGATGCCACGGAGGGGCGCGTACGGTGTGCCGACGAGGTGCCCACAGTCGTCGTAGGTGCGGTGCTCGAAGTCGTGGGAGAAGCCGCGTTCACGGAGCCGGTCGGCGACGGCCTCGGAGAGGCGTCGCGAGTTCCAGACGGTGTCGTCGCCGCCGGAGAGCAGGAGAACTGGGCCGTCGGCGTTTTCGACGGGCGGGACGACGTCCGCAATGGGGTGCTCGTCGAGGTCCTCGAATCGTGGCGCTTCCTCGGCGGTGAGGTGGGGGACGGGGTCGCCGTCGCGCGTCCACGCGGGTTCGCCGCTGGGCGTGTCCCAGGGGACGCTGCCGGCGTAGGAGACGACGGCGCCGACCCAGTCGCAGTGAGCGGCGAGCAGGAGCGCGAACTCGGCGCCGCGCGAGGCGCCGACGAGGCCGACGCGACCGTCTTCGACCTCGGATTGGGCGCGCAGCCAGTCGGCGGCGTCGCCGGCGTACGACAGCGGGATGCGTTCGAGTTCGTCCGGTAGCCCGTCGTATTTCTCGCCGAAGTACGTGAGCGCGAGCGCGGCGTACCCCTCGCTGGCGAGCCGTTTCGCGGTGCCGTCGCCGCGGCGGCCGCCGGAGCCGTGGAGCTCTATCACGCCAGGGTAGGGTCCGTCGCCCGGAGGGAGATAGAGCGTGCCGACGAGGCCGTCGCACTCGACGGGTCGGGCCTCGACGTCGTCGTGAAGGACACGGGTGATTGTACGGGCAGCTTCCGCGTCGTCGGTGGCTGCGCGGAGCGCGATGTCGACGCGCCGGAGGTCGCCGAACCGCGCGAACGGCGCGTCGGCGTCGCTGGTCATCGACCACAGCCAGCCCATCGGTTCGACGCCGTGGTAGCTCCCGGCGTCGGGCGCGTGCTCGGTGCAGTCGACGACGCCGTTCTCGTCGGCGGTGAACGTCGCCTGCGAGGAGAATTCGACGCCGTCGGCGTCTTCGAGCGCTGCCGTGAGCGTCACTTCCTCGCCCGCCTCTGCGCCCGTGATGCGGACGGTGACGGGTTCGTCGTTCGGGCTGACGTCGGGGGCGTCGATTGCGAGCGGTTGGCCGGTCGTGGACGCACTCGTCGCTGACTGTCTGTCTTCTGTCATGGTCTCGGGGCGCTCTCGGTTAGCTGGCGATACGACGGACCAGAGGGTGGGTGGTACTGTGACGGATGCTACGTGTATACGGCTATCCGCAAAAAGAGTTGTGGGAAAGTTTGAACTTACTCTTCACTTACAAATTCGTCGCGCGGGTAAATAGGCGTTTTCCGGATTCGCCTGACACTTCTGCGAGTCAGGCCGACGGGCACGAACGGCCGAGTTCTGTCGGACCCGGAGGGACGCGTGCGCGCCGCTGGCCGCGGAATCCCGTCATATATTTCCGCGCGAATCCCCGACTGTCGGGTAATGGAGTACGTGGAGGCGCGCCGCGCCGCCATCGAACAGCGGCTCGCGGAGACCGTCGCGGCCGTCGAGCCGTCGGAGCTCAGCGACGAACTCGAACACGTCGTGCTCGCGGGCGGCAAGCGCGTGCGACCGACGCTCACCGTGCTCGTCTGTGAGGCGGCGGGCGGCGACAGCGAGGACGCCATGGACTTCGCGGTCGGCGTCGAGCTCGTCCACAACGCCTCCCTCGTCGTCGACGACATCATCGACCAGTCCGCGCTCCGCCGCGGGAAGACCAGCGCGTGGGCGGAGTTCGACCACGGTCCCGCCCTCGTCGCGTCGAACGGTCTGCTCGGCGAGGCGTTCGCGCTGTTCTCCCGTGACCCCCGCGCGATGGAGTGCGTGACCGACGCGCTCGTCGAACTCGGCGAGGGCGAGGCCATCGAGCTCGTCGACCGGCCGGGGACCGAGGCGGAGTACATGGAGCTCGCGCGCCGGAAGACGGGTGCGCTGTTCCGCGCCGCGGCGGAGCTCGGCGCGGTCGCCGCGGACGCCGACGGCCGCTCGATAGAGGCGCTCGGGGAGTACGCCGAGCGCGTCGGCGTCGCGTTCCAGATCCGGGACGACGTCCTCGACGCCACCGCCGCCAGCGAGGACCTCGGGAAACCCGCGGGCATCGACGAGGAGATGGACCGCCCGAGCATCGTCCGCGTGACGGACCGCTCGCCCGCGGAGCTGAACGCGCTCGCCGAGCGCGAGAGCGAGCGCGCGATGGACGCCCTCGACAGCCTCGACCTGCCCGCCGGAGAAGCCTACGACTACCTGGAGTACCTCGCGGAGTTCGTCGTCTCCCGGGAGGCTTAGGCGGCGTCAGCGTCGCCGCGGCGCTTCGCCCGCCAGGACTCGACGACGGCGAACGTCAGCGTCGACAGCACGCTCACCAGCGTCCCCGCCGTCAGCACCGCGGCGAGCTCGGTGAGCGTGACGTACCCGAGGAAGAACGCCGACAGCATGTGGAGCACGGCGGCGATGGAGAGCACGTAGAACGGCGCGTTCAGGTACCGCCAGCGGAACCGGTCGGCGAGGTACTCGTCCGTGACCTGGCCGAGACTCGTCGTGAGCCCCGCCGCGGCGAACCACCGGACGGCGCCGTACGTGAGCGCCGCGACGATGGTCGAGGGCGCCAGCGACCCGGCCGTGTTCTCGCGGACGGCGGCGAGTTCGTTCATCCCCTCGACGCCGCCGATGACGAGCAGTGCGGCCGCGACGACGTACGTGATGAGCGTGACTCTGCCGGTGTACAGCCCCGAGCGCACGCGGTCGACGGCCTCGTCGACGACGGTTTCGAGGCCGAGCCCGCGGAACAGCGCGTACAGACCCACTGCCGCCGACGAGACGCCGAGGACGGCGCCGGGCAGCCCGAGGAAGTCCGCGAGCACCGCGAGCGGGTAGATGAGCAACAGGATGCCCAGCGGCACCAGAATCGTCCCCCGGGTCTCGGGGTCGTTCATCACCTGCTTGAGCGTGTAGTACATCGACTCCAGGTCCTGGGCCTGCCGCACGACCACGCGCTTGACGGCGTCGATGGGCACCCGCGAGCGGATGACCGGGACGACGGACTCGTCTTGGGCGCCGTCCGTGACGACGACCGCCCGCACGGGGTCGTCGGTCTGGATGCTCGCCAGCACCTCGTCGACCTCCCGGCCGACCTTCCGGTTGGCGGCGACGTCCCCGCGTTCGAGGCCCGTGACGGCCGCGACGACGACTTCCTCGTCGGGGCTGTACTGGTCGTAGAGGTGGACGCCCTCGAAGAGGACGTTCACGTCGCTGTCCTCCGGGTCGGCCTCCGCCAGCGACACCGCGGCGTGCTCGACCTCGTTGCGACCGACCACCGGCGTCGGCACGCCGGTCTTGCGCCCGAGGTCGTCGTCGAGGTCCACGCACAGCACGAGCAGCATTCGGCGGGAGATACGTGAGGCCGGTATAACTGCTTTCGGGACCCTGCGGGCAGGCGGACGTTCGTCCACCCCGATTCGCACGGTTTTTGAGTCCTCGGGGAGTAGACGTGTTCCAACGAATGATCTCGAAGGGCTGCGAGCAGTGCGCGAAGGGCGGCAAGATGGTGCTCTTCGTCTACGGGTACTGCGACCAGCGCGACTGCTTCTACTGCCCGCTGGGCGAGAACCGGAAGAACGTCCAGCAGGTGTACGCCAACGAGCGGCCGGTCGAGAGCGACGAGGACGTGATCCGGGAGGCGAAGCTGATGGACGCGCTCGGCACCTCGATTACGGGCGGCGAGCCCCAGGAGGTGCTGGACCGGACGTGCCGGTACCTCCGCCTGCTCAAGGACGAGTTCGGGGAGGACCACCACACGCACCTCTACACGGGCATCACGGGCGGCCGCGAGAACATGCGCCGCCTCAGCGAGGCCGGCCTCGACGAGATTCGCTTCCACCCGCCGGTCGAGCAGTGGGGCGACCTCCACGGCACCGAGTGGGAGGACATCCTCTACATCGCCCGCGAAGAGGGCCTGACGCCCGCCTTCGAGATTCCCGGCATCCGCGCCGAGCAGGAGTTCCTCGACTTCCTCGACGAGGGCGCAGCCGACTTCTGCAACGTCAACGAGTTCGAGATGAGCGACGGCAACTACGAGCGCATGCAGGACGAGGGCTTCGAGCTCCAGGAGGACCACATGAGCGCGGTCGACGGCTCGAAGGACGCCATCCTCGAGGAGATGGCCGACCACGAGAAGGTGTACTTCTGCACGAGCGTCTTCAAGGACGCTGCGCAGCACCGCTCGCGGCTCAAGCGCATGGCGCGGAACGTCCGCCGGGAGTTCGACGACGTCACCGAGGACGGCACGCTCGTCTACGGGAAGACGACCGTCAGCCCCGAGCGCATCCGCGAACTCGGCGTCCCCGAGGAGTTCTACACGGTGAAGTCCAACCACGTCGAGGTCGCGTGGTGGCTCCTCGAGGAGATGGTCGAGGAGGGCGACATCGACAGCGGCGAGATCGTCGAGCAGTACCCGACGTACGACGGCCAAGTGGTCGAGCGGACGCCGCTGGCGTAGCTCCGGATATTCTCGTCTGACTGCAACAGTAGTCGAAAAGTGGCAGCAGCCGCCGGCCCGCGTTTCAGGTCGAGAGCGGGCTCCGGTGCCAGCCGGGGTCGTGGCCCGTGCGCTCGATGAGGTCCGAGCGGCAGGCAGGGCAGTAGTCGGGGGTCTCCGAGGCCGTCCGGGGAACGTACACCGCGCCGCCACACTCCACGCACGCGTCGTCTACGACGGTCGCACAGTCCGCACAGACGTTGAAGTCGTCGACCGTGAGGTCGCGCAGGGGTTCGAGTTGTTTGTCCAGCGTGTACTCGTCGATGACCGCCTGACAGTTTTGGCACGGTTTCATAGCGATGCGCTTTGACCCATGTGACCACGCCACAAGTACCTGTCCCTGGCGGCGAAACGGGATTTGCGATGGGTACCTTGCTGTTGAGACAAAACACAACAAGCATCCGCGAGCCGAGTGGCTCGAAGTTCTCGTGAGCGAAGCGAACGAGAGCCCGCGAGACCGAAGGTCTCGCTAAGAGCCCGAGGCGAGCGGTTCACTCGCGGCGAAGCCGCGAGGCCGACGAGCGACTAACGCGAGCGTAGCGAGCGGCAGGAGCGAGGAGTGCTTTTTCCGCAAGTTTTTGCCCGAGCGAGACCGGAGGTCTCGCTGGCCGTGCGAACGGGCGCTTCGCTCCCGTGAGCAGACGAGGGGCGCGCGGAGCGTGCCCCACGCAGAGTAAAAAGTGGTTACTATACGCCAGTTCCGTAGCGCAGCAGCCCCGCGATGCCGCCGAAGGCGGTGAGGAGCTGTTCGCCTTTCTCGAAGTCGGTGGAGATGAAGTGGGTGTCGGTGCCGCGCTGTTCGGCGATCTCCATGAGGTGGTCGATCGCGTCGTCGCGTTCGGCGGCTTCGGCGTCCTCGCCGCACTCCGAGCACGTGTGTTCGGGGGTGTCGGCGCGCTGGGCGACGAGTTCGCGTTCCTCGTGGTCGTTCGGGCACTCGTAGGTGACGACGTCCTTGCGGAGGTCCTCGGAGATGAGCAGCGTCTCGACGGAGCCCATGACGAGGTTCTTGCGCGTGGGCTCGAACCCGTAGGTGGCGAGGTCGCCGCCGTTGAGCTCGGCGAAGAACTCCTCCATGTCGGACTTGTCGTCCATCAGGTCGGCTTCCGCGAGCGTGTCCTGGGCGCGGTTGACGAGCTCCTTCAGGCCGGACTCGTCGGTGTAGGAGACGTCGAACTTCCCGAGGACGGAGTCCTGGAGCTCGTGGTGGAGGTAGTCGCCGTCGAGGAACTCGTCCTTGGTGGGGGAGGGACCGCCGACGAGGATGCCGTCGAGCTCGTGGCGGCGCGGGACGAAGAGGTCGTCGGCCATCCCGGCGACCTCCTGGTAGAAGTTGTCGATTGCTTCGAGGCGGAGGCGGGCGAACCGCTGTGCGGACTGACCGCCCTTGCGCTGTTTGCCGGGGACGAGGCTGGACGCTGACTTGACGGCCTCGATGCGTTTCCCTTTCAGCCAGCCGACGTTGGCCTCGCGGCGGTCGAGGACGATGAGCCCGTAGAGGCCCTTGTCGCCGAGCATCTCCTCTAAGGGCTCGGTGAGGAACGCGTCGTCGCAGTGGTAGCGGAACGACTGGATTTCCTGGGGCGGGGACTCCAGAACTTCGGTCACCATGTCGGTGCGGCCGCCGCCGGTATCGACGGCCCCGGAGAAGACGACGAGGCCGTTGTCCGGCGGGAACGTGTCGTAGTACCGCAGCCGGTCCTTGATGGATTTGAGGGCGTCCTGGACGTTCGTCCGGGTCTGCTTGGACTTGATGTTGGAGGCTTCGGAGTGCTCCTGGGTGACGTGGGCGACGACGTCCGAAATCTGCTTGTCCGGGGGGATGTAGATGGTCACCAGCTGGGTGCCGCTCCCGGTGTACTCCTTGAGGTCCTCGATGACCTTCTGGAACTCGTACTTTCGGCGGTCCTCGGACGGTGCGCCCTCCTGCTCGCTCATTACTCCGAGATAGCCGGCGTGCGCGTAAGTAAGCTTTGACCCGCGAGGTTCCCGCTCGGTTCGCGGTCCACAGTCCCGCCCAACGCTTTAAGTGCCGCTCTGCGTACGCGACAAACAATGACTGGACGCGTGTTCGCCGTCGCCTCCGGAAAGGGCGGCGTCGGCAAGACGACGACGGCCGTGAATCTGGCGGCGGCCATGGCGGAGGCCGACCGGTCGGTGGTGCTCGTGGACTACGACCTCGGCATGGCGAACGTCGGGGCCGTCCTCGACATTGAGCCGGGGGCGGCCACGCTCCACGACGTGCTCGCGGGCGAGGCGGACGCGCTGGACGCCGTCGTCGAGGCGCCCGGGGAGTTCGACGTGATGGTCGGCGGCACGAACATCGAGGACTTCGGTCGCGCGGACCCGTCCGGGCTCCGGGAAGTCGCGGCGGACCTCCGCGAGGAGTACGACGTCACCATCGTGGACACGGGCGGCGGGCTCAGCCACGACACGACCGTGCCGCTGGGGCTCGCGGACGACGTGCTGCTCGTGTCCACGCCGCAGGGCGCCGCGCTGGAGAACACCGCGAAGTCCCTGGAGCTCGCCGACCGCGTCGGCGGCGACGTGACGGGACTGGTGTTGACGCGAGTGGGCGGCGGCGACGCGGACGTGGAGGCCGCCGTCGAGGCGGTCGACGCGCCGCTGCTCGGCACGATTCCCGAGGACGGCGCGGTCCCGGACAGCGAGGCGGCGGGCGAGCCGCTGCTCGTCTACGCCCCGGAGAACCCGGCGGCGCAGTCGTACCGCGAGCTCGGCTACGAGCTCCTCGGGGAGTCGCCGCCGGTGTCGTTCCGGGACGGCGACGAGGACGGCGAGGTGTCGCCGGGCGCGGCGTTCGCGGAGGTCGCCGACGACGTGCCCGAGGAGGAGTCGCTTCTATCGCGGCTGACGGGCGGGCGCCTCGGTTGAACGGCAACAATTAAGCGAATACGGCCGCCGAGTGTCGGGTATGGCAAACGAGAACTCCGTCTCGACCGGCTGGCTGCTCCTCTACGTCGTGGTGGCACTGGGCATCGTCTACGGGTCGCTGGCGTTCGTCGGCGCGCTGTAACTGTTCTACATCGACTCCGGCGCTTCGATGCCGAGGACGTCCAGCGCGTTCGCCAGCGTTGTGCGCGCCGCATCGACGAGCGCGAGGCGCGCGGCCGCGACGTCGTCGTCGACGTCCTCGCGGAGCACTGGACACGACCGGTAGAACGCGTTGAACGTGTCCACGAACTCGCGGGCGTACGTCGCGACCTGGTGGGGTTCGCGGTCCATCGCGGCTTCCTCGACGACGCCGGGGAACCGCGCAACTGCTTTGAGGAGGTCGCGTTCCTCCTGTTCGTCCAGCAGGCCGGCGTCGAGCGCGGGTTCGAGGTCGCCGGCTTCCGCGCTGATGCCGCAGGCGCGAGCGTGCGCGTACTGGATGTACGGCGCGCTCTGTCCCTCGAAGTCGAGGGCGTCCTCCCAGTCGAACGTGATGGCTTTCGTCGGCTGCTTGGAGACGATGTCGTAGCGGACCGCGCCGATGCCGACCTGCCGGGCGATGCGCTCGACGTCGTCCTCGGTGAGGTCGTCGTCGCGGATGCGGTCGTCCATGCGCGAGCGGACGGCCTCCTCGGCGCGCGCGACAGCCTCGTCGAGCAGGTCGTCCATGTCCACGCCCGTCCCCTGCCGCGTGCTCATCGACTCGCCGCCCGGGAGGTTCACCCACGCGTAGAACACTTCCTCGAGCTGGTCGGTGTCGTTGCCGAGGATGTCCAGCGCGGCGTTGAGCTTGTTCGCGTGGAGCTCCTGGTCCTCGCCGAGTACGGTGACGGCGTAGTCGAATTCCTCGAACTTCCACTCGTGGTGCGCGAGGTCCCGGGTCGTGTACAGCGTGGTGTCGTCCGAGCGCAGGAAGACGAACGACTGCTCGATGCCCCAGTCCGCTAAGTCGAGCTGCCACGCGCCGTCGTCCTCGAAGGCGTACTCCGACTCGCGGAGCTCGTCGACGACGCCGTGCGTGGAGCCGTCCCGGAGGAACTGCGTCTCCTTGACGAACTCGTCGAACTCCGCGGGCAGCCGGCCGAGGGTCTCGGTCATCCCGCCCAGCACCGTGTCGACGACTTCCTCGCAGCGCGCCAGGGTCTCCTCGTCGCCCTCGTCGAGGCTCTCGATGATGGACGCGATTTCGGCCTCGGCCTCCTCGACGTCCTCCGGGTCGCCCTCCTCTAAGAACTCGTTGCCCTTGCGGTAGTAGCGTACGAGGTCGTAGTCGTCTTTCTCGCGCTCGGGCTCGGAGAGGTCGCTCTCGTCGAACGTCTCGTACGCCCACGTGAACACGGCGATCTGGCGGCCGGCGTCGTTGACGTAGTACTCGCTGGTGACGTCGTGGCCGGCGTAGTCGAGGACGCGGGCGAGCGCGTCGCCGAGAATCGGGTTGCGCGCGCGGCCGACGTGGACGGGCCCGGTGGGGTTCGCGCTCGTGTGCTCGACGACGACGGACTCGCCCGTGTCGGGGAGCCGGCCCCAGTCCTCGGACTGGGCGTCCGCGAGCGCGCCCTCGAAGTACGCCTCGCTGGGCGCGAAGTTCACGTACGGACCCTGCGTGGAGACGCCGGCGACGTACTCGGCGTCCGCGAGGTCGACGGCGTCCGCGATTTCGGCGGCGACCTCGGGCGGCGGCGCCTGCGCCTCGCCCGCGAGTCGGAACGCCGCGCTGGACGCGAGCACGGCGGGCACGTCCGCGGGCGGTTCCTCGATGCCGAGGTCCTCGGTCGGGTAGCCGAGGTCGTCGAGCGCGGCTTCGAGGGCCGCCTCGACTTCCCGGCGGAAAGCGATGAACATGCTCGCTCGTTTACCGCGACGGCTAAAGGGATTTCCGAAGCCGACCGGCCGCAGCGACCCGCGCGTGCGGCCGTAGCGCCACGTTTTTCCACGCGCTCGGCCAACACTGGCGTATGCCGAAGCAGGTGGACGACCCGGACTACCACCACGACAACCACACCGCCGCCCAGACCTGTGGCTGGACGGCGAACGCGCTCCGCGGCGAGGGCACCTGCTACAAGCACGCGTTCTACGGGATTCGCTCGCACCGCTGCATCCAGATGACGCCCGTGGTGCGCTGCAACGAGCGCTGCGTGTTCTGCTGGCGCGACCACGCCGGCCACACGTACGAACTCGACGGCGTCGACTGGGACGACCCGGAGGCGGTGGTGGACGCCTCCATCGAACTCCAGAAGGACCTGCTGTCGGGGTTCGGCGGGAACGACGACGTTCCACGTGAACGCTTCGAGGAGGCGATGGAGCCCCGGCACGTCGCCATCTCGCTCGACGGCGAACCCACGCTCTACCCGTACCTCCCGGAGCTGCTGGAGGAGTTCCACGACCGCGGGCTGACGACGTTCCTCGTGTCGAACGGCACGCGGCCCGAGGTGCTCGCGGAGTGCGACCCGACGCAGCTGTACGTCTCCGTGGACGCGCCGGAGCGCGCGACGTTCGACGACGTGGTCGGCGCCACGGAGGACGACGCGTGGGAGAAGCTCGTGGACACGATGGACGTCCTCCACGACAAGGCGGAGACGCGGACGGTGCTGCGGACGACGCTCGTCGGCGGCGAGAACATGGCGAACCCGGACTGGTACGCGGGCTTCTACGACCGAGCGGACCCGGACTTCGTGGAGCTGAAGGCGTACATGCACGTCGGCGACAGCCGGGACCGCCTCGACCGGGAGGCGATGCCGAGCCACGAGGACGTCCTCGACTTCGCGCGAGCGGTGCGGGAACACATGCCCGAGCACACCGTGCTGCGCGACCAGGAGGTCTCGCGAGTGGCGCTGCTCGCCCGTGACACGGACACGTGGGTGCCGAAACTCGAAGCCGATTCGGAGTTCTGGGCGGGCTCGGCCGCGGACTGACACTCAATTTCGAGACGCGTTCCACTTCCGGTATTCTTATGCAGGGCGCACCAGTACGTCCAGTCATGTCCCAATCCACGGGCACGGGCGAGGTCGGCTTCGACGAGCTCGCCGTGCTGAAGCTGCTCGCGCTCGACGGCGCGCGCCGCGGCGAGGTCAAGGTCTCCTGTGGGGACCTCGCGGACCGCCTCGACGCCTCCAACCAGACCGCCTCGCGGCGCCTCCAGGCGCTGGAGGACGCCGGGCTGGTCGAACGCGACCTCGTCAACGACGGCCAGTGGGTCGCCATCACCGACGACGGCGAGCGCACGCTCGAACGCGAGTACGAGGACTACCGCCGCATCTTCGAGGACGCCGGCGAGCTCGACCTCGTCGGCACCGTCACCAGCGGCATGGGCGAGGGTCGCCACTACATCAGCCTCCCCGGTTACATGCGCCAGTTCGAGGAGAAGCTCGGCTACGAGCCGTACCTCGGCACGCTCAACGTCGACCTCAGCCAGGAGAGCCAGCGCGCCCGCTCGGCGCTCGACGCGATGAGCGGCGTCCGCATCGAGGGCTGGGAGGACGAGGAGCGCACCTACGGCCCGGCGACGTGCTACCACGCCACCGTCGAGAACGCGGACGGCGGCTCGTTCTCCCCGGTCCACGTCATCGTGCCCGACCGCACGCACCACGACGAGAGCCAGGTCGAGGTCATCGCCCCGGAGAAGCTCCGCGAGGAACTCGGCCTCCTGGACGACGACGAGGTGACTGTCCGTGTCGAAGAGCAGTAACGCTGCCCGCGTCGAGCAGGCCGTCGCGGCGTTCCGCGCCGGCGACCCCGTGCTCGTCCACGACGCCGCCGACCGCGAGGGCGAGGTCGACCTCGTCTACCCCGCGGCCGCGGTGACGCCCGAGGACGTCGCGCGCCTCCGTAACGACGCCGGCGGGCTCGTCTGCGTCGCGGTCGACGACGCCGCCGCGAACGCGTTCGACCTCCCGTTCCTCGGCGACGTCATCGACCACCCGGCCGCCGACCACGGCCACCTCGGGTACGACGACCGTTCGTCGTTCTCGCTGCCCGTGAACCACCGCGAGACGTACACCGGCATCACGGACGACGACCGCGCGCGCACCATCACGGAGCTCGCGGCCGCGGCCGCCCACCCCGACGAAGCGGACTTCGCCGCGGAGTTCCGGGCGCCCGGCCACGTCCACGTGCTGCGCGCGGCGCCCTCCCTGAGCGACAGAAAAGGGCACACGGAGCTCGCGATCGCGCTCGCGAAGGAGGCCGGCGTCGCGCCCGCCGCGGTCGTCTGCGAGATGCTCGACGGCGACACCGGCGGCGCGCTCTCGGTCGCGGACGCGGAGGCGTACGCCGACCGCGAGGGCCTCGTCTACGTCGAGGGCAGCGAGCTGCTGGCGGCGTTCGGCGAGTAGCCCCGGACTAACGATTCCCGTCTGATCACCGAGATAGCTGGAGGCGCGTAGTCCGTATCGGCTGGCGGGCAAACGGCCGTAGATTTATCACGGCCTGTTCTGTACCTCCCGCACATGTCAGAGTACGGTGCGCTCGCGTTAGTGCCGCCGCTGCTGGCCATCGTCCTCGCGATGACGACGCGTCAGGTGCTGGTGTCGCTGTTCGCCGGCGTCTGGTCGGGCGCGCTCATCGTCGAATCGTGGAACCCGATCGCCGCGACCGCGCTCACGATGGACTGGTTCGTCGAGGTCGTGCGGTCGCCGTTCGACACGAAGTTCATCATCCTCATCCTGTTCATGGGCGCGGGCGCCGCGTTCATCTACCGCTCGGGCGGCATCCTCGCGCTCGAACGCTGGATCGGCGACCGCGTCAGCACCGCCCGCGAGTCCCAGGTTCTGACGTGGCTCGTCGGCGTGTTCATCTTCTTCGACTCGTACACGAGCACCGTCGTCACCGGCAACGCCACCCGCGAGCTCTCCCAGGAGAACCGCTCCTCGCGGGAGATGCACGCCTACGTCCTCGACTCCACGACGTCGCCCGTGACGACGTTCGGCCCGGTGTCGAACTGGATCGGCTTCCAGGTGTCGATGATCATCGCGGGCTTCGAGGCCACCGAGGTCACCGCCGAGCAGCTAGACCTCACGGCGTTCGGGCTGTTCCTCCAGTCCATCCCGTGGAACATCTACTGTTTCATGGCGTTCTTCATGGTCGGGTTCGTCGCCCTCACGCAGCGGTTCTACGGCCCGATGCTGGACGCCGAGTGGCGCGCCCGCGCCACCGGCGCGACGATTCGGGAGGACGCGACGCCGCTGTCCGACGTCTCCAGTGACGTCGGCGAGCCCAGCGAGAAGAACCCCTCGCTGGTGAACTTCTTCGCGCCCATCCTCGTGTTGCTGGTGGTCGGTCTCGTCTCGATGTGGTACCTCGGCGGCGGCCACCAGCCGGGCGTCGACGTCGCCACCGCGTTCCAGGAGACCGACGTCGCGATGGGGCTGCTCCACGGCGCGTTCGCGTTCATGCTCACCGGCTTCGTCGGGTCGCTGGCGTACGGCACGATGGACCTCGAGGAGGCCAGCGACACCGTCATCAACGGCTTCAAGACGATGAACATCGCGCTCGCCATCATCGTGCTGGCGTGGGCCATCGGCCTCGCCGCCGAGGAGGTCGGCACCGCGCAGTTCATCGTCGACACGATGGTCGGCAGCGGCGTCCCCGGGAGCTTCCTCCCGCTCATCATCTTCGTCGCGGCGATGCTCGTCGCGTTCACCACGGGGACGTCGTGGGGGACGATGGCGATTCTGACGCCGCTGGCGATTCCGCTCGGCTACCAGCTCGTCGGGCCGTCCGTGCTCCCGGTGCTGGTCGGCGTGCTGTTCGGCGGCGCCATCTGGGGCGACCACTCCTCGCCCATCAGCGACACCACGGTGATGTCCTCGATCTTCGCGGGCTCGGACCACATCGACCACGTGAACACCCAGATTCCGTTCGCCGCGACCGCCGCGGGCGCAACCGTCGTCGTGCTGGTGCTGTACGGGCTCGGCCTGCAGTCCGCGTACGTCGCGCTCCCGCTGGCCGCCGTGCTCACGCTCGGTGCGGTCGTCGCGCTGAACAAGCTCGACGCCCGCCGGAAGGGCCTGCCCGAGGTGATGCCGTCCGCCGAGGAACTCGACGCCGACGACGTCGCCGCGGTCGAGCGCGGCGAGCCGCCCGCAGCGAACGGGAGCCACGACTACTTCTCGCTCGTGCCCGTCGTGGCCGTCGTCGTCGTGGCGGCGTACCTGCTGCTCGTGTTCGCGTTCGCGACGTTAGGCGCGTAGAAGAGCGGCCGCGGCGTCAGTCGTCCGCGGGCGCCACGCCTTCGGCCGGCTCGGGCTGCTGCGTGTAGCCGTGGCCGGTCAGCGCCATCGCGAACAGCACGAGCGGCGAGAGGATGCCGAAGAAGTAGAACGGCACCCACCACCACGAGATGGCGCCCTCGGCGCTGTAGAGCGCGCCCGTCATGAAGACGGCGCCGGCGTGCCACGGGAAGAACGGGCCCGTCGGGGTGCCGGCGGCCTCGACTGCTCGCGAGAGGTCACGCTCGTCCAGGCCGTACTCCTCGTAGAGGTTCCGGAGGCTGAGCCCGGGGACGACGATGCTCATGTACTGCTGGGCGGAGAAGGCGTTCGTCACGATGGCGGCGAGACCGGTGCCGGCGACCAGCGACCCTGGCGACCAGACGGCCTGCGTGAGGTGATGGGCGAGCGTTGGGAGGATGCCCGTGCGTTCGAGCAGCCCGCCGAGCGTGAGCGCCGCGACGACCACGGCGATGGTCCACGCCGACCCCGAGATGCCACCGTGCGCGAGGAGGTCGTTGACAGTACTGCTACCTGTGGCGGGACTGGTTCCGTACAGGAAGGTGTTCCACGCGGCGGTGAAGCCGACGCCCTGAACGAGGATGGCAGTGAACGCGCCCGCGAAGACGCCGGCGAGCAGCGACGGGAGCGCGGGGTATCCGCGAATCGCGAGGGCGAACGTCACCACGAGCGGCAGGAAGACCAGCGGCCCGAGCGCGTACGAGTCGGCGAGCGGGCCGGTGAAGGCCGCAATGTTCGTGTCGCCGGTCTCCACGATGAAGACACCGAGGGCAGCGTACGCGAGTACTGAGAGGCCGAAGGCGATTCCGGTGCCGACGCGCATGCCCTTGATGTGGTCGTAGAGGTCGGCGTCGGTGACGGCGGCTGCGAGGTTCGTGGTGTCCGACAGCGGGCTCTGCTTGTCGCCGGCGTACGCGCCGGAGACGATGGCGCCCGCGGTCATCGCCAACGGGACGCCCAGTCCTTCGCCGATGCCGACGAACGCGATGCCGAGCGCCCCGACCGTGGTCCACGAGGAGCCGATGGCGAACGCGACGATGCCCGCGAAGATGGCCGTGACTGGCAGGAAGATGACGGGAGTGAGCGTGCCGAGCCCGTAGTACATCAGGCCGGGGATGGTGCCGGCGCTGATCCACGTAGAGATCAGCCCGTAGATGACGAACAGGATGAGAATCGCCTGCAGTCCCATCTGGAGGCCGGAGGCGGCGGCGTCGTAGACGCCGTCCCAGTCGTAGCCGAGCCGGTAGCGCGCGAACAGTCCCGTGAAGGCGATACTCCAGACGAGGGGCGCGTGTGGCGCGAGGCCGAGGTAGCCCGAACCGACGCCGAGCGAGACGACGACGGCCGCGATGGGCACGAGCGCCTCGACGAGGCTGGGGCGGCGGGCCTCGTCGATGTCCTCGTACGCAAGCGGTGCGTGATCGCTCATCGGCTGTTTGTAATTCACTACAGTAATTAAGCTTCTCGGTTGAATTATTGTGGGACATTCACACGGTTTTTCGGACTGGCGGCAATCCTCGCCGACAGCCGGCACTCGTGGTTTTATGAGCGGGCCCGTCCATCCCACGGGTATGAGCGCCTTCGACGACATGGACGTGGACACCATCTGGATGAACGGCGAGTTCGTGGACTGGGACGACGCCCAGATTCACGTGCTCACGCACGCCCTGCACTACGGCAGCGGCGTCTTCGAGGGGGTCCGCGCGTACGACACCGAGGAGGGCCCCGCGCTGTTCCGGTGGGACGAACACTTAGACCGCCTGTTCGCGTCCGCGAAGCCCTACGACCTCGACATCGACTTCACCCGCGAGGAGCTCACCGAGGCCACCGTCGAACTGCTCGACCGCCAGGACCTCGCGTCCTGTTACGTCCGCCCCATCGCGTACTTCGGCTACGACTCGCTGGGCGTCTCCCCGAAGGACTGCCCGACCGAGGTCGCCGTCGCCGCGTGGCCGTGGGGGACGTACCTCGGCGAGGACGCCCTCGAGAACGGCGTCGAAGTGATGATCTCCTCGTGGCGCAAGCACGCCTCCAGCCAGATCCCGACGAACGCCAAGACCACCGGCCTCTACGTCAACTCCATGCTCGCCGGCGAGGAAGCCCGGCGCAACGGCTACACGGAAGCCATCGTCCTCAACAAGGAGGGCAACGTCGCCGAGGGCCCCGGGGAGAACCTCTTCCTCGTGCGCGACGGCGAGATCTACACGCCCGGGCTCTCCGAGAGCATCCTCGACGGCATCACCCGCGACACCGTCATCACGCTCGCCGAGGAGCGCGGCTACACCGTCCACGACAACGCCTCCATCTCCCGCGGCGAACTCAACACCGCCGACGAGCTGTTCTTCACCGGCTCCGCCGCCGAAGTCACGCCCATCCGACAGGTCGACAACGTCGAGATCGGCTCCGGCACCCGTGGCCCGGTCACCGAGGAGCTACAGAAGGCGTTCTTCGACGTCGTCGAGACCGGCGACCGCGAGGAGTGGTTCCACTACGTCTAACTACTCGTCGTCCTCGGTGAACGGCTCCGGAACGTCGCGCTCGTTCTCCCCGAACCCCGCACTCAACACCCGCGTCAGGGCGTCCTCCGTGGACTCGTCGGCGTCCTGGATGTCCTCGGGTTCGAGCTCCATCACGAACCCCGAGGTGATGTTCGGCGCGGTCGGCATGAACACCACCTCGCGGCCGTCGTCGGTCGTCTTCCCGGTCTTGAACGCGGTCAGCCGCATCCCGTCCCACGGCTCGACTTTCACGGGCTTCTGGAACTCGTCGGCGCCCCCGGACAGCACGGTCTCGACGGCCATCTTCGAGGCGTTGTAGACGATGCGCAGCCCCGGCAGCCGGTTGACGAGGCCGTCGAGGACCTCCTCCGCGAACGTCCCGATGGCGGTCCGCATCAGGTAGCCGACGGAGAACACCAGCAGCACGAACACCACGAGCGTCAGCCCGACCGCGACCACCGGGTCGTCGACGTTCGTCGCGAGCAGCGAGAACCGCGCGATGAGCGAGAACAGCCAGTAGAGGACGTACAGCGTGACCAGAATCGGCGCGAGCACGACCAGCCCGCTCGCGAAGTCCCGCTTCCACGAGGTCATACCCGAGACCACTGAGCGGCGACGTATAGGGATTTCGAGGTCTGAGCGTTACCGGCCCAGCACCGCCCGCAGCGCGAACAGCATGTTCTCCTTGCGCTCCATCGCGCGCCGGTAGAAGTACGAGAACCACTTGTCACCGTACGGCACGTACTGGTAGACCGTGACGCCGTCCGCCGCGAGGTCGACCTGCGCGTCGTCCCGGACGCCCATCAGCATCTGGACCTCGTAGTCCGTGCCGTACTCGTCGTGGAGGTCGCGGGCGTGCGCTATCATCCCCGGGTCGTGGCTGCCCACGCCGATGCCGCCCTCGAACTCCCGGAACATGTACTCGAGGTAGTCGCGGTACGCCTCGTTGACGCGTTCCTTGCGCTTGTACGCGATGGACTTCGGCTCGTCGTACGCGCCCTTCACCAGCCGCACCTTCCCCGGGAGGCCCGCGAGCCGTTCGAGGTCGCCCTTCGTGCGCTTGAGGTTCGCCTGGATGCAGACGCCGACGCCGCCCCCGTACTCCGTCGTGAGGTCCTCGTAGGCGTCGAGGGTGGCGTCCGTCGTCTCGTGGTTTTCCATGTCAACCCACGTGAACACGCCGTGCTCGTCGGCCACCTCCACGATGCCCGCGAGGTTCTCCGCGAACACGTCGTCGCCGACGTCCAGCCCGATCTGAGAGGGCTTCACGGAGATGCAGGCGTCGACGCCGCTGCTGTCGATGTCCCGCACGAGGTCCTCGTAGGCCGCGGCGTCCTCGTCCGCGGGCGGGCGCTCCTCGTAGTGCTCGCCCAACAGGTTCAGGATGGCCTCGACGCCGCGGTCGTTCAGTGCCCCGGCGTGCTCGACGGCCTCCGCCGGCGTCTCCCCCGCGACGAACTTGCTCGCGATGGGCGGTATCATATCTACACTTGCGGCGGCGCGTCCCTTAAACGACGTGCCTCCCTTGGTCGGGGCCGCCCCCGAGAGCGCCGCACTCCGGGAACCCACGGGTTTTTGCCCGGGCCGCGTCCACCCCAACGCATGGGTCTCGCAGCGACGGTCGCGACCGCCGTGTGGGTGATGCTGCCCGCGTACGTCCCGAACAACGCCGCGGTGCTCGCCGGTGGCGGCCGCCCGATCGACGGCGGTCGCACCTGGGGCGGCAAGCGCGTGCTCGGCGACGGCAAGACGTGGCGCGGCACCGCTATCGGCACGCTCGTCGGCGCCGCGCTCGCCGCCGTCCTGAACGCAGTCCAGCCCGCTGCCGGCGACGCTGTTGGCGTCGCGCTCCCCTCGTTCCCGCCCGCCGCGATGCTCGCGCTCCCCGCCGGCGCCATGCTCGGCGACATCCTCGCCTCCTTCCTCAAACGCCGCACCGGCCGCGAACGCGGCGCCGCATTCCCCCTCCTCGACCAGCTCGACTTCGTCGTCGTCGCGCTCGCGCTCGCGGCTATCGCCGCTCCCGCCTGGTTCGGGGACACGTTCACACTCGGCGTCCTCGTCGCGATTCTCGTGCTCACGCCGCTGCTCCACGTCCTCACCAACGGCGCGGCGTACCTGCTCGGCCTGAAGAACGAGCCGTGGTAGTACCTTTTGCGCTGCGCTCGCGGCGCTATGCGCCGCTCGCTCGGCAAAAGCTACGCTAAAAGCACTCCTCGCTCCAGCGCGCCTTCGGCGCTTAGTCGCTCGTCGGCCTGCGCTCGCTCCGCTCGCGCAGTGAACCGCTCGCCTCGGGCTCTTAGCGAGACCTTCGGCCTCGCGGGCTCTCGTTCGCTTCGCTCACGAGAACTTCGAGCCGCTCGGCTCGCGGATGCTCGTCGCTGTCGGTTGGTCAATCGTCGTCGAGCGGTTTCGCGTACTCGCAGTTCTCGACGTGGAGGCGTTCGTCGTAGTCGTCGGCGACGTGCTCGAAGCCGCGGGCCTCGTAGAATCCGCGGGCGTCGTCGTTGTCCGCCATCACGACCAGCCGGAGGCGGTCGTAGTCGCGCTCGCGCGCTATGTCCTCGATTTCGACGAGCAGGCGGCTGCCGACGCCCTCGCCCTGCTGCTCGGGGTGGACGTAGATAGAGCCGAGCGTGTACGCGCCGTCGCCGTCGACGCCGCTGGCGTACCCGACGACGTCGCCGTCCTCGCACGCGACGACGGTCTCGCTGTCGCCGTCGCGGTACCGCTCGCGGAGTTCGTCGACCGCGTAGTAGTCGGCGAGGAACGCCTCGACGGCGTCCGGGCCGACGATTTCGTCGTGGGCGTCGTGCCACGCGGCGTCGGCGACTGCCCGCACGTTCGGCGCGTCCTCGGGCGTCGCCTCGCGGACGTGCATACCGTTCCGTTCGGCGACCGCGGGCTTAGCGTTTGGGCGGGACCGGCGCGCTTTTGACGGGGCGGCCCGCCAACTCTGGCAATGTCCGAGGACCTCGTCCAGCTGCTCCGCGACGCGGACGCCGTGAAGTTCGGAGAGTTCGAGCTCGCCCACGGCGGCACCTCCGAGTACTACGTCGACAAGTACCTCTTCGAGACGGACCCCGACTGCCTGCGTGCCATCGCGGAGGCGTTCGCCGAACGCCTCGACGCGGACGCGAAGCTCGGCGGCGTCGCGCTCGGCGGCGTGCCGCTCGCCGCCGCGACGGCCGTGGAGGCCGACGTGCCGTACGTCATCGCGCGCAAGCAGGCCAAAGAGTACGGTACGGGCAACCGCATCGAGGGCCGCCTCGAAGAAGGCGAAGAGGTCGTCGTCGTCGAAGACATCGCGACCACGGGGCAGTCCGCCGTCGACGCGGTGGAGGCGCTCCGCGAGGCGGGCGCGGAAGTCGACCGCGCGCTGCTCGTGGTGGACCGCGAGGAGGGCGGCCGCGAACTGCTCGCCGAGCACGGCGTCGAGATGGAGGCGCTCGTCACGGCGAGCGACCTGCTGGACGCCGAGTGACGCCTCGCGGCTAGTACCCGCGTTTGTGATTTCTTCGCACTCCAACTGATTCGAGGTATTCAAGTTTGTGGAAACGTGCCTACCGGTATGAACCGAGCCGAGAAGGCCGCCCTGCAGCTGCGGGCGGTCGACGTGTTGCGCACGCTGAAGGAGACGCGGACGTACGACGAGCTCTCCGCGGAGACCGGCCTCCCGGCCGGCGACCTGAACCGCTACGTGAACGGCCACGTCCTCCCGAGCGCCGAGCGCGCCCGCGAGGTCGTCGAGGACGCCGGCGCCGACCTCCTGCGCGAGGAGCTCGAAGCCCGCGTGCGCCTCGACGACGAGGGCTACGTGGACAACTCCGGGGTCGTCTTCGACCAGTCGTTCCTCGACCTCGTCGCGCCGGTCGCCGCCGAGACGTTCGACTTCGAGCGCCCGGACGTCGTGCTCACCGCGGCCACCGACGGCATCACGCTCGCGGCGTCGCTGGCGTCGTACTACGGCGCGCGCTGCGCGTACGCCAAGAAGTCCAAGGAGACCGCCGTCGAGGAGTTCATCGAGGCGCGCAAGCGCTTCGAGTCCGGCATCGAGCTCACCTACTACCTCCCCGCGTCCGCCATCGACGCCGGCGAGACCGTCCTCGTCGTCGACGACCTCATCCGCTCGGGCGAGACCCAGGAGATCCTGCTCGACATCGCTGCCGCCGCGGACGCCGACGTCACGGGCGTGTTCACGCTCATCGCCGTCGGCGACGACGGCGTCGAGCGCGCCCGCGAGCTCACCGACGCCCCGGTCGGCGCGCTCGCCGAGCTCGAATAACGCGCCCGACCCCAGTTTTGGGCACGTTCGTGCACTTTATGGGTGGTTCTTCACCTCCAGACGGCACGCCCTTCCAACGTGCATAACAACGCTTAAGCGGGCGGTGTAGTTATGCCCGAACGTGCATCATAATGGGGCTCGCTGACTACTTCGGCTTCGACGAACACGACACGGACCTGCGCACCGAGGTCCTCGCTGGCGTGACGACGTTCCTCACGATGTCCTACATCGTCGTCGTCAACCCCGCGGTGATGACCCAGGTGACCCAGGACGGCGAGGTCGTCAAACCCGGCATCGCGCTCGCGAACCACAGCTACGCCGAGACGGTCCAGATGCTCGCCGTCGTCACCCTGTTGGCGTCGGCGGTCGCCATGCTCGTGATGGCGTTCTACGCGAACCGCCCGTTCGCGCTCGCGCCCGGCCTCGGACTCAACGCGTTCTTCGCGTTCACCGTCGTCGGCGCGCTCGGCATCCCGTGGCAGACCGCGCTCGCCGCCGTCGTCACGGAGGGCGTCGTCTTCATCGTCCTCACCGCGGTCGGCGCCCGCGAGTACGTCATCAGCCTCTTCCCCGAACCCGTGAAGTTCGCCGTCGGGACCGGCATCGGCCTCTTCCTCGCCATCATCGGCCTCGAAGCGATGGGCGTCATCGTCGGGGACGCCGGCACCATCCTCGCGCTCGGCGACCTCGCGCAGAACCCGGTCGCCATCCTCTCCATCGTCGGCCTGTTCTTCACGCTCGCGCTGTACGCCCGCGGCGTCACCGGCAGCATCATTCTCGGCATCGTCTCGACCACCGTCGCCGGCGCCGCCCTCACGTTCGCGGGCGTCGTCGAACCCGGCGTCCTCATCGACGGGTTCGTCCGCAACGGCGGCTTCGCCGCCGGCCAACTCCCGCAGGCCCAGTACGACATCACGCCGCTGGCCGGCGCGTTCGTCTCCGGCTTCCAGAACGTCGAGGCCCTCAGCTTCGCGCTCGTCGTGTTCACGTTCTTCTTCGTGGACTTCTTCGACACCGCCGGCACGCTCGTCGGCGTCGGGCAGGCGGGCGGCTTCCTGAACGAGGACGGCGACCTCCCGGACGCCGACAAGCCCCTGATGGCCGACGCGGTCGGCACCACCGCCGGCGGCATGCTCGGCACCTCGACGGTCACCACGTACATCGAGTCCGCGACCGGCATCGAGGAGGGCGGCCGCACCGGCATGGTCGCGCTCGTCGTCGCCTGCCTCTTCCTCGCGTCGCTCGTGGTCGTCCCGCTCGCCGCCGCGATTCCCCAGTACGCGAGCCACATCGCGCTCGTCGTCGTCGCGCTGCTGATGCTCGGCAACGTCACCGCGGTCCAGTGGGACGACGTCACGCACTCCATCCCCGCCGGCCTCACCATCCTCGTCATGCCGTTCACGTACTCCATCGCGTACGGCATCGCCGCCGGCATCGTCTCCTACCCCGTCGTGAAGGCCGCGACCGGCGAGTACGACGACGTCTCCCTCGGCCAGTGGCTGCTCGCGGTCGCGTTCGTCGTGTACTTCTTCGTGCGCACCAGCGGCGTCCTCCAGACCGTCGCCTAGGTCCCGCCGCTACCCCGCCGCTCTTCTGCGTCGACGCCGTACGGGCGCGTGTGACGCTGGAACTGTACGCTCTCCCGGGCTGCCCGTACTGCGCGAAGGTCAAGACCAAGCTCGACGAACTCGACGTAGAGTACGTCGAACACGAGGTCCCGAGCTCGCACAGCCAGCGGACCGAAGTCGAGGAAGTCAGCGGTCAGACCGGCGTCCCCGTGCTCGTCGACGAGGAGCACGGCGTCGACGGGATGCCCGAATCGGACGACATCGTCGACTACCTCGAAGAGACGTACGCGTAACGCGCGCTCTCTTCGTCCGAATTTTCCGAGAAACAGCGGTCCGAGCCGCGGCGCTACCGACCGACGGCGGTCGTAGAGGAGTGGGGCGGCGTCGTCAGGCTTCCTGGGGGTCGCCGCGGTCCGCGAGCAGGTCGCGGAGGTCGTCGGAGTCCTCGACGTCTTCGAGTTCCTCGCGCTCCACGATGGCGGTGTCGTCGACGGATTCGCGGGACGCCTCGTCGACGACGTAGACGGCTCGCGTGTGCGTAATCGCACCGAGCGAGCTCATGATGCGGGCGCGCTTGACCGCGGCGTCCGTGAACGACGAGTGGCCGGTCAGCAGGCGGTCCGCGCGCGAGGCGTCCTCGCTGACGGCCTTGAACGGCGCGCGGTCCGTCGGGTGGACCTCGAAGCCGACGCGGGCGAGCACCGACAGCACGGGCACGTCCTCGGGGTCGGCCTCCGGGTCGTCGGGCGTCGGGTCGGCGTCCCGGACCTCCTCCGCGCCGTCCATCACCGAGACCGGCGAGGTGAGTTCGCCGCCGAAGAGGTCTTCGAGCTCCATCGCGACCTCGATGCTGGCGTTCATGCCGTCCTCGTACTTCGAGACGGTGCGCCGGGAGACGCCGAGTTCGCTGGCGAGCTGGCCGAGGCTCAGGTCCTCCTGCTGGCGGCGGTCCGCGAGCACGTCGCCGTCGATGTTCACGTAGAGGCCGCCGGGCGCCGCGTAGATGAGCGGCGGGACGCCCTCCACGAAGAACTCCATCGCGGTGTCGGGGCTGAGCACGGGCACGCCGTGGCGGAAGTAGACGACGCCGGGCTTGAGCTCCTCGTCGCGGGTGCGCAGGCCGATGACCATCGGCGTCGCGTCGAGGTACGTGCCGAGCCGCCGCATCTCCGCGCCGGTCGGCGCGTCGAAGGCGTCGATGTTCCCCAGGATCTTCACGAGGATGACGTCGTTCTCTCGGCGGGCGGCCACGTCGAAGCTCTTGGGCCGCGTCGCGCACCGGTCGCTCACCGTGAACCCCGCGTCCGCGAGCATGGCGGTGACGTTCTCGATGAGTACCGACCGTGACATACTCGTGGATAAGCCGTCGGCGACATATATGCGTTGTGCCGATACGGCGGCGCTGCCCCGCGGTTTCGGTCATTCGGCCGCCACTATCCCGGTCGGGACCGGAAGCGCGAAAAGCGGGGCTCCCCTACCACGGAGGCGATGACGGTCGTCGCGCTGGACGACACTGACTCCCGCGAGCGCGGGATGTGCACGACGTACGCGGCCCACCTCGTCGCCGAGCGGCTGCGCGACCGCGGCGCGAGCGTCGAGCGCGTGCTGCTCGTGCGCCTGAACCCCGCCGTCGAGTACAAGACCCGCGGGAACGCCGCGCTCGCCGTCCACGCCGACGTCGACCCCGACGTGGGTCTGGCGGTCGCAGAGGAGGTCGTCGCGGAGGCCGCGGAGACCGACGACCCCAGGACGAATCCGGGCGTCGTGGTCGCGCCCGACGCCGACGCGCCCGAGCCAATCGCCGAGTTCGCCGAGCGCGCGATGCGCGAGCACCTCGACCCCGGAGAGGCCCGCGCGCTCGCGGCTACCCACGGCTACGACACCGCGCAGTGGGAGAATGGCCGCGGCGTCGTCGGCGCGCTCGCCGCCGTCGGCGCGTGGTCGGCGTTCGACGACTGGACGTACGAGCGCATCGACTATCGCGAGCCCGACCGCTGGGGGACCGAACGAAACGTCGACGCCGAGAGCGTGTTCGCCGCCGCGGACGCCGCCTACCCGGACGCGTGGGACACCGTCGACCGCGAGGAAGGGGAGCTGGTCTGCGTGCCGCACACGCCCGGCCCCATCCTCTACGGTATCCGGGGCGACGACGCCGACACCGTCACCGAACTCGCCGATTCAATCGAGAGCGAGCCGGTGTACGCCAGCGAGCTGTTCGTCACGAACCAGGGGACGGACGCCCACCTACGGGACGCCGCGCTCGCGGACCTCGAAGACGGTCGTGCGTACCGCGCGGACGCCACCGTCGCGAGCGAGCCGGAGACGCGGCGCGGCGGCCACGTCTTCGTGTCCGTCGCGGACGACGCGCGCGTGGAGTGCGCGGCGTTCGAGCCGACCAAGCGGTTCCGCGACCGCGTGCGCGCGCTCCGACCCGGCGACCGCGTCACCGTCTGCGGCGAGGTCAGCGGCGGCACGCTCAAACTGGAGAAGTTCGCGGTCCGCGACCTCGAGGAGACGGAATCCGTGACGCCGACGTGCCCCGACTGCGGGACGTCGATGGAGAGCGCGGGCGCCGGGCAGGGCTACCGCTGCCGGGACTGCGGCACGTCCGCACCCGGGAAAGTCGAGCGCGACGTCGACCGCGACCTGGAACGGGGGTGGTACGAGGTGCCGCCGTGCGCGCGTCGCCACGTCGCGAAACCGCTGGTCAGGGGCGAGTGGGACGCGCTGGTCCACCCCGAGCGGTAGCCGCCGTACAAGTGTCTTCTGCTGCTTGCCACTGCGAACCAAACGCCCACAACGCTTTATCCGACTACGGAACGAACGTACGTCCATGCGCCCCGACCGCCGCAGCCCCGACGAGGTTGGCGCCGCTCGCGAGACGACGGACCGCGACTCCGTCGCGGGACGACTCGCCGCGCACGTCGAGGTGCAGGACGGCGAGCGGGCGTGTACGCTGTTCCCCGCGGACGCCGACGCCGACGACCTCGTCACCGAGTGGATGACCGCCGAGGGCGACGCGTTCGTCTCGGTGGCCGACCGGCGGTAAGCGAGACAGTCGGCCCCGCGCTCGCAGCCGTTACTTCTTCAGGCCGCTGCCCGTCAGTGCTACGGCCACGTCGTCGCCGGCGACGCCGCGCTCGCGGTACGCGTCGAGCCCAGCCACGGCGACGGCGCTGGTCGGCTCCACGTAGAACCCGTGCTCGTGGAGGTCCGCCAGCGCGGCCTCCGTCTCCGCCGCGTCGCACGCGATGGCGTCCCCGCCCGTCGCGTCGATGGCGTCCAGAATCTGGCTCTTCCGGGCGGGCTCCTGAATCTGGATGCCGTCCGCGACGTCGTTCGTCCCCGCCGCTTCCGCTCCGTGGAGCGCTTCGACGACTGGCGCGACGCCCGTCGCCTGCACGCCGAGCAGCTGCGGCACGGAGTCCGTCCAGCCCGCTGCTTCGAGCGCGCGGAAGCCGCGGTACGCGCCGAGGAACAGCGTCCCGTGCCCGAGCGGCAGCACCACGGCGTCCGGAACGGTCCAGTCGCGTTGGGCCGCGAGTTCGAGCGCGAACGTCGACGTCCCCGCGTAGAACGCCGGATTCCACGCGTGGCTCGCGTACCACGCGTCCCCGCCAACTGCCTCTTCTACACAGGCGTCCGTGACGTCCTGCCGGCTCCCCTCGACGCGCACCGCCGTCGCGCCCGCGGCCTCGATGGCGTCGAGCTTCGACTGCTTGGCGTCCGCGGGCACGTAGACGTCGGCGTCGATGCCGGCGCGCGCGGCGTACTGTGCGACGGCCGCGCCCGCGTTCCCCGAGGAGTCGTCGACGACGCGCTCGACGCCGAGTTCGGCCGCCCGCGACAGCGTCAGCGCCGCGCCGCGGTCCTTGTAGCTCCCCGACGGGAACACGTAGTCGAGTTTGAACTGCGCGTCCCAGCTCGGCGCGTCCGCCAGCGGCGTCCACCCTTCGCCCAACGTCACCTCCGCGCCAATCGGGAGGAACTCGTCGAACGCCCACAGCCCCTCGCGGGGGTCGACGTCCGGCTCGTCGCTGTCCGGCAGCGGCCGCTCGGCGAAATCCAGCGCGTGCCCGCACTCGCAGCGCCAGGGCTCTGACGAGCCGGATTCGTAGGTTCGACCGCACGAACGGCATTCGAGACCCGCTGGCATCAATACTCGTCCACGTCCGTGCCGACCGAGCAGACGTACTCGCCGGTGGCGACCTGCGGGAGGCGACGGCTGCGCCAGAAGATGCCGTCGTTGTCGGCGGTGACGGTGGCTTTCAGGGTGCCGAAGACGTCGGTGACTTCGAACAGCGTCTCGCCGGCGCTGACTTCGTCGCCGAGGTCGCGCTTGAACTCGACGAGGCCGCCGACGGGGGAGCCGTAGCGGTCGAAGTCGGTGGCGCGAGTCTGGGGCTCCGTCTGGACGTCGCCGTCGAGGAAGCCGTAGTACCGGAGGACGTTGAACACGCCGTCGACGCCGTACTGGACGGACTCCTCGTCGAAGCCGACGCTGCCGCCGAGCTCGGGGTCGACGGTGGGGATGCCGTCGTCGGGGCCGGCGCGGGCGAGCTGGCCCTCGGGGCCCTTCTGGTCGAGGACGTGTCCGCAGCCGAACGCCTTCGCGAGTTCGAGGCAGTCGCTGTGCATGCGGTGGTGGCGGCCGCAGCGCACGCGCACCTCGTTGATCATGCGGGAGGTCGACCCCTGGTGGAGGTCGACGATGAGGTCGGCGTCCTCCGCGGCGGAGAACGTCGCGTGCGCGATTCGCTCGGACGAGGAGCCGTTCGCGCTGCCGGGGTACGCGCGGTTGAGCTTCGTGTCGTCGATGGGGTTGCGGTGTTCGGCGATCTGGAACGCGTGGAAGTTCGTGATGCCGACGACGCGCACCTCGCCCGCGAGCTCCGCGGGGTCGAGCTGGGGGACGACGCGGCGGAGCACGCCGACGCCGTTGAGTTCGTCGCCGTCGCTGGCTGCCTGCAGGTAGAGCGTCTTCCCGTCGCGTTCGCCGTTCACGACCGCGACCGGGAGACCGACCGCGGTGCCGTCCCGCATCTCCCCGACGGTGAGCCGACCCGTGTCGAACTCGCCGGGGGCCGCGGACGCGGTGCCGAGCGTAGTCATTACACTAATCCCACGCACGCGTCGCCTTGAGCGGTTCGGTCCCGAATCGGCGGCGTTTTCACGCGGCCGACCGAACCCCCGCGTATGTCCGAGCGGTCCGAGCAGCCGGCCGACACGGCGTCCGACCGCCCCGGCGTCGACAACTTCATGCGCGCGCTCGGCGTCGCCACGCAGGCCAAACGCGGGTTCGCGGTCGGCCTGCTGGTCGCCGCCGCGACGTACTACTTCTTCGTCGTGGCGTCCGGCGGGTCGCCGCACTCGACGGCGTACCTCGTCGCGCTGGCGGCGGTGCTCGCGTTCACGGTCGGCCTGCTCGCGACGCTGGCGTTCACGGTCGGCGCCGCCTACCGGCTGTCGCAGCGCCTGGAGTAGTTGGCTCCCCGAAGAAAACCTATTGTGTGCGGGCCGACTCCATTCCGGAGATGGCCGAAGACGACTTCCCGACCCGCCTCGCCGCGTTCACCGGCGACGACGCGGACGGCGGGGAGGGGTTGCCGTCGCCGTCGGCGGTCGTGGCGGGCGTGCTCGCGCCGCTGCGGGGCGCCGAGAAGTCATCGGGCGGCGAGCGTTTCGACGTCGCGGAGACCGACCACACCGAGCGGCGGTACGCGTTCTCGTGTCCAGTCGAACTCGCGGGCGCGGACTGCACGTCGCGGCTCGTCGTCCGGCGCGAAGACGGGTACGTGTACGCGAGCCACGGCGTCCACCCGCCCGAGAGCGGCGGGCTGCTCTCCCGCGTCCGCGGCTCGAAGACCGGCTACGACGCCCTCGACGTCGAGCCGGACCGCGTCGCTCGGCTCGCGAAGCGCCGACGCAAGGTCGTCGCCGGCGGCATCGACAAACGGGTCGTGACGCCGCGGCTCACCGACGATCCGGTGGGGTTCGAACTCCGCCTCGAAACCGCGGAGACGGCGGTCCTCTCCGTGACGGGGTACGGTGACGGCCGCGACTACCTCTCGGTACCGCTGCCGGACCTCGCGCTGCGCGCGCTCGCCGCCGAGCGCGACGCCCTCTAGGCGGCGAGCGCGCGCAGGCGGTCGGCGCCCGCCCGCGTCCCCTTCGCGAGCAGCACGTCGCCCGCTCGGACTGCGGTCTCGGGGCCGGGCTGGACGACCCACTCGTCGCTGTCGGCGTCCGGCCGCCGCACCGCGATGACGCGCATCCCGGTCTCGGTCGCGACCTCCTCCCCCCCGAGAGTCGCGCCGTCGAGCGTGCTGCCGGCCTCCACTGCTTCCCGGACGATGACCTCGTCGGACTCCTCGACGGCTTCCTGCACGACGACGTGGGTGTCGAGGCCGCGCAGCACGCCCTCGCTGATCTCGACCGCGGCGTCGCTGATGACCTCCGTCGCGGTCGCGATGTGGACGAGCCCGCGCAGCGACACCGGGTCCTCGACGCGGCCCGCCGCGCGCAGCGTCCACGCCTCGAAGCGGGACTTCAGCGCGTCCACCTCCGCTTCCAGCTCCACGACCTCCGCGGCGAGGTCCGTCGAGTCGAACAGCACGGCGCCGTACGCGAGGTCGACGGACAGCTCGCTCATGTTCTTCATCGTGACGACGGAGTCGACGGCGCGCTCCAGGTCGTCGAAGTCCGGCTCGGGGACCGCGGGCGGCTCGTAGGGTTCGCCGGTCACCGTCTCGTAGACGCCGCCGATGCGCTCCTCGGGGCCGCGCAGCAACAGCACGTCGCCGGCCAGCAGCGCGGTGTCGCGGTCGGGGTTGAGCAGCCAGTCGCCGCCGCGCCGGATCGCGAGCACGCGCACGCCCGTCTCGGTCTCCAGGTTCACGTCCAGCAGCGTGCGGCCGGCGTACGCGGAGTCGTCGGCGAGCTCCGCGCGCACCAGCGACTCGACGGCCGCCGGGAGCGCGCCCCGGATGGCGTCCGGCACGCGGATGTCTTCGAGGACGACCTTCGCGATGTCGCCGGCGGCGTCGCTGATCTTCTCGGCGGCGCCGACGACGCCGAGCACGGGCGCCAGCGTCTCCGCGTCCTCGGGGTTGCGCGCGGCCATCAGGAGGCTCATTCTCGCGCGCAACTGGAGGACGTCCATGCGTTCCTCCAGCTTGAGTACTTCCGCGGCCACGTCGTCGCTGCCGTGCAGCACCGCCGAGTAGGAGAGGTCGATGAGGAGTTCGGCGGTGTCTTTCATCTCCGCGAGGAGGGATTTCACGCTCGCGGGCTCGTACTCGACGCGGCCGCTCATGTCCGCGGATTCGACCCCGTACCCGAAAAACGTTCGCGTCACTCGGGGCTCCAGTCCCGGCTGTATGTGGAATATACGACCGTGAAGGAAACCGACACACATTAAGTAGAACCGTCAGAAACCGTAGGACATGGCCGACGAACTTAAGAAGGGTTTGGAAGGTGTGCTCGTCGCGGAGTCGGAGCTGAGTTACATCGACGGCGACGAGGGCAAACTCGTCTACCGCGGGTACACCATCGAGGATCTCGCGCGCGGCGCGAGCTACGAGGAGGTCCTCTACCTGCTCTGGCACGGCCGCCTCCCGAATCGGGAGGAGCTCGAGTCGTTCCGCGACGACATGGCCGGCCACCGTGAGCTGGACGACGACGTCCTCGACCTCGTCGCGGACCTCGCGGCCGCCGACGAGGACCCGATGGCGGCGCTCCGGACGGCGGTCTCGGAGCTGTCCGCGTACGACCCGGACGGCGACGCGGACCCGACAGACCGCGAGGCGAACCTCCGGAAGGGCAAGCGCATCACCGCGAAGATGCCGACGATCGTCGCGGCGTTCACACGCCTGCGCGACGGCGACGACCCCGTCGAGCCCCGCGAGGACCTCGGGCACGCTGCGAACTTCCTCTACATGCTCAACGACGAGGAGCCCGACGACGTGCTCGCGGACGTCTTCGACCAGGCGCTCGTGCTCCACGCCGACCACGGCCTGAACGCGTCGACGTTCTCCTCGATGGTGACGTCGAGCACGCTCGCGGACCTCCACTCGGCGATCACGTCGGCCATCGGCACGCTCGGCGGGAGCCTGCACGGCGGCGCGAACGCGAACGTGATGCGGATGCTCCAGGAGATCGACGAGTCCGGCAAGGAGCCAGTCGAGTGGGTTGAGGACGCCCTCGAAGAAGGCAAGCGCGTCGCCGGGTTCGGCCACCGCGTCTACAACGTGAAGGACCCGCGCGCGAAGATTCTCGGCGAGCGCAGCGAGGAGCTCGGCGAGGCCGCCGGCGACACGAAGTGGTACGAGATGAGCGTCGCCATCGAGGAGTACATCAGCGAGGAAAAGGGCCTCGCGCCGAACGTCGACTTCTACTCGGCGTCGACGTACTACCAGATGGGCATCCCCGTCGACATCTACACGCCCATCTTCGCGATGTCCCGCTCGGGCGGCTGGATCGCCCACGTGCTCGAACAGTACGAGGACAACCGTCTCATTCGGCCGCGCGCCCGGTACGTCGGGGAAGAGGACCGCGAACTCGCGCCTCTCGACGAGCGGTAAACGCGAGCTATCTACTGCGAGCGCTGGGAGGCGCGAGCAGGCCGACGAACCGTCGAACCCGCGTACTGCGCGGGTGAGGCGGTGAGGACGGCTTTTTGCCGGAGCTTTTTGCAAGCGACCGAAGGGAGCGCTGCAAAAAGGTCCTGGACGACCGCCTCATTCGGCCGCGCGCCCGGTACGTCGGGGAAGAGGACCGCGAACTCGCGCCCCTCGACGAGCGGTGATCGCGGATCGACACCGAGTAACCCGTTTCAGCTGTCGGCGGTCACTGCCCTCGGACACTCGGTGTCAATCGCCTATCAAGTAGGCTCACCGGCCCTCAGTCGGGCACTTTCACTTTCACTGCGCTTTGGTTGCTTTTATCACCCTCCCGGCCATTCGTCCAGTCGTCACACGCTCCGGTTCCCTCGATTCTCGGGGCGGCGGTACACCACCAACCGTTAACAGCGGCTGCGTCGTAGCCGGCGGCATGATCGGACTCGACGACGTCCTCGACGCCCGCGAACGCGTCGCGGACGTCGCCCGCCACACCCCGCTGGACTACTCGAACACGTTCTCCACGATGACGGGTGCGGAAGTCCACCTCAAACTGGAGTGCTTCCAGCGCACCGGCTCGTTCAAGATTCGCGGCGCCACCAACCGCGTCCGCACGCTCTCCGAAGCCGAGCGCGAGGCCGGCGTCGTCACGGCGTCCGCGGGCAACCACGCGCAGGGCGTCGCGCTCGCGGCGTCCCGGTCGGGCGTCGACTCGAAGGTCGTGATGCCCGAGGCCGCGCCCATCTCGAAGATCAAGGCGACGAAGAGCTACGGCGCCGAGGTCGTCCTCCACGGCGTCGACTACGACGCCGCCCAGGCTCGCGCCCACGAGCTCGAAGACGAGGAGGGCCGGACGTACGTCCACGCGTTCGACGACGAGCGCGTGATGGCCGGGCAGGGGACGCTCGGCCTCGAAATCGTCGACGACCTCCCGGAGCTCGACACCGTGGTCGTCCCCATCGGGGGCGGCGGGCTCATCTCCGGCGTCGCGACCGCCGTGAAAGCCCACGACCCCGACGTCCGCGTCGTCGGCGTGCAGGCCGAGGGCGCCTCGACCGTGGCGTCCTCGCTCCGGAAGGGACAGCCGCAGGCCGTCGACTCCGTGGACACCATCGCGGACGGCATCGCCGTGCGGCGGGTCGGCGAGAAGACGTTCCTGGTCATCCGGGAGCGCGTCGACGAGGTCGTCACCGTCTCCGACGACGAGATCGCGACCGCGCTGATGCTGCTGCTCGAACGCGGGAAGACCCTCGTCGAGGGCGCGGGCGCGACGCCGCTCGCGGCGCTCCTGGAGGGGAAGTTCGTCTACGAGGACGACGAGGTCATCGTGCCCGCGCTCTGCGGCGGCAACATCGACCTCAACCTCCTCACGACGGTCATCATGCGCGGGCTCGTCGACCAGGGCCGCTACGTGAAGGTGCGAACCGTCCTGAAGGACCGCCCGGGCGCGCTCAACGACCTCCTCGATGTCGTCGCCGACGCGCGCGCGAACATCTACGCCATCCAGCACGACCGCACGAACCGCGACATCGCGATGAACGCCACGGAGGTCGAACTCGACCTCGAAACCCGCGGCCCCGAGCACGTCGACGCGCTCCTCGACCGCATCCGCGACGAGGGCTTCGAAGTCACCGTCCTCAACGGCCCGCGGCCGCAGGAGTGATTCACGCCCGCCGAATCGCGTACTCGACGGTGAGGAACTGCGCGCCGCAGAGCCACATCTCGTGGGTCGCCAGCGCCACCGCGTCGCCGCCCGTCGGGTCGCCCACGTCGGGCGCTGCTACGGAGCCATCCGTCGGCCACACGTGGAATCGCTGGTCCGCCGGGAGCGCGAACCCGACCGGCGGTACGACCCAGTACAGCCCCGGGTCGCCGGCGGCCCTCGTGGTCAGTTCCACGCCCGTCGCGTCGCCCGCGCCGAGGTGGTCGACGCGCAGCACCGTCGAGAGGTTGCCGCCGGGCAGCGGCGCTGCGATGTTCACGAACCGCTCGCCGTCGCTCTCGTGGCTGGCGTACAGCGCGACGAACACCGCGTCGCCGCCCCCGTCCGTGCGAATCCACGCCCGCGCGCCGTCTCGCGGGTCGATAACCGGGTCGAGCGCGACGAACCGACTCTCGAGCCGGCGCCAGTCCTCGTCGCCCGGCCCGGGGAGGTTCAACTGCGCGACGCGGGACGTTATCGGGCTAGCGAGCGCCGCGCCCGTCCGGAACGGCCGGTGCCAGCGCGCACGAAGCAGCATCTCGTACTCGGCCGTGCGCTCGTAGAACCGCCGTACGTCGCCGGCGACCCGACCCGGGTCGAAGCCCTCTCGCGCGTACGCAGCCATGTCGTCCATCTCGCCCGCAATCGCGGGCGCGCTCGGGTCGGCGAGCCCCCGATGTGCGACGAACTCCGCGCCGATTCGCGCGCCGCCAGAGACGGGGCTGAACGGGACGCCCCGCGCCCGCCACGCCGACGCGCCCGCGAGCAAGCCGACGACGCCAGCGGCGGTTCGACCGCGCATACTCCCGCTTGCGACCGCACCGACCAGAGGTTTGCGGGCGCCGGCGGGGACGCGGGCATTTAATATGCGGCGCCGCGACGCATCTGCCATGAAGCGGACCATCGAGACGCCCGACGCCCCCGCCGCGGTCGGCGCGTACAGCCAGGCGACGACTGACGGCGACGTCGTGTTCACGGCCGGCCAGATTCCGATGACGCCGGACGGCGAGCTCCTCGACGACGAGCCCATCGCCACCCAGACCCGCCAGAGCCTCGAGAACGTCAAGGCCATCCTCGAAGCCGAGGGGCTCACGATGCAGGACGTCCTCAAGGTCTCCGTGTTCATGGACGACATCGACGACTTCGACGCGATGAACGACGCGTACGCGGAGTACTTCCAGGACAACCCGCCCGCCCGGTCGGCCGTCGAGGTCGCCGCGCTCCCGAAAGGCGTCGGCGTCGAAATCGAAGCCGTCGCCGCCCAGCGCGACTAGATGGACCGCTCCACGCTCGACACGCTGGCGTGGGGCGCTGTCGGCGCGCTCGCGTTCCTCGTGCTCGCACAGGGCTACCGGCTGTTCGCCGGCGACGGCGTCGGCTTCCTCCCGCTGCTCGGCGTCGCCGCCGTCGTCTTCGCCGCCTCCACCGGCGTCGCGCACCTCGCCGCAACCCGGCTGCGCTGACCCGAAAAGAAGGGTTTAAACGACAGACCCGGATAGATTACGACGGGCCGGGATGGCCGAATGGCAAAGCGCACGCCTGGAAAGCGTGTCCCCTTACGGGGTTCAGGGTTCAAATCCCTGTCCCGGCGCTTCTCGTGACGTAACGGCTCCGAGCGGCGCGTCTCGTCGCGCCGCGAGAGCCATCGTCGAGTGAACGCGAGGGATTTGCACCACGGCAGACCGAACGCGGTGAGGGCTGGCATCGGGTTCAAATCCCTGTCCCGGCGTTGTACCTTTTTACTCCTCGGGTGCGCTCGCTTCGCTCGCGCACCGCTCGTCGCAAAAATCTACGCTACAAACTCCCCGCTCGCTCTTCGTTCGCTCGCGGTGAAACGCGCGGCCGAGCCGCGCGTATGCTTGCTCCGCTATTGGGGATTTAGTGCCTGAAAGTCGCAGCCCACGCGGCTATGCGGGCGCGACTGTTCTCCGCACGGCCCAAGCGTTCTTCTCGTCGGCTGCCGAAGGTCACAGTATGAGTGACCGGGATTCTTCTGTGCCCGTCGAGGAGGACGAGGAGTACGTCGTGGACGTCGAGAGCATCGGCGAGGAGGGCGACGGCGTCGCGCACGTCGACGACTTCGTTGTGCTGGTTCCCGAAGGCGACATGGGCGACCGGGTGCGGGTGCGCATCGACCGCGTGGAGGCCGACTACGCGATGGCGGAGCTGGTCGGCCACGAGTCCGACGTCGCGTAACTTAAAGCCCCACTCTCCGAGGGCACCTCGTGGTAACGACTGTCACACTATTCGGCATCTGTAGTTATTTTGCGCGGGATTCACGGCGTATCGGCCGTTCCGACACGAGGCGACCTCGGGGTAACATAGGAACCTTTATATAGAATCACATTCAATCTTTCAGGTACCTATGGCACAACAGCAGCGGATGCAGGGTCAGCCCATGATCATCATGGGAGACGACGCACAGCGCGTGAAGGACAAGGACGCTCAGGAGCACAACATCTCCGCGGCGCGAGCCGTCGCGGACGCCGTCCGCTCCACACTCGGGCCGAAAGGCATGGACAAGATGCTCGTCTCCTCGATGGGCGACGTCACCGTCACGAACGACGGCGTCACCATCCTCCAGGAGATGGACATCGACAACCCGACCGCGGAGATGATCGTCGAAGTCGCCGAGACCCAGGAAGACGAGGCCGGCGACGGCACGACGACCGCGGTCGCCATCGCGGGCGAACTCCTCAAGAACGCCGAGGACCTCCTCGAGCGCGACATCCACCCGACCGCTATCATCAAGGGCTACAACCTCGCCGCCGAGCAGGCCCGCGAGGAAGTCGACAACGTCGCTATCGACGTCGACCCCGACGACGAGGACCTCATCCGCAGCGTCGCGGAGACCTCCATGACCGGCAAGGGCGCCGAGCTCGACAAGGAGCTGCTCTCCGGCATCATCTACCAGGCCATCAATCAGGTCTCCGTGAAGGCCGACGACGGTAGCGTCGTCGTCGACGCCGCGAACATCAACATCGAGACCCAGAACGGCCAGAGCGTCGGTAACTCCGAACTCCTCGTCGGCGGCGCCATCGACAAGGACCCCGTCCACGACCAGATGCCCAGCGAGGTCGAGGACGCCAAGATCCTCCTCCTCAACGAGGCCGTCGAGGTCGAGGAAGCCGAAGCCGACACCTCCGTCAGCATCGACAGCCCCGACCAGCTCCAGTCCTTCCTCGACCAGGAAGAAGAGCAGCTGAAGGAGAAGGTCCAGCAGATCGTCGACACCGGCGCGAACGTCGTCTTCTGCCAGAAGGGCATCGACGACATGGCCCAGCACTACCTCGCGAAGGAGGGCATCCTCGCGGTGCGCCGGACGAAGAAGTCCGACATCGAGTTCCTGACGAACGTCCTGAACACGTCCGTCGTCACGGACCTCGACGCCGCCTCCGAGGCCGACGTCGCCAGCGGCTCCGTCACTCGCGACGCCGAGGACGAGCTGTTCTACGTCGAGGGCCACGACGACGAGGCCCACGGCGTCACCATCCTCCTGCGCGGCTCCACCGACCACGTCGTCGACGAGCTCGAGCGCGGCGTCACCGACGCCCTCGACGTCTCCGCGCAGACGCTCTCCGACGGCCGCGTCCTCCCCGGCGGCGGTGCCGTCGAGGTCGAGGTCGCCGACCGCCTCCGCGACTTCGCGGACTCCGTCGAGGGCCGCGAACAGCTCGCCGTCGAAGCGTTCGCGGACTCCCTGGAGCTCGTGCCGCGCGTGCTCGCCGAGAACGCCGGCCTCGACTCCATCGACACGCTCGTCGACCTGCGCTCCGCCCACGAGTCCGGCGAAGCGCGCACCGGCCTGAACGTCCTCTCCGGCGACCTCGAAGACACCTTCGAAGCCGGTGTCGTCGAGCCCGCACACGCCAAAGAGCAGGCCGTCACGAGCGCCTCCGAGGCCGCGAACCTCGTGCTCAAAATCGACGACATCATCTCCGCCGGCGACCTGTCGACCGACAAGGGCGACGACGAAGGCGGCGCCGGCGGCATGGGCGGCGGTATGGGCGGCGGCATGGGCGGCATGATGTAAAATCGGTCTGAGACCGATTTTACAGCAGCCGACGGAGCTCCGCTCAGTCGGAACGATGTAAACCCACGTTTCGCCCTGCGCTCGCGGCGCTTCGCGCCGCTCGCTCGGCCAAAACTTGGGGGAAAAGCCCCGTCGGCCCACCGAAGGTGGGCCTCGGGGCCCGAGCGCTTTGCGCTCGGGGAATCGCGCGGCTTCGTCGCGCGAATGCTAGCCCCTACTGACCCGCTCCGCCTGCACCGCTCGCTGACCGATTCGCGATTTTCTTCCGGTAGTTCGCTCGACAGCCGAGCGGCCGCGAAAAACGGGGCCGGCTTACTCGTCGTCGATGTCGAGTTCGAACTGCTCGTGTTCGGCCGCGGCGTTCAGCACGACGCTCGTGTTGGACTCCTTGATGTCGGCGTCCGCGAGCAGTTCCTTGATGAGGGAGTTCATGTCGTCGGTGTCATTGAACTTCCCGACGGCGATGACGTCGTGGTCGCCGGTGACCTCGTAGACGGACACCATCTGCTTGTGGTCGCGGAAGCGGTCGGTGATGTCGGGGAGCGCGCCGCCCTCTACCTTGAGCTGGATGATGGCGGTGACGTCGTAGCCGAGCTGGTCGTAGTCGACGACGGGCACGTACCCCTCGATGACGCCCTCGTTTTCCAGGTCTTTGAGGTGGTTCGAGACGGTAGTGACGGATACGTCGAGCTCGTCGGCGAGGCTACGGAGGCTCGCGCGGCCGTCCGCGAGAAGTTCGTTGACGAGGTGCGCGTCGAGGTTTTCGTACGTCATATCTCCCCCTTCACCCTCCTCCGTATAGAAGTTTACGAATGTCCAGTTATCGGTTGGAAGCACAAATTTACGTTAACCCATACTGCTTTAATGGTGGACGGCATCGTCTGTCCTGTCCACACAAATGACGGACGGGAATCCTAGCGAGGGCCTCGGCCCGAGCGAGCAGGCGGTACTCGAAAAGATCGACGAACAGAACATCGACTTCCTCCGCCTCCAGTTCACGGACATCCTCGGCACCGTGAAGAACGTCTCGATCCCCGCGAGCCAGGCGGAGAAGGCGTTCACGGACGGCATCTACTTCGACGGCTCGTCCATCGAGGGCTTCGTCCGCATCCAGGAGTCGGACATGCGCCTCGTCCCCGACCCCGACACGTTCTCGGTGCTCCCGTGGCGCACCCGCGAGGACGAGGGCTCCGGCGGCGCCGCGCGCCTCATCTGCGACGTCATCAACACGTCGACCGGCGAGCCCTTCGAGGGCGACCCGCGGTACGTCCTCAAGCAGGCGCTCGACCGCGCCGAGGAGATGGGCTACACCGTCAACGCCGCGCCCGAACCCGAGTTCTTCCTCTTCGAGGAGGACGAGGATGGCCGCGCCACCACGAACACCAACGACGCCGGCGGGTACTTCGACCTCGCGCCGAAGGACCTCGCCAGCGACGTGCGCCGCGACATCATCTACGGCCTCGAAGACATGGGCTTCGAGATCGAGGCCTCCCACCACGAGGTCGCGCAGGGCCAGCACGAGATCAACTTCGAGTACGACGACGCCCTCTCGACGGCCGACAACGTCGGGACGTTCCGCACGGTCGTGCGCGCTATCGCGGCCCAGCACGACCTCCACGCGACGTTCATGCCTAAGCCCATCCCGCGCATCAACGGCTCCGGCATGCACACCCACATCTCGCTGTTCAAGGACGGCGAGAACGCGTTCCACGACGGCGACGACGAGTTCGACCTCTCGGAGACGGCCAAGCAGTTCACCGCCGGCATCCTCGAACACGCGCCCGCCCTCGCCGCGGTCACCAACCCGACCGTGAACTCCTACAAGCGCCTCGTCCCCGGCTACGAGGCGCCGGTGTACGTCGCGTGGTCGGACCGCAACCGCTCCGCGCTCATCCGGAAGCCGGCCGCGCGCGTGCCGGCCGCGAGCCGCATCGAGGCGCGCTTCCCCGACCCGTCCTGTAACCCGTACCTCGCGCTCGCGGCGCTCATCCACGCCGGCCTCGACGGCATCAAGAAGGGCCTGGAGTGCCCGGACCCGGTCCGCGAGAACATCTACGAGTTCGACGAGCAGAAGCGCGAGGAGTACGGCATCGAGACGCTCCCGTCGAACCTCGGCGAGGCCCTCGACGCCCTCGAGGAGGACGAAGTCGTCCAGGACGCCCTGGGCGAGCACGTCGGCGAGAAGTTCCTCGAAGCGAAGAACTCCGAGTACGACGACTACCGCGTCGACGTCTCTCAGTGGGAGCTCGACCGCTACCTCGAGAAGTTCTGAGCGCCCCCCCTCGACTTTTCTTTCGCGTCGACGGACCCGACAGCGACCGCTACCGGCCGAGAATCGGGAGTGCGACGAACGCCACGCCGGCGGCGGCGTGTGCGACGCCGACCGCTGGCAGCGCGACGTCGAACGCGAGCGTGAACGCGGCCGCGCCGCCGAGGACGGCGAGCACCGGTACTACCACTTTCACGGAGACCGCGTCGTGGAGCGCGCCGCGACGGGTGACGAGTAGCCAGCCGGCGAGCGCGCCGATCGTCCCGCCGAGTGCTGCGATCGGGTCCTCGACGGGGCCGACGACGACGACGGCGGCGGCGGCGGTCGCGACCGCGACGCCGAACCCGTAGCCGACGCGGCGCCGCGTCAGCGCGAGCAGCACGGCGACGAACGCCGCGCCCACGAGCGCGCCCGCGACGACGTCCGCGAGGTAGTGGACGCCGAGCACGAGCCGCGTGAACGACACGAACGCGATCATCCCCGCGGCCGCCGCGTACCGGCGGGTTCGCTCGCCGGTGTCGAGCAGCGCGGCGAGCGCGCCGTAGAACGCCGCCGACCCCATCGCGTGCCCGCTCGGGAAGCCGTTGCCCTCCTCGGGGATTCGCATCACGGTCTCGGGCGGCCGCGGCTCCGCGAACGCGCCCTTCGCGAGCACGACGAGCGCGAGCGCGCCGACGCTCGCCGCGAGCAGGCGCGCGCCGTCCCGCCGCGACAGCCAGCCCCGTTGCGGGCCGAACAGGTAGACGGCCGGGCCGACGGTCGTCACGAACCACGTGCTCCCGAGGTACGTCAACACCACGAACACCGGCACTAACGCGTCCGGGAGGCCGCCGGCGAGCGCGTCAGTGACGCCGGCGTCCCGGCCGCCGAGGCTCATTGCCGCCACGACCGCCAGCGGTCGGCGACGCGGCCGGGCAGTCCGATGGCGCTGAAGCCGACGCCGAACAGCACCATCAGCACGTACAGCCCGAGCGTGGAGAGCCACACCACGAGCATCGCCAGGATCGCCCAGCCGCCGGAGAGGTAGACGAACGCTCCGACGGTCATCGCGGTGCCGTACAGCAACACGAGGTACGGCCCCCAGCCGCGGGCCTTCCCGCGGCGCAGCCGCTGGCGGACGTACTGCTTGAGGTCGGCCTGTAGCTCGGATTTGCTCACGGTCTTGGCGTCGAGCTCCGCGCGCAGCTCCTCGACCTCGGCGCCGAGCTCGGCGACGTCTGGTGCCTCGTTCGGCGGCTCACGTTCCGGTTCCGGCGAGTCGTCGTCTCCGTGTCGGTCCGACAGCACGGCGTTGAATACCGCACCGAGCGTGATAACGATGCCGCCGAAGTACAGCCACGTCACCAACAGGAGCGCACCGCCGAGGATGCCGTACACCTCGCCGCCGCCCGCGTACGCGGTGTACAGGCGGAAGCCCTGTGCGAGCAGCGTCCACCCGATCGCCGCGAACACCGCGCCCGGCAGCGCCTCGCGGACGGTCATGTCGACGTCCGGGAAGACGTAGTACGCCGGCAGGAACACGAGCACGAGCGCGATGGGCAGCGTCAGCCCGCTGATGGCGGTGACGTACGGAATCACGGTGAGCAGCGGGAGGACGACGGCTAGCACGACCGCCGCGGCGACCGCGAGCGGCACCGTCACCAAGACGATGAGGGCGTCGACGATCTGCTCGGGGAGCGACTCGACCTCGTCGGCGCCGTACACCTTCGAGAACGCCACGTCGAGCCCGCGGAACAGCTTGAGCGCCGACCACGTCAACAGCAGGAGGCTGGCCACCGACGCGCTCGCGCGGCCGCGGTCGCTGGTTAGCGTCTCCCGGAGCGCCTCCTGGCCGGAGGTCGACAGGAACTGCGACATCGACTCGACGACGGCGTCGACCAGCCCGACGCTACCGACGGCCGTGCTGACCGCGACGCCCAGTACCAGTAGCGGGATCAGCGAGACGAACGCGTAGTAGGCGACGGCGGCCGAGAGGAACGTCACTTGCTCGTCGCTCGCCGTCTCTGCGACGCTGCGCACGACGCCGACGGCGTTCCCGATTCGTGTCACGGTACTGTCTTCGACGCGGGGCGACATAAATCACCGCGGACGCCTACTCGCGCACCGCGGCCTCGACGTCCGCGAGCGACCCGTCGGTCTTGAACGTCGTGCCGCCGAACTGGGTGCGGGAGGCGGCGAGGCCGGCGTCCCGGAGCGAGTCGAGGAACTCGTCCATACCGACGGCGGGCTCGGACCACCGCTTGTAGAGGCGGTGCTGGTCGTAGTGCGTGGGTTCGTGGAGCTCGCCCTCGATCGTGTCGAGGAGCTTCCGCGCGCGCTTGGCGGCCCCCATGTAGTCGGTGACGTGCTCTCGCACCTCGGCGACGAAGTCGGCGTCGTGGGCGGGCCCGAGCCACAGCGGGCCCGCGGGCAGCACCTGCGAGCCCCCGCAGTGCGCGCAGGACTCGGGCGGGTCCGCAATCAGGCCGCGCTCGTGCTCGCGGTGCAGGCACTCCTGGCAGTGGTAGACGTAGCCGAGTTCGTCGATGGCGTTGTTCGCGTCCGTCGCGCGGTGCGAGAGGTCGAGGTACGTGCGCACGTAGTGGTCGCTGACGTGGCTGAGGATGGGCGTGACGCCGACGTCGTAGCGCGCGGCGGTGCGCGCGAGCGCGGACAGCAGCACGCGCAGCCCCATCTCCGCGTGGTACTCGGTGTTCCGCGGGACGGCCGAGTACTTCCGGACGCCGGACTCGAAGTGCGCGCCACACAGCGGCGCGGTGTCGGTCGCGGTCACGCAGACGAGGTTGCGCGCGTTCGCGAACGCCGCGTCCGCGAACGGGATCGGCGTCCCGAACGGGTCGAGGTCGACCACGTCGAAGAACCGGCCGTCGTCGTGCAGGAGGCTGTTGACGTTGCGCTCGACGACCTCGCCGTCGAGGTCGTTGCGCGAGAGGTTCTCCCGCGCGAGCGCGACCGCGTCGGGGTCGAGGTCCGCGAGCGTCGCCGTCCAGCCGTGCTCGGCGGCGCGCACGCCGCGGACGCCGCTGGCGGCCATCGCGTCGAGGTACGTCTCCGCGCGCGGCTCGCGCTCCCGGTACGCCGACAGCGCGGCGACCGTCAGGTCCCGGTTGAGCTCCTGGGTCGGGTTGAAGAACACGCCGTCGCCGGCGCCCTCGCCGCCGCCGGACTCCCCGGGGACTTCGACGGTCACGCGGCCTTCCTCGACGAGCATACCGCTACTCCGAGCGACGCCGAAAAAAGGCCGACGGTTGCGAGGGCCGAAGGCCCTCGACAATGCGAACGGGGAGCGCGTGCTCGACCGAAGGAGAGCACGGAACGACGAACGGCGAACGCAGTGAGCCGTGAGCTACGAGGAACGAAGTTCCTCGGAACGAGCGAGCGGCGAGAAACTACTGCGAGCCGCGGGAGTGAGCACGTCCGCGGGCGGCTCGCCCTAGTTCCCGACGTCGGTCGCGCGCTCGACGACGTCGCTGCCGTACTTCGCTTCGAGCTCGTCGTGCTGGTCGGGCCGGTGCTCGTAGACGTCCTGGAACAGCGTGATGGGCGTCTGCGCGGCCTGGTAGGTGGCTTCGTCCCACATGCGGTCCTTGCTGAGGTCGACCTCGACGCCGTCGACGTCGAGGGTGGCGGACTGGGTCATCGCGATGGCGCCCTTGCCCGCCTCCTTGGCGGCCTCGAACTCCTCCATGGAGTCGACGATGTCGCTCATGCTCGGGACGTACGCGGTCCGGTCGAGCAGCTCCTCGCGGAGCTCGTCCTCGTCGAGTTCGCGCTCGTCGCCGCGCGCGCGGAGGACGTAGGTGTCGCCGTTCTCCTCCAGGTCGAGGTCGTCGCCGTCGTACACCTGGCGGCCGTCCTCGGCGTCGAGTTCGACCTCGCGGCCGCCGACGTCGAGCAGCCAGCTCCCGGTCTCCGGCGGGAGCGGCGCGGCGTTGGCCACCTCGACCTGTTCGGGGGTGAGCGACCAGATGCCGGTCATCCCCTTCGAGCGGTTGTCCCGCATGCGCTCGCGGTAGCCGTCGACGTCGCGGATGTCGTCGTACGGGCCGTCGACGGCGACGAGGCCGGCGGCAGCGGCGCCCCGCGAGGTGTTGTGGCGGAGTTCCGCCCACGGCGGCAGTTCGCCGGTGGGCGTCATCGCGCGCATGTCCTTCGTGTAGTCGACCTCGCCGTCCACGAGCAGGAACATGCGTTCGAGGTTGTTCGACGGCTTGCCCATCTCCTCGCGGAGGTCGCCCATCGCGAGCTCGGCGGCGCCGCTCTCGACGATGACGGACATCGAGAGGCTGCCCTCCTCGAGGCCGTGCTCGTGCTCGACGACGGTGATGGCCTCGTCGGCCTTCTTCCAGTCGTCGACGTCGCCAACCTCGGGAATCACGAAGCCGTCGACGTGCTCGACGGCGCCGCCGTCGGGGTCGGCGATGGTGCGAATCTGCTCGAAGCCGCGGCGGCGGGCGCCCGGGCTGTCGCGGTGCCAGACCACCCGCGGGTGGATCTCCCCGGGGAAGTCGGCGCCGTGCTCGCTCACCACCTCGACGATGTTCTCGGCGCCCTCCTCGCGCATCGACGGCGCGGTGGCGTCCTCGTTGTCCGGCACCCAGACGTCGGGGGCCTCCATCCCGCTGAGTCCGGCGGCGCTACGCAGCATCTTCGCGGAGTCGTCTTCGCCTTCGACCGCGGTCGGCGTCGTGAAGAACGTGCGCACGAACTCGCGGTCGTAGTGTCGCTCGGTACTCATGTGTCCGTCATGTGTGTCTTCGCATATTAATCATGTAGGCGACTCAGTCGTCCTGGCCGGCTTCCGGCGTCGCCTCGTCGGCCGTGATGGGGTCGCTCTCGTCCTCGGTGAACCCCTCGGACTCCTCCATGCGGCGACGGGCCTCGGGGTCGAACTGGGTCTCGATGTCCTGGTAGCGGCTGACCAGCGAGAGGTCGTGGTGGGACTCGGTCTCGTGGCCGAGGTAACGGTCTTCGAGGTCGAACTGCGCCTGCTCGGCGTTGTTCGCGATGTTCTCCATGTCCTCGTAGACGGCGTGTGCGCCCGAGTGCAGGCCGTAGAGGGTGATGAAGATGTACTCGTAGCCGAGGTCGCCGAGCTCCTCGAACGTCAGCGGGTCGTCTTCCTCGCTCCACGCGAACGACGACGAGTAGTTGAACGCCAGATCGAGGTCCGGGTGGGTCTCGTGGATGGTCTCGGCGTACTCGACGGCGTCCTCGCGGGACGGGTCGGGCATCTCCGGCCAGACGAGGTCGGCGCCGGCGTCCGCGTAGATGCGGCCGCGTTCGAGGTGGTCCTCCCAGCTGCCGTTCGCGGAGCCGTACGAGTCGATGCGAGCGATGATGACCGTGTCCTCGCTCTGCTTGGCGTCGACGGCGGCCTCGAAGCGCGAGCGCGCCTTCTCCTGGGAGACGACTTCCTTCCCGGCGATGTGGCCGCAGCGCTTGGGCGTCGTCTGGTCCTCGATGTGGATGGCGGCGACGCCGGCCTTCTCGTACTCGCGGACCGCGCGCCGGACGTTGTGGACGCCGCCGTAGCCGGTGTCGGCGTCCGCGATGACGGGGAGGTCGGTGGCGTCGACGATGCGCTTGGCGTTCTCGACCATCTCGGTCATCGACACCATCTCGAGGTCCGGGAAGCCGAACTGCCCGAGGACCGTGGAGTAGCCGCTCATGTAGACGGCGTCCAGGCCGGCGCGCTCGGCGAGCCGCGCGTCGAGGGCGTGGTAGAGCCCGGGCGCGAACACGTAGGGGTCGTCGTTTGCGAGCAGGTCGCGGAACTCGCGGCCTGCGGGGTTGTCGAGGTCTCGGTGCGTGTAGTCGGGGTAGTCGTCACTCATCGGTGGGTTCCGTGTGTCGGTGGCTCCAGACGGTCTCGGAGAGCGATTCCTGCTGGTCGGCGTCGGCGCTGAGGTCCGGGACGACGGGCGCGCCGGTGTTCTCTATGTCCGTGTAGGTGGGCATGGTGGGTTGTCGGTGGGTCGGCGTGGTGGTCGGTAGCCGGTGCGTGCGTTCGTCGGGTGGGGTGCTACGTGCATCGCGACTGGTGAGGCGACGGGCAGCCGCATAAAGTTAATGAATAATAATGTAATATGGCACGAATGGCATTAACAATAATTAAGGAATTATTTTGATACGTCACTACATACCACAGTCCGGCACCGAACCTGCTAAACCACGCCCCGCCCAACACCGGTGCGTGCCCGAGGTCGACGACTGGCGGGCCGCACTCGCCGACGCCGGCGAACTCACCGCCCCCATCACCCAACGCATCCTCGCCGAACACGGCGACCGCGGCCAACGCGCCATCGAAGCCGCCAGCGAAGGCCGCGTCAAACAGTACAACGACTTCACGGTCGTCGTCGGCCACGAAGACGAGTACATCGTCGAAGACGGCAACTGCAACTGCCAGGACAGCCAGTACAACCTCGACCCCGACGAGTCCTGCTGGCACGCCATCGCCACCGACATCGCCGAACGCGTCGGCGAAGTCGACCACCACGACATGTACTACAGCGAAGTCCGGGATTTCCTATAGCGACCTTTTACGCTTCGCTCGGCGGCTACGCCGCCTCGCTCGGTAAAAGCTCGGCCAAAAGCACTCCTCCCTCACTTCGCTTCGCTCCGTTCGGTCGTCGGCCCGCGCTCGTTCGCTGCGCTCACTCGCGCGGTGAACCGCGACCCTTCCGGGTCCTCCGGACCGCTCGGGTCGCGGATGCTCGTCGCCATTTTTCCTCACTCTTCGTCGCGCCGGTGTAGCATCCACGAGAGCGGTTCGGGGTCGCCGTCCTCGCGCAGGAGCACCGTCTCGTCGGTGTGTTCGAGCGCGCGGCGGACGCTCTCGGTGTCGCGGTCGGCCCACCAGTCGTACTCGCGGTACAGCGACTGGAGCTCCTCGGCGGTCGCGCCGAACTCGACGGTGGCCATACCGAGTCGTCGGCGAAGCGGGAGAAAAGCGTTGCTCGGGCGGGGGAGCGGTTCCCTACTGGTCGGCGCAGATGTCCACGAAGTTCCGGAGGATCTGGAGCCCCGTCTCCCCGGACTTCTCCGGGTGGAACTGCGTACCGAAGACGTTGCCCTCGTCGTTCGCGACGATGGACGGGAACGTCTCGCCGTAGTCGGTCTCCGCGACGACGTGGCCGCCGTCCTCGGGCTCGGCGTAGTAGGAGTGGACGAAGTACGCGTACTGGCCGTCGACGCCGTCGACGAGCGGGTGGTCGCGCGTCACGTCGAGCTCGTTCCAGCCCATGTGCGGGACCTTCACGTCGCCCGTGAACCGGCGGTTCCGCCCCGGAATCAGGTCTAACCCCTTCACGTCGCCCTGCCCCTCGCGTTCGGCCTCCTCGCTCTCCGTGAGCAGCATCTGCATCCCCAGACAGATACCGAACAGCGGCCGCCCCTCCTCGGCGGCGTCGGTGAGCGCGTCCCGGAACGGCCCCGCGTTCTCCATGCCGTCGCCGAACGCGCCGACGCCCGGCAGCACGATGCCGTCTGCGTCGTCGAGCGCGCCCGGATCGTCGGAGATCGTGATGTCCGCGTTCGCGCGCTCGAGCCCGCGCGTGACACTCCGGAGGTTCCCCAGCCCGTAGTCCACGACCACGACGGACGCCGTCGTCTGGTCGGTCGACGAGATACTCATGGTCGTGCCTTCTCCCCCCAGGCGCAAGTGGGTTTCCCTCCGCCGTTTGGTACATAGTGATGGGTATTCCTCGTTATAGTTGAATGGCAAATCTTTTCAGGCACCTCTCGTATTCACAAACGAATTCCCCATGGCGGGACGACGCAACTTCCTCAAAATCGCAGGCGCGACAGGTATCGCTGGACTCACTGGACTCGCTGGCTGCACTGGTGACGGCAGCGGCGGCGACGGCGACGGTGGGAGCGGCACGACCGAGAGCAACGGGACGACCGCCGGCACGACCGAGAGCGGCGCGGCCGAACTCACGTTCACGCTCACGCCGGCCGAGTCCGAGGTCGACGTCAAGCAGCAGTACCAGCCGATGTTCGACTACCTCGAGTCCGAGGCGGACGTCGAAATCACCTCCAGCGTCGCGGCGGACTACGCCGCGGTGTACTCCTCGCTGGAGTCCGGCCAGACGGACGTCGCGGACGCCGCCCCGGCGATCGCCATCCAGAGCGCTGACAACGACGTCGCGGAAGTTGCGGGCATCCGCATCGCGTACGGCGCCGCGAAGTACTTCTCGCTCATCACCACGACGACGGACAGCGACATCGAGGAGCTCGCCGACCTCGAGGGCGAGACGGTCGCGTTCGCCGACCGGCTCTCCACGAGCGGCTCCATCTTCCCGCTGTACATGCTCAACGAAGCGGGCCTCGACACGGGCGGCGCGCCCAACGGTACGCCCAACGACTTCGAGGGCCAGTGGTCGGACCACTCCCAGGCCCGCGAGACCCTCATCAACCGCGACCCCGTGAAGGCCGCCGGCACCGGCGCGTTCTCCACGGCGACCCACGTCCCCAAGGACCAGTTCCCCCAGCAGTTCCTCGATATGTCCGCGGAGAACGACGGCGACCTCGGCACCGAGGACCCGGACCTCGACCTGATCGCGACCTCGGACCCGATTCCGCGCGCGCCCATCCTCATCCGGACGGGACTCGACGAGACCGTCAAGTCCGACGTGACCGACGCTCTGCTGAGCGCCACCGAGGAGGACCTCATCAACGAGGACCTCGGCGACGACCAGCAGCTCTGGTTCACGGGACTCGAAGAGGGTACCGTCGACGACTACCAGCCGGTCCGTGACGCCTTCGACGCGCTCGGCGTCGAACTCGGCGACGCGTAACGCGACACCGCTAACCGATTAACCTATTTGTTCCCCGTGATGACTGCCCACAAGCCCGCCAGTCGGGTTAGGCGGCCGTACAAGCAATGATCGAAGTCTCAAATCTGAGCAAATCCTACGGCGACATTCAAGCTGTCGACGACGTCTCGTTCACGATCCCCGACGGTGAGTTCGTCGTCGTGCTCGGCGAGTCCGGCGCGGGGAAGTCCACGCTCCTGCGCTGTCTCAACGGCATCACCGAGCCGACGGAGGGGACGATTACCATCAACGGTGACCCCGTCGAGGGGCCCCGGGACGACGTCGCGATGGTGTTCCAGCAGCACTACCTCATCGAGGAGATGAGCGCGTACAACAACTCCCTCACGGGCGCGCTCGGTCGCACGACGTTCTTCAACAGCCTCCTCGGCCGCTACACCGAGGCGGACAAGTACGAGGCGCTGCGCGCGCTCGAAACCGTCGGCTTGCTCGACGAATCCGGGCAGTCAGTCGGGCAGATGAGCGGCGGCCAGCAGCAACGCGTCGGCATCGCTCGCGCGCTCGTCCAGAAACCGAACCTCCTGCTCGCCGACGAGCCGGTCGCGAGCCTCGACCCGGCGTCCGCCGAGCAAGTGATGGCGTACATCCGGCAGGCCGCCGACGAGCGCGGCCTGTCGACGCTCGCGAGCCTCCACCAGGTGAACATCGCTCGCGAGTTCGGGGAGCGGTTCCTCGGCATGAAGGACGGCGAGGTCATCTTCGACGGCTACCGCGAGGACCTCACTGTCGACATCATCGACGAGATCTACGGCGCGATCGAGACTGAAGCGATTCGCACGGAGGCGGAAGCATGAGCGCGGAGACCGAAGGCGCCGACGCCTCCGCCTCGGGCGCCGTCAAGGAGCAGTTCACGCGCATCCGCATCAACAAACGCGCGCGGCAGGTGTTCGCGCTGTTCGCGCTGGTCGTGTTCGGGTGGCTGTTCTCGCTGGCGCTCGGCCAGGTCGGCTTCTCCATCGCGGAGATCATGGAGTACTGGCCCGACTTCGAGGACGCGCTCGGGCAGTTCTTCCCGCCGGGCGAGGTGTTCGGCATCCCGTTTGTCGACCTGGGTGCGTACTGGTCGTTCATCCAGGCGAACAACCTCCTGTTCCAGCTGGACACGAACGGCGCGGGCGTCGCGTTCTGGAACTGGACGTTCGTCCCCGGGCAGATGTTCGTCACGCTCGCGATGGGGTTCGCGGGCACCGTGCTCGGGCTGCCGGGCGCGCTCCTGCTGGGCGTGCTGGGCTCCGAGCGCGTCACGCCGTACCCGTTCAACTTCATCTTCCGCGGTACGATGAGCGTCATCCGCGCGATTCCCGCGCTCGTCTGGGCGCTCATCTACATCCCGCTGGGCGGCGTCACGCCGTTCACGGCGACGCTCGCCATCGGCACGGACACCATGGGGAACCTCGGCCGCCTGTTCACCGACGCCCTCGAAGAGGTCGAGGACGGCCCCATCGAGGCAATCGGCTCGACGGGCGCGAACGGCCCGCAGCGCGTCGTCTTCGGGATGCTGAGTCAGGTGTTCTCGCCGTTCATCGCGTGGACGATGTACATCCTCGAGATCAACACGCGCATCGCCGTCACGATGGGGCTCATCGGCGGCGGCGGTCTGGGGTTCGTCCTCCAGACTCAGCGCGGGCTGTTCAAGTACACGAACATGATGGCGACGATTCTGGTCATCTTCGTGCTCGTCATCTCCGTGGAGATCGTCAGCCAGCGCGTCCGGTCGTACATCCGCGGCACCGAGGAGTCCTCCGGACTCATCGCGCTCATCGTGGAGTTCCCACAGCGGATGGTCCGCACGCTCTGGCAGTGACTCAGTAGTCCCCGAGCTGGGACTGCCCGCCGCTCTCGCCCGCCATCGTCGCTGCTTTCGCTATCGTCTCCGTGAACGCGTCCCGCTGGCTCGCGTCGTACAGCGTCGCCGCCGGGTGGAGACAGATCAGTACTTCCCGCCGCTCGCCCCCGAGTTCGACGCGCTCGACGCTCCCGGTCTCGTTGGTCACCGCGACATCTCTGCCGAGGAGGTGTTCGCCCGGCACTTTCCCGAGCGTGACGACGACTTCCGGGTCGACGAGGTCGATTTCGCGTTCGAGGTACGGCCGGCAGTTCGCGAGCTCTTCTTTCGTCGGGTCGCGGTTCTCGGGCGGCCGGCACCGAACGCAGTTCGTGATGCGGACGTCCGCCCGCGAGAGCCCGGCGTCCCGGAGTTCGTCGTCGAGCACGCCGCCGCTGCGCCCGACGAACGGCACGCCCTCCTCGTCCTCGCTGGCGCCCGGCGCCTCGCCGACGAACAGCACGTCCGCGTCCTCGGGGCCGTCGCCGTTAACGATCTGGCTGCGGGAGTCGACGAGCGCCTCGCAGCGCGTGCACTCGGTGACTTCCAACCCCTCCATGCCGTCGGTGTCGCTCATACCTACGCCGTCCACGGCCGCGTGGTTAAGCGTTGCAACCTGCGGTCACGCTCGGTGTTCGTCGGCCGCGCGGCTCACGGTTCACTCCCGCCTCACTGCGTTCGCCGCTCGTCCGCACTCTCCCGGTGGTCGAGCACGCGCTCACCGTTCGCTCAGTCAGCGGCCTCCATGCGGTCGGCCGCTCGCGCAGCCAATCGCGCGACCCGCAACGGCTCCGGCCGGCCGCCTTCGGGCGCGAACGCGCGCACGACCTCCGCGGGGTTCTCGCAGCCGACGCTCCGCACGAACACGCGCTCGCCGTTCACGTCGACGGGCCGGCGGTCGGGCTGGCGCTCGTACACCGCGAGGCGTTCGTCGCGCTCCTCGCCGGAGAACTCCCGCTCGATGGCGGCTTCCAGTCCCTCACTCGCTTCGAAGGAGACGGAGAGCACGGGCCGCGAGACCGCCTCGTGGACGGCGTGCAGGTCCACGACGTTGAACCACGCGGGCGCGATTCCGGAGACGAAGACGTACCGGACGTCCTCGCGGTCGAGCCGCTGGTAGCACTCGACGACGGCCGCGGTGCTGTCGAGGCCGCCGACCGTACACGAAGTGAACGAGAATCCGTCCGCGACGCGGGACGCGCGCACGACGGCTCCGGCGAGCGTCGACGCGTTCCCCCGATACGACTCCGCGACGCCGAGCGCGCGCGTCCCGGACTTCACCGCCCTACTCGTTTCCGTCGGTCGTCTTCTCGCGGGCTCCGCCCGCTCGCTGGTCCCGTGGACGCTCCACAGCCGTCCACGCTACTCGCCCTTGATGTCCTGCAGCCGGTCGAGGAGCTCGTCGTTCGACGCCCCGATCTCGTAGTTCACGTCGCCGCTGTGTTCGAATTCCTCGGTGTCGAGTCCGTCGTCGGCGTCGATGTCTTCCGAGTCGAGAGACTGGTTCTCCTGTTCGGATTCGTCGTAGCTCCCGAAACCCATGTTCACTTGAACCTACGGGCCCCTCCCCCAAAAATTCCCCGCCGCGTTGGACGCCGACGCTGAAAAACCCCGCCGTTTTACGACCGCCGCGGGCGTGGGTGGTCGCATGGACGTCACCAACGTCACGCGCGACGCCGAGTCGTTCACGTGCAACGCCTACCTCGCGGACGGCGAGGAGTCGACGCTCGTGGACGCCGGCGCCTACGACGGCGTCGTCGACGAAATCCGCGAGCAGGTCGACGACCTCGACAGCGTCGTGCTCACCCACCAGCACGGCGACCACGTCGAACAGCTCCCCGCAGTCGTGGACGCCTTCGACCCGGACGTGTACGCGTTCGCGGACCACCGCCTCCGCACGCACGAACTCGAAGACGGCGACACCGTCCGCGTCGGCAGCGAGGCGGCGGAGGTCGTGTTCACGCCCGGGCACGCCCCCGACCACGTCTCGCTCGTTTCCGAGTCGTCGCTGTTCTCCGGGGACGTCGTCGTCCACGACGACGGCGCGTTCGACGACGGGAGCTTCGGTCGCACCGACATGAGTGGCCAGTCCCGCGAGCGACTCATCGGGAGCATCCGGGAGCTCCTCGACCGGATGCCCGCCGGTGTCGAGCACATGTACTCGGGCCACGGCGGCGTCTTCGACGGCGACGTCCGCGAGGTCGTCGAGCGCGCGCTCGAACGCGCCGAGCGCCGCGAGCCCAAGTACGACTGAGAGGTCTGGGACCGTCTGTCACACCTCGGGAATCCTTTTTCTGATAGGCGGCGTGTTCTCGCGCATGCCCGGGAGACCGTTCCTCGAAGGCGATACTGTCGACCTCTGCGCGGTCGCAGAGGACGACCTCGACTTCCTCCGCGAGACGCTGAACGACCCCGCGGTCTGGCCGTCGCTGTCCGCGCGAACGCCGCTCACCGAGCAACAGGAACAGGAGTGGTACGAGGAACGCGCCAGCGACGAGAACGGCGACGTGAATTTCGTCGTCGCCGTCGACGCTCGGAACTCGCGGAGCGATTCCGACGTCCATCAGAACGCCACGCGTTCTGAGGGTATCCAGCCAGTCGGCAGCGTCGGCGTGCACGGCCTCGACGACGTCGACGGCGGCGCCGAGGTCGGGCTCTTCCTCGGCGAGGAGTTCTGGGGGAACGGCTACGGCACCGAGGCCGGCCGGCTCGCCACCGACTACGCGTTCGCCCAGCACCGCCGCCACCGCGTGCTCGCGCGGGTCTTCGAGGACAACGAGGCGTCCGCGCGCATCTGGGAGAAGCTCGGCTTCGAACTGGAGGGCACGCACCGAGACGAAGTCTACGTCGACGGCGAGTACAAGGACGTGCGCTACTACTCGGTGCTCGAAGACGAGTGGAACGGCGAGAACTGAGTTACGTCGAGCGGGACTCCTTGGCCTTCGGACGCAGGTTCTTGTACCCGCACTTCCGGCACTCGCTGGCGCGCTTGGGGTTCCGGGCGTTACACCGCATGCAGATCTGCTTCTCGAGCAGTCGGGCCTCGATGGACTCGCTCATGCGCTCCCGTTCGCTCGGGGCGCGTTTAAGCGATTCGGAACCAAGCCCTCCCTCGCTCGTTGCACTCGCTCGGTCGCCCTTGGTGATTCCACCAGGTTACTGCGTGTTGAACCGGCTACTAGAGTAGGTTGTCGAGTCTTACATGAGGATACCGGCCGTTTCACTCCTCGTCGGCGAGGTAGTCCTCCTGTACCTCGACGACCTCGGCGGAGTCTTCGCACTCGCTGTACCGCCGCAGGGGCTCCTCGTTGAGTTCGAGGAACGTGTGCCCCCACGTGAACTTCGAGAGGATGCGCTCGGCGTGCTCGCGCTCCCCCAGGATGGCGAGCGCGCCCGCGAACGCCTCCACGGTGTTGAGCTGGAACGGCTGCCCGTAGTTCACGGGGTTCGCCGCGACGAGGAACGGGAGCGCGCGGTGCACGCCGTCGATCTCGAACATCGCCCGGCCCGCCGTCTCCCACGAGCAGTCCAGGGCCACCAGCCGGCCGTGCTCGGCGTCCGCCGGCGACAGCGCGGTGTCGGCGTGCGGATTCAGGACGACGCCGTACGGCGTCGCTCGCGCGGTCTCGTGGAGGACGGCCTCGTCGAAGCGCGCGAGCTTCCGCGCCGTGCACTTCTCGGGGTCGTCGTCGCCCTCGTACCGGACGTGCAGTTCCACGGGCGCAGTTGGGCGCCGGCGGGCAAAAGCCCCCCGCTCGACTGGACGACGGTCCGTGCTCGCTCGCGTTGTCGGAGATACTTCCTCGAAAGCCCCGGCGCTGTCGACTCGGGGGACTCGCTGCGCTCCTCGGCCTTCGGCCTGCGGTGCTTGCGTCGTCCGCCGTCGCCGACAGCGCCGCCCCTTTCAGTCCCGCCCGTCCCGTCGGCTGCGCCCCCGGCTACTGTCCCCCGCTTTCTTGGCCCCGTATCGCTTCTCTCACCGCATGGACGACGACGCCCTCGCGCAGGCGTACTACGACGCCATCGACGCCGGGGACTACGACGCGCTCCGCGACCTGCTCGCGCCCGACTTCGAGCACGTGCGCCTGGACATGACACTCTCCGGCAGGGAGGCGTTCGTCTCGTTCATGCGCGATGACCGCCCCAAGACCGACACGCGCCACGTCGTCGACGCGGTGTACGACGGCGCCGAGGGCGTCGCGGCGCGGGGCCGGCTGCTGGACGCGAACGGCGGCGAGCTGTTCGCGTTCGTGGACGTCTTCGACGTCGCGGACGGCGAAATCGCGGGACTGACGACTTACGCGAGCCCGGCGTCCTCGACGGCGGGCAGCACCTCCTCCTCGTAGAACTCCAGGAATCGCTCCTGCTCGGGGCCGACCTGGTGGATGTGGACGTGGTCGTAGCCCGCGTCGACGGCCTGCCGGATGGAGTCGACGTGGTCCTCGGGGTCGCGGCTGGTGACGAGCCCGGACTCCGCGACGTCCTCCTGGCTGACCGTCTGGCAGGCCTGCTCGAAGTGCGCGGTCGTCGGGAGCACCGCGGCGAGCTCGCCGGGGAGTTCGCTGTTCGGCCACCACTCGTGGGCGGTTTCGACGCCTTCCTGCTCGCTGTCGGCGTAACACGTGCTGAGCTGAGTGTACCGCGGACCCTCGCCGCCCGCGTCCGCCCACGTCTGGACGGTGTCTGCGGGGCCGACCGCCCAGAAGCCGTCCCCGAAGTCGGCGGCCGCGCGCGCCGTCGTCGGCCCGAACGCCGACACGACGATGGGCGGCGTCTCCTCGGGGAGCGTGAACAACCGCGCGTTCTCCACGGTGAAGTGCTCGCCGCGGTAGCTCTGCTGGCCGCCCGACCAGAGCGTCCGGATGATTTCGACCGCCTCTTCGAGCATCTCCAGGCGCACCTCGTGCTCGGGCCAGTGCTCGCCGACCACGTGCTCGTTGAGCAGTTCGCCCGTGCCGACGCCGAGGAAGAACCGGCCGTCGAGCATCGACGCCGCCGTCGCCGACGCCTGCGCGACGACGGCGGGGTGGTATCGTTTGATGGGGCAGTTCACGCCGACGCCGACGGGGATCTCGTCGGTCGCCTGCGAGACGCCGCCGAGCGTCGCCCACACGAACCCGCTCTCGCCCTGCTGGCTCACCCACGGGTGGAAGTGGTCCGAAACCGTGAGGAAGTCGAAACCCGCGTCCTCCGCGCGGGCGGCGTACTCCACGAGGTCGCTCGGCGGGTGTTCCTCGCTGGAGAGCGTGTACCCGACGTCGACCATTCACCCGCACCTCCGGCTGTCAATTTCTCGAACCATTACACTAGCACGTCGGCGCGAACCCGCAAAAGCGTGGTTGCAGATTACTCCCGGTCGCCCGCGCCGAGCGCCGACTCGCCGACTTTCGCCGAGCCCTCGACGAGTTCCTGGCCGCCCATGTACGGCTGGAGCGCCTCGGGGACGTCGACCGTGCCGTCGTCGTTCTGGTAGTACTCCAGAATCGCGACGAGCACGCGCGGGACGGCGAGCCCCGACCCGTTCAGCGTGTGGAGGTACTCCGCGCTCTCGTGGCGCTCGGGCCGGTACTGGATGCCCGCGCGCCGCGCCTGGAAGTCCTCGAAGTTCGAGACCGAGGAGACTTCGAGCCACCGGCCGCCCTGCTCGGGCCCCTCGTCCATGTCGTCGCCGGGCGCCCACACCTCGATGTCGTACTTCTTCGCCTGCGTGAACCCGAGGTCGCCCGTGCACATCTCCAGAATCCGGTACGGGAGCTCGAGCCGCCGAAGCACCTCCTCGGCTTCGTCGAGGAGGCCCTCGAAGCGCTCGTCGCTCTCCTCGGGTTCGACGAAGTTCACCATCTCCACCTTGTTGAACTGGTGGACGCGCACGATGCCGCGGGTCTCGGTGCCGTGCTCGCCGGCCTCCCGCCGGAAGTTCGGGGTGTACGCCTGCTTCTTCACGGGGAGGTCGTCGCTGAGCAGAATCTCGTCGCGGTACATGTTCGTCACCGGCACCTCCGCGGTCGGCAGCAGCCAGAGGTCGTCGTCGTCGTAGTCGGCGTCGTTGACGTCGCCGACCCGGTAGGCGTCCTCCACGAACTTCGGGAACTGGCCGGTGCCCTCCATCGACTTCGAGTTCACGGGAATCGGCGGGAAGACGTCCTCGTAGCCCTGCTCGCGGTGGACGTCGAGCATGAACTGCACGAGCGCGTGTTCGAGGCGCGCACCCGCGCCCTTCGCGAAGTAGAAGCCGCCGCCCGCGACCTTCGCGCCGCGCTCGAAGTCGAGGATGTCGAGTTCCTCGCCGAGGTCGTAGTGCGGGGTGACCTCCTCGGGGAGGTCGCGGAGGTCGTCGAAGCCCTCGCGGCGGCGCTCGACGTTCTCGGACTCGTCGGCGCCCACGGGCACGTCCTCGTGGGGGACCATCGGGAGCGTGAGCAGCTTCCGCTCCAGCTCGCTCTCCAGGTCGTCCGCGCGCTCCTCGACGTCTTCGAGCTCGTCTTTGAGCTCCTGCGACCGCTCGATGGCGTCCTGGGCCTCCTCCTCGTTGCCCTCCTGTTTGAGTTCGCCGATCTCCGAGGAGACCTCGTTGCGCTCGTGGCGGAGCTCGTCGCCGCGCGCCTTGAGTTCTCGCCACTCCTCGTCGACTTCCAGAATCCGGTCGAGGTCCGCGTCCACGCCCTTCTTCTCCAGGGCCTCGCGGACCTCTTCGGGGTGTTCGCGGACGTACTGTCTGCTCAGCATTTGCCCGAGTTTGCGCGGGCGGCGGCAAGAACGTATCGCATCCCCGTCAGCCGGTCGCACGCCCGGGCTGCGGCCGCACCCACAGCCGTCGGTCCCTATCCCGAATCTATACGAAACCCAACCGCGTACCTCTCGGCACATGACCACGGGGCTCCTGCTCGTCGGCGTCGCCGCCGCGGCGTTCGTCGGGTTCAACGTCGGCGGGTCGTCGACGGGGGTCGCGTGGGGGCCGTCGGTCGGGGCGGGCGTCACGGAGAAGACGACCGCGGCGGCGCTGATGACCGGGTTCGTGCTGCTCGGCGGGTGGACTGTCGGCCGGAACGTAATCGAGACGCTGGGCAGCGGCGTCGTCGCGCCGAGCGCGTTCACCGTGGAGGCGAGCATCGTCGTGCTGGCGTTCATCGGACTCGGGATGGCTGTCGCGAACGGCTACGGCGTCCCCGTCTCCACGTCGATGACCGCGGTCGGCGCCATCGCCGGTCTCGGCCTCGCGACCGGCACGCTCGACCGGGCGGTGCTCGGCGAAATCGTCGTCTGGTGGCTGCTCGCGCCCGTCGCGGGGTTCTGGTGTGGCGCGGTCGTCGGCCGCTACCTCTACGTCCACCTCGACCGCGTCGTCGAGATCGAGCAGTCCGACGGCCCACTCGTCGTTCTCGACCGCTCCGGCCCCGTCCCCGCGCCCGCGCTCGGCCCCGGGACGACGCCGCAGGAGTTCGCGAGCACCGCGCTCGTCGTCGCCGTCGCGTGCTACATGTCGTTCTCGGCGGGCGCGAGCAACGTCGCGAACGCGGTCGCGCCGCTGGTCGGCGGCGGCCTCCTCGACGTCGGGCCGGCGGTCGTGCTCGCGGCGGCGGCCATCGGCCTCGGCGCGTTCACCATCGCGCGGCGCACGATGGCGTCCGTCGGCAGCGAGCTTACGGAGCTCCCGCTGCTGGCGGCGACGGTCGTGACGGTGGTCGCGGCGACGATTACGACCGCCGCGTCCTGGCTCGGCGTCCCCATCAGCCTCGCGCTGTCGACGGTGATGACCATCGTCGGCCTCGGCTGGGGGCGGGCGTCGCGGACCGCGACCGCCGCCGAACTCGCGCGCGGCGACGTCGAGGCCGACGTCTCCGTGAGCGCGGTCACGGTCGACACCGGCGACTCGGTGCCCGAAATCGGCGAGGAGGGGTCCGCCGAACTCGGGGAGGCGGCGGCGCTGTTCGACGCGTCGACGGTCGCGCGCTTCGTCTCCTTCTGGATTCTCGGCCCGAGTCTCGCGACCGTCCTCTCGTATCTGGCCTTCCTCGCGCTGCCGGTCGCGGGGACGCCGTGACGCGGCCGCGCTTGCGCGTTCCTCCACGCGAAATCTTTTGCGTCCGGCACGCGGGACTTCGTGTATGGCTCCCGGCGACGTCTCCGACGTCGAACAGTGTACCGACATCGCGTACGTCGACACCGGCATGTACGACACCGCCGAGTACGGGTCGGTGTACGTCGTGGACGCCGACCGTCCGGCGATCGTCGACACCGGCATCGGCACGAACTACGAGCGCGTCCTCGACGCCCTCGACGAGCGCGGCATCGCTCGCGAGGACCTCGAAGCGATTCTGGTCACGCACGTCCACCTCGACCACGCGGGCGGCGCCGGCTTCATCGCGGAGGCGTGCCCGAACGCGGACGTCTACGTCCACGAGGTCGGCGCGCGCCACCTCGTCGACCCGTCGCGGCTCGTCGAGGGGACGAAGGAGGCGGTCGGCGAGCAGTGGCAGTACTACGTCGAGCCCGAGCCCGTCCCCGAGGACCGCATCGTGGAACTCGAAGACGGCGACACCGTCGACCTCGGGTCGCGGGAGCTGACCGCCCACCACGCCCCCGGCCACGCACCCCACCAGGTGGTCTTCGAGGACCACGAGGACGACGCCGTCTTCACCGCCGACGCCGCCGGCATCTGGATTCCCGCTCAGGACCGCGTTCGGGAGACGAGCCCGCCGCCGAACTTCGCCCTCGAACAGTGCGTGACGGACGCCGAGCTGATTCGCCGGCTCGACCCCGACGTCCTCCTGTACGCGCACTTTGGCCCCGGCCCCGAGGACGTCGACGCCGTCCTCAAGCAGTACGAGCAGGTGCTCCGGGACTGGGTCGAGGCCGTCAAGGCCGAGGTGATCGAGCGCGGCAGCGAGGAGGCCGCCATCGACCACCTCTCCAGCACGAACGAGGTGTGGCAGGTGTGGGGCGACCACAAGGCCCGCGCGGAAACTGCGATGAACGTTCGTGGAGTTCTCCACTACCTTAAGACAGAGGAGTCCCATTAGCGGCCATGGACTTCCGCGAGGCGGAACGCGACTACGAGGACGAGGTCACGGGGCAGACGACGCTCCCGCGACTGTTCGAGGACGCGGCGGCGCGGCACGCGGACCGGCCCGCACAGGGCTACAAGGGCGGCGTCTACGACCGCACGCTCACGCCGGACGTGCTGCCGCCCGCGCCGGACGGCGACTTCGCGGACGTCACGTACGGCGAGATGCGCGACGTCGTCCGGAACCTCGCCGCGGGCTTCCGGGACCTCGGCGTCGAGGCCGGCGAGCGCGTCGGCATCTTCTCGCACACCCGCATGGAGTGGGCGCAGAGCGACTTCGGGATTCTCGCCGCGGGCGCCGCGGTCACCACCGTCTACGCCAGTTCCAGCCCGCGACAAGTGAAACACCTCCTCGGCGACAGCGAGGCCGTCGGCGTCGTCGTCGAGGGCGAGACCGAGCTCGCTCGCGTCCGCAAGGTCGAAGACGACCTCAACCTGGAGTTCGTCGTCACGATGGACCGCGTCGCCGACGACGACGCCATCTCCCTCTCGGCGGTGTACGAGCGCGGGCAGGACGCCTTCGACCGCGACACCTACGAGTCGTGGGTCGACGACTGCGCGTACGACGACCTCGCGAGCCTCATCTACACGTCCGGCACCACCGGGAAGCCCAAGGGCGTCGCGCTCACGCACGAGAACTTCCGGGAGAACGTCAATCAGTGCCGCAAGCGCTTCGGCCCGCGACCCGACAAGGCCGGCGCCGGCGCCATCACCGCCGAGTCCAGCGTGGTGTCGTTCCTCCCGCTCGCGCACGTCTTCGAGCGCCTCGCCGGCCACTTCCTGATGTTCGCGTCGGGCGCGCACGTCTACTACGCGGAGTCCCCGGACACGCTCCGGGAGGACTTCTCGCTGTGCGAGCCCACGTCGGGGACGAGCGTCCCGCGCGTCTACGAGAAGATCTTCGACGCCGTCCGCGAGCAGGCCACCGAGTCCCCCGTCAAGGAGCGCATCTTCGAGTGGGCGACCGGCGTCGGCCGCGAGTACTTCGAGGCCGACGACCCCGGGCTGGCGCTGCAGGCGAAACACGCCGTCGCGGACAAACTCGTCTTCGAGCAGGTGCGGGACGCGCTCGGCGGCAACGTCGAGTTCTTCATCTCCGGCGGCGGGTCGCTCTCCGCCGAGCTCTGCGCGCTCTACCACGGCATGGGCCTCCCGATTCTGGAGGGGTACGGTCTCACGGAGACCAGCCCCGTCATCTGCGTGAACCCGCCCGGGCGCCCGCAGGCCGGCACCATCGGACCGGCCGTCACCGACACCGAGATCACCGTCGACGAGACCGTCGCCAGCCCCGAGCAGCGCGAGCGCACGGACGGCGAGGCCGGCGAACTGCTCGTGCGCGGCCCGCAGGTCTTCGACGGCTACTGGGGGCTCGACGACGCCACCGAGCAGGCGTTCACCGAGCGGGAGGGCCGGGAATGGTTCCGCACCGGGGACGTCGTGGAGATTCGAAACGACGGCTACGTCGCGTTCCTCGAGCGCGCGAAACAGATTCTCACGCTCTCGACCGGGAAGAACGTCGCGCCCGGACCCCTAGAGGACGCGTTCGCCGCGAGCCCGCTGGTCGAGCAGGCGATGGTCGTCGGCGACAACCGGAAGTTCGTCTCCGCGGTCATCGTCCCGAACTTCGACGGCATCCGGAAGTGGGCCGACGGCGAGGACGTCGACCTCCCCGACGACAAGGCCGCCGTCTGCCGGGACGACCGCGTCGAAGCCCGCATCCAGCGCGAGGTCGACGCGGTCAACGAGAACTTCGAGAGCTACGAGCAGATCAAGCAGTTCCGCCTCGTCCCCACGGAGTTCACGGAGGACAACGACCTGCTCACGCCGACGATGAAGAAGAAGCGCCGCAACATCCTCGACGAGTTCGCGGACGAAATCGGCGACATCTACGCCGAGTAGCGCGCCCGCCCCCCGTTTCCTGTCCTCGCTCGCCGGGACCGCGGTGCTTTAACACCGGTGTTGCGAAAGCACCTCCGTGTTGATGCCAGAGGTGTCCCCGTGAGCGCAGAACTCATCCCCGTCGTCGCCACGATAATCGCACTCGGCGTGGCGTCGCAAGTGCTCGCGGCCCGCCTCCAGGTGCCGAGTGTGCTGTTCCTCATCCTCACGGGCATCCTCGTCGGCCCCGAGGTGTTGGGCGTCGTCACCCTGGAGTCGTTCGGCGGCATCGAGACGCTGTCCGGCATCGTCGGGCTCTCCGTCGCCGTCATCGTCTTCGAGGGCGCGTTCCACCTCAAGGTCGAGAAGCTCCGGGAGGCGCCGGGCGCGTGGCTCCGCCTCGTCACGGTCGGCGCCGCGGTCGCGCTCCTCGGCACGACGCTGGCGGTGCGACTGCTGCTGGGCGCCGACTGGGGGGTCGCGTTCCTCGTCGGCAGCCTCCTGGTCGCGACCGGCCCGACGGTCATCACACCCATCCTGGACGTCGTCCCGGTGCGGGACCGAGTCGGCGCCGCCCTGGAGACCGAGGGGGTCGTCAACGACGTCACGGCGGCCATTCTCGCCGTCGTCGTCTTCGAAGTGGTGAAAAACCCCGAGCGCTCCGTCGAACTCGCCGTCCAGGACTTCGTCAGTCGGCTCGGCACCGGCGTCCTCGTCGGCCTCGTCGTCGCCGCGGTCGTCTGGTATCTCCTCCGGCACGTCGACCTCTCCCGGGGGAACGCTCCCCAGAACGCGCGGCTCATCGTGCTCGCCGGCGCGCTCGTCGCGTACGGCGCGGCGGACACCTTCTACGTCGAGGCCGGCATCGCCGCCGTCGCCACAGCCGGCGTCGTGCTCGGGAACGCGAACCTCCCTTACGAGGAGGAGATTGAGGCGTTCAAGGGCGACGTGACGCTGGTCGTCCTGTCCTTCGTCTTCATCGGGCTGGCCGCCCTGTTGTCCTTCGATACGCTGCTGGATCTCGGGTTCGCGGGCCTCGCGGTCGCCGTGGTCGCAGCGGCCATCGTGCGACCGCTCGCGGTGTTCGCGTCCACGACCGGCGACCGGTACGAGGTCGCCGAGCGCGCGTTCATGAGCGCGGTCGGCCCGCGCGGCATCATCCCGGCGTCGGTCGCGACGCTGTTCGCCGCGCAGCTCCAGACCCTCGGGATGGAGGAGGCCGCGAACCTCCTCGTCGGCACCGTCTTCCTCACGATCCTCCTGACCGTCGTCGTGGAGGGGGGATTCGCCAGGCACATCGCTCAAGCACTCGACGTCATACCAATGCGTGTCATCATCGTCGGCGGCGGCACCGTCGGTCGCGCGCTCGCGGAGCGCCTCGAAGACCGCGGTGAGAACGTCGTCATCGTGGAGAACCGTGAACCGGCAGTCGAACGAACGCGGAACGAGGGATACTCCGTCCACCGGGGTGACGGGACGGACACCGACGAACTCCGAGCGGCGGGCGCGGAGAACGCCAAGATACTGGTCGCCGCGACCGGCGATGACGACGTGAACCTCCTCGTCGCCCAGCTCGCCGAGTCGAAGTTCGACGTGGAGACCATCATCGCTCGCGCGAACAACCCCGACAACGTCGACGCGTTCGAGGACCTCGGCGTCCGCACCGTCTCCTCGTCGCTCGCGACCGCGTGGGGCATCGACAACATCATCGAGCGCCCCGCGCTCGCGAACTGGATGACCGAAATCGGGCGCTCCGGCGACGTCCAGGAGGTCGAAGTGACCTCGCCGGACCTCGTCGGACAGACCATCGAGGAACTCGACGAGGACCTGCCGTCGGGCGTCATCATCGCGCTCGCCGGCCGCGACGGCGAGAACCAGGTGCCGGACGCGGACTTCACGCTCCAGGAGGGCGACCACCTGACGTTCCTCGGGCGGAAGGACGCCGTCAGGGACGCCCTCCAGTGGTGTCACCCGGAGAACGCGTAGCTCGCCCGTCTCCCGGGCTCGTCCTCACTCGCGGTGGACCTGCCACGTGAACAGGCTCTCGAAGACGTAGTTCACGAGCATCGCGACGCCGATAGCGCCGCCTTTCACGACGACCAGCCAGAGGTCCACGCCCGCCAGCGAGAGGTCGACGGTCACGTTGTAGAACACCGCGACGAACAGCACGTACTGGAGCGTCGACCCGCCAGCGCGGACGAGATGCGAGCGCACCAGCCGCCGACCGATAGAGCGCGCGCCCGCCTCGCCGTGGCTCGCGAACGTCCAGCGCTCGTTCACCGTGAACATCACGAGAATCGCCGTCTCGATGCTGACGACGTTCGCGACGGCCGCCGGCAGCCCCGCGAGTTCGGTGAGCACGACGAGCGTCGTGACGTCGAAGACCGCGCCGATGGCGCCGACGGAGACGAACTGCCCGAAGCGCACCGTCGAGACGAGCGCCGCGAGCCTGTCCGGGAGCGCCTCTCGCAGCCGGTCGGCCCGGCTCATCGTCGCTCCACGAGCGCGGCCTGGTCGTCGCGGCGCGCCGCGATGGCCTCGTGTAGCTGGCTGTCCCGCAGCAGCTTCGACCGGTGGCGGGCCGCCAGCAGCGCGCGGAACAGCGCGACCGACGTCTCCACCGGCGACACCGTCGACCCCGGCTGGTCCTCCCACTCGATGGGGACTTCGAGCACGCGCAGGTCGAGCGCGCCCGCCATCGCGACGAGCTCGACGTCCCACGCGAACCCGGGCTCGTAGAGGTGGTTCCGGACCTCCTGCCACCCCTCGCTCGTGATGGCTTTCGCGCCGCACTGGTAGTCGTAGAGGTCGACGTCGAGCAGGCGGCCGGCGAGCCACGCGAACCCGTCGCCGAGGAACCGCCGCGCGAACGTCTGGTGGCTCGCGACGGCCGAATCCGGGTGGCGGCGCGACCCCACCGCGAGGTCGGCGTCGCCGTCCCGCACAGGGCCGATGACGCGCGCCAGCGACGCCGCGGGCGTGGCGCCGTCGGCGTCAGCGAACGCGAGTACGTCCGTCTCCAGCGTCTCGAAGCCCGCCGTGACCGCCGCGCCCTTCCCGCGACGGCTGTCGGCGTCGTTGACTGTCGCTCCGGCCTCCCGAATCGCCGCGACGGTCGCCGCGCTCCCCGCGTCGAGTTCGACGTGGAGGCGCTCGGGCGCGAGCGCCTCCCGGAGGGCGTCGAGGTAGGAGACGAGCACCTCGACGTCGGGGTCGTAGGCGGGGACGACGATACCGACGGAACGCATTGCGTCGAGAGAGTCGAGCGAACGGTATCAATTTCGTGGTATCGACGCGGGCGGCGGCCCACAGAAAGACGAAGTGCGACTACGGGCGCTCGAACGTAATCGCCGCTCCCTGGCCGAAGCCGACGCAGAGCGTCGCGAGCCCCTTGTCGACGCCGCGGTGCTGCATCTCGTGGACGAGCGTGACCGGGAGGCGCGCGCCGCTCGCGCCGAGCGGGTGGCCGAGCGCGATGGCGCCGCCGTTGACGTTGTACTTGTCGTTGTCCACGCCGAGCTCGTCGCGGGCGTAGACGGTCTGGGAGGCGAACGCCTCGTTGAGCTCCACGAGGCCGAAGTCGTCGATGTCCTGCCCCGTGCGCTCCAGGAGCTCCTTCGTCGCGGGGACCGGGCCGATGCCCATCACGCGCGGGTCGACGCCCGTGACGTTGTGGTCGCCGACGTACGCGAGCACGTCGAGCCCGTGGTCCTCGGCGAAGGATTCGCTGGTGACGAGCGTGGCGGCCGCGCCGTCGGAAATCTGGCTGGCGTTGCCGGGGGTGACGGTGCCGTCGCTCCTGAACACCGTCGGGAGCTGGCTCAGCGCCTCCATCGAGGTGTCCCGGCGGATCCCCTCGTCCTCCTCGACGAGGCCGTCGTCGGTCTCGACGGGGACGATCTGGTCGTCGAAGCGCCCCTCGTCGGTGGCCTCCGCGGCGCGCTGCTGGCTCTGGAGCGCGTACTCGTCCTGCTGCTCGCGCGTGATGTCGTAGCGGTCGGCGACCTCCTCGGCGGTCATCCCCATCTGGAGCTCGGGGATGTTGTAGCGCTCCGCGAGTCCCGGGTGGAGGTGCTCGTAGGAGTCGCCGTCCATCGGCACGCGGGACATGTTCTCGACGCCGCCCGCGATGATGGCGTCGCGCTGGCCCGCGGAGATGGAGTCGGCCGCGCGCATGATGGCCTCCATCGAGGACGCGCACCAGCGGTTGACGGACGCGGCGGGCACGTCCTCGCCGAGGTCGGAGAGCAGCGCGATGACGCGCGCGACGTTGTTGTCCTGTTCCTTGCGCTGCTGGGCGACCCCCCACTGGAGGTCGTCGACGTGGTCGCTCGTGAGGCCGTGCTCGTCGAGGATGTGGTCGACGAGCGCGACCGAGAGGTCCTCGCTGCGGGTGTCCGCGAACACGCCGTCCTCCTTGCCCTGGGGCGTTCGGTAGGCGGCGGCGATGACCGGAGTGTTGTCGCTTGCCATGCGTACGTGTGGGGGTCCGCGGACCATAAACCTCCGACAACGCGTCGCCCGCGGCTCGCCGTTTACTTCGGGGCGCGCGTAGTGCTGACGCGAGCCGAATCTTAATTATCGATACTGTGGAACACGGCGGTGTGACTTCCGAGCACTCGACGTGGTCCGCGCGGGAACTCGACGTCGACCGACCGGACGCCGCCGAGTACCAGGCTCTGGCGAGCGATCTCCGCGCTCGCGTCGACGGCCGCGTGGCGTTCGACGAGTACGCGCGCGTCCTGTACGCGACGGACGGCAGCATCTACGGCGCACAGCCCGCCGGCGTCGTCTTCCCCACGGACGTCGACGACGTGCGAGCAGCGGTGGCGGTGGCGACCGACCACGGCGTCCCGATTCTCCCACGCGGCACGGGGTCGTCGCTGGCGGGTCAGACGGTCGGCCCGGGCTGCGTCGTCCTCGACGTCTCCCGGCACATGGACGACGTGCTGTCCGTCGACCCGGACGCGAAGCGGGCGCGCGTCCAGCCCGGGGTCGTGCAGGACGACCTCGACGACTACCTCGCCGAGCACGGCCTGAAGTTCGCGCCCGACCCCGCGTCCTCGAACCGCGCGACCGTCGGCGGCGGCATCGGGAACAACTCCACTGGCGCCCACTCCGTCCGCTACGGCATCACCGACGCCTACACGGAGGCCGTCACCGCAGTCCTCTCGGACGGCTCCGTCATCGAGGCGCGGGAGGTCGTCGTCGACTCCCCGGAGTGGGACGACATCGTCGCCGGCGACGACCGCGAGGCCGAAATCTACCGAACCGTCCGCGCGGTGGTCGAGGACAACGCCGACGAAATCGAGGCGCGCTACCCCGACCTGAAGCGCCGCGTCACGGGGTACAACCTCGACCGGGTCGTCTACGAGAACGACGACGGCGAGCGCGTGCTGAACCTCGCGAAGCTGTTCGTCGGCGCCGAGGGTACGCTCGGCGTCGTCGTCGAAGCCGAACTGTCGCTCGTGACCGTTCCGGAGGAGACGGCGCTGGCGCTGTACTGCTTCGAGGACCTCGTGGACGCGATGCGGATGGTCCCCGTCGCCCTGGAGTACGACGTCAGCGCGGTCGAGTTGATGGACGACGAGGTGTTCCGGCTGGCCGCCGACTCGGACGGCTACGCCGAGTACGTCGAGCCGATTCCCGCCGGCGCCGACGCCGCGCTCATGCTGGAGTTCGACTCCGAACTCCACGATGACTTCGGGGCCGCCGTCGCCGCGACGAACGAGCGGTTCCTCGACGACGGCCCGGCGTTCGACGTCGTGGAGGCGTACACGGAGTCCGCCCAGGACAACCTCTGGAAGCTCCGGAAGGCCGCGATTCCGCTGCTGATGTCCCTCGACGGCGACCCGAAGCCGTACCCGTTCATCGAGGACGCGACCGTCCCCCCGGAGGAGCTCGCGGAGTACGTCGAGAAGTTCCAGGCCGTCCTCGACGACCACGGCACGTCCGCGGCGTACTTCGCGCACGCCGGCTCCGGCACCCTCCACATCCGGCCGATTCTGAACCTCAAGGAGGAGTCCGGCGTGGAGGCGATGCACTCCATCACGGAGGACGTCACCGACCTCGTGCTCGACCACCACGGCTCGTTCTCCGGCGAGCACGGCGACGGCATGGCGCGCACGGAGTTCACCCCGAAGATGTACGGCGACGACCTCTGGGCGGCGTTCAAGGAGGTGAAGACGGCCTTCGACCCAGAGTGGTGGATGCACCCCGGGAACGTCGTCTACCGCGACAGCGCCGCGGACGTCGGCCCGGACGCCGACCGCGGCGTCGGCGCGGACAACCGCGACCACCTCCGGTACGGCCCCGAGTACCAGTCCGTCGAACCGCAGACCGCACTCGACTTCTCAGAGGAGGGCGGGTTCACGGAGCTCGTGGAGCTCTGCAACGGCTGCGGCACCTGCCGGCAGACCGGCTCCGACGTGATGTGTCCCACGTACCGCGCGTCCGAGGAGGAGGTCCAGACGACCCGCGGCCGCGCGAACATGCTCCGCGCCGCCATCAGCGGCGACCTCCCCGAGGACGAGATTCACTCCGAGCGCTTCCAGTCGGAAGTTCTGGATCTCTGCGTCGGCTGCAAGGGCTGCAAGAGCGACTGCCCCACGGGCGTCGACATGGCGAAGCTCAAGGCCGAGACGAAACACCGCCACCACGAGCAGGAGGGCGCGACGCTGCGCGAGCGCCTGTTCGCTGACATCGACGCCGCCTCGAAGCTCGGTTCCGCGCTCGCCCCCGTCTCGAACTGGGCGACCGAGATTCCCGGCGCCCGGAAGGTCCTCCAGTCCGTCTTCGGCATCGCGCCCGAGCGCGAACTCCCGCCGTTCCGGCGCGAGACCCTCCAGGACTGGTTCGACGACCGCGGCGGCTCCGTCGTCTCGCCCGAGAACGCCGACCGCCGTGTGCTCCTGTTCCCGGACACGTACACGAACTACTCCTATCCCGCCGCCGGGAAGGCCGCCGTCCGCGCGCTCGAAGCCGCCGGCGTTCACGTCGCGATTCCCGACGACGCCGCGCCCTCCGGCCGCGCGGCGTTCTCCGCCGGAATGCTCGACCGCGCCGGCGAGCGAGCGCGCGCCAACGTCGACCAGTTCGCGCCGCGCGTCGCCGACGGCTGGGACGTCGTCTTCGTCGAGCCCTCGGACGCCGTGATGTTCCAGGACGAGTACCTGGACCTGCTCGGCGACCACGCCCACGCTGCGGACGGCGGCTCCCGCGCGCCCGTCGAGCGCGTCGCCGACAGCGCGTACGGCGTCTGCGAGTACCTCGACGCCTTCGGCCTCGACGAGAACCTCCCCGTCCCCGACCGCTCTCCCGGGGCCGCCGGCGCGCTCAGTTACCACGGCCACTGCAACCAGAAAGCCACCAACAAGGACCACCACGCAGTCGGCGTCCTCCGGCGCGTCGGCTACGACGTCGACCCCCTCGACACGACGTGCTGCGGGATGGCCGGGAGCTTCGGCTACCACGACGAACACTACGACCTCTCGCAGGCCATCGGCAGCCGGCTCTTCGAGCAGGTCGAGGACAGCCACGCCGACCGCGTCGTCGCCCCCGGCGGCTCCTGTCGCTCCCAGCTCGGCGACCGCGACGGCGTCGACGACATCCCCCCGCACCCCGTCGAAGCCATCGCCGAACGGCTGGACGAGTCGTAGCGCGGCGCGCCTCGCTGTTCGCGGCTCGCTGTCGTTCATTCCGAGGCGCCGTTGCTCTCCGCTCGCGGCTCACTCCGCTCGCCGCTCGCGTTCCCGAGAGCCCTCACCTCGTTCGGGCTCTCGCTATCCGGAAAGCGTTTATCGAACCCGTGGAAACGCCGTGGTATGTTCTCCTCGAGTGACGGGCGCGGCCGACGCCGGGTCGTCCTCGCGCTCGTCGCCGTCGCCGCCCTCGCCCTCCTCGCGCGGCTCTGGGACCTCGGCTGGCGGGTCGCCCACCAGGACGAGGGCCGGGTCGCGGACTGGACGCTGCACTACATGGAGGTGGGCGCGTGGCAGTACCGCCCCATCATCCACGGGCCGTTCCTCCCGCACGTCAACGGTGTCGTCTTCGACCTGCTCGGGCCGTCGGACTTCGCGATGCGGCTGGTCGTCGCGGTCGTCGGCGCGCTCCTCGTCCTCACGCCGTGGCTGCTCCGGGACCGGCTCTCGAACGCCGAGGTCGTCGCGACGAGCCTCTTCTTCGCGGGCAACCCCCTGCTGCTGTACTACTCGCGGTTCATGCGCAACGACCTCCTGCTCGCGGCGTTCATGTTCGCGGCGTTCGGGCTGTTCGTCCGGGCCCTCGACACCCGGAAGGCGCGGTACCTCTACGCCGCCGCGATTCCGTTCGGGCTCGCGTTCACGACGAAGGAGAACGCGCTGCTGTACCCCGTCTGCTGGCTGGGCGCGCTCGTGCTCGTGCTCGACGGCCGGCTCGTGCTCGCCGGCGCGGTCGACGACAGCCGCTGGGACGTCGTGCGCTCGCACGTCCGGCGCATCGCCCGCGCGGCGTGGCGGTACAAGCTCCACGTCGGCGCCGCACTCGCCGAGGCCGCGGCCGTCGTCGTGATGTTCTACGCGCCGAAGCCCGACCTCTACGAGGCGCTGTCGAACCCCGCGCTGCTGCCGGGCGTGCTCCGAGACGCGACCCTCGGATCGTGGAGCGAGTTCATGCGGCTCTGGGGGTCGACGGGGATGCAGGAGCACTCCTACATCGCGTTCCTCGAACACGACCTCACGGTGCTCGCGGTCGGCGCCACCGCGCTCGTCGCGTTCGCCCTCCTCGGCTTCTTCTACGAGCGCTACGTCACCGCGGAGCCCCGCTCCGTCGTCGAGGTGTGCTTCTACTGGGGGGCGTTCTCGCTGTTCGGCTACCCGGCGGTCGCGGACATCTCCGCGGCGTGGACGATGATCAACGTCGTCGTGCCGCTGGCGGTGCCCGCGGGCGTCGGCGCCGGCCTCCTCTTCAGCCAGGGTCGCGCGGCCGTCGCCGCCGGGAACGCGCCCGCCGCGCGCGCCGTCGCGCTCGCGTTCCTCGTCGCCGCCGCCGGCACCGGCGCCGTCGCCGCCCAGACGACGTACGTGAACGCGCAGGGCCCGGACAATCCACTCGTCCAGTACGCCCAGCCCTCGGGCGAGATGAAGCCCACGCTCTCGGAGGTCCGGGAGATCTCCGCACGGAACGACGGCGTCGACGTCATGTTCTACGGGAGCGAGTTCAACAACCCGAACGACCTCACGACGACGCCCAGGCTGAACGTCACGACGGGCTCCTACGAGGGGTGGTTCGAGCGCCTGCCGCTCCCGTGGTACCTCGACCGCTACGGCGCGAACGTCTCCAGCACCACCCGCAACGAGACGCTGTTCGAACACGAGCCGCCCGTCGTCGTCGCGCTCGACAGCGACGATGACGGCATCGAGGACGAACTCACCGAGCGCGGCTACGAACGGGAGGTCTACCAGGGCTACCAGTACGCCCGCCCGCTCGTCTTCTACGTGCAGGAGAACGCGACTGTCTGAATCAGGTGCCAGCCGAAACAACCGGTGGGACTGAAAGGGGCGGCTCGCTCGCGCTCTGTGCAGTCGCCTCGTCGACCACTATCCGCGAGCGCAGCGAGCGGATATGTCGGCGAGCGACCGCAAGCGAGCCGGGGCTTTCGAGGCGTTCTCGGTGCCGTCCTCGCCGACACTACCCTGGATATTTACCGGTCAAGTCGACTGCGACGCGCTTATGCGCCCCGAGTTGGTAGGTTGAGGGTAGTGACTGAGGCGCTCGACGTCGTCGAATTCCTGTTGACGGCCCGTGTCTACGACAAGCACCGGGAGCTCGACGAGAACGACCTGCCGCCGGCGTACCGTAGCGTGCTGTGGGACGACGACGGCGTCCCGCGGCCACCGCAGACGACGGAGACGGCTGTCAGCGAGGGGACCGACGTGGACGACCCCTGGGACGCCATCTCCGAGTTGATGTTCACCGACCGGGACACGTTCTCGGGGGGGATGAGCCTCGTGGACGACGAGATGGCCGTCGACTGGTTCGTGGACAACGCGGACGCCGACCGGGTGCGGGAGAACCCGGCGATGGCGTACGCGGTCGGCGACGAGTTCGGCGTGGACTACGAGGCCGCCCGCGACGAGAACCGCCCCGTGCAGGCGGACCCGCAGTGGATCGACGGCCTGCTCGCGGAGTACTTCGACGAGGACGACGAGGAGATGCTGGACCTCGTGGAGGTGCGCTCGCCCGCCGAAATCGACGTGACCCTCGACGACATCGTGCTCACGGAGGAGCAGGAGGCCGAGATCTCGAAGGTGGCGAAGGCCATCGAGCACCGCGACTACCTCGCGACGATCGGGCTCAGCGAGATCGGGAAGCTCCTGTTCGTCGGCCCGCCGGGCACGGGGAAGACCTCGACCGCCCGCGGGCTCGCCCACCAGCTCGACCTGCCGTTCGTGGAGGTAAAGCTCTCGATGATCACGAGCCAGTACCTCGGCGAGACGGCGAAGAACGTCGAGAAGGTCTTCGAGGTGGCCAAGCGCCTCTCGCCGTGCATCCTCTTCATGGACGAGTTCGACTTCGTCGCGACGACGCGGACGGGCGACGAGCACAACGCCATCAAGCGCGCGGTGAACACGCTCCTGAAGTCCATCGACGAGGTGAGCCTCGTCAACGACGACGTGCTGCTCATCGGCGCGACCAACCACCCGGACGAGCTCGACGCCGCGGCGTGGCGGCGCTTCGACGAGATCCTCTCGTTCCCGCGGCCGGACGAGGGGATGCGCGCGGAGATTCTGGAACTCGTCACCCAGGAGCTCGCGGTCGACGACTTCAACCCCGAGGAGCTCGCCGCCGAGACGGAGGGCCTGACGGGCAGTGACCTCCGGCTCGTGCTCCGGGAGGCCGTCCTCGACGCGCTCGTGGAGGACCGCCGCACGCTCACGCAGGACGACCTCGTGGCGGCGGTCGAGGACTTCGAGGACCGCGACCACCTCCGCAACCTCGACACCCTCGAGGAGGCCATCGACGACCCCGACGAACCCGACCACGACGACGCGCCCCACGCCGGCCACGACCACGCATGAGGGTCACGCTGCTGGGCACGGGTGACACCACGGGCACGCCGACGCCCGGGTGTGACTGCGAGACGTGCCGGGCAGCCCGCGACCGCGGCGTCGAGCGCACGCGATTCGCCGTCCACGTCGAGGACGAGGCCACGGGCGACGCGCTCCTCCTCGACTTCAGCCCGGACTTCCGCACGCAGTTCCTCCGCGAGGACGTCGCCTTACCGGACGCGGGCGTGGTCTCCCACATTCACTTCGACCACCTCGACGGCCTCGGGAACGCCTACCGGCTGTTCGACCACCTCCCGGTGTACGCGGCCGACGAGACCGACTCCAAAACGGGTGAGAGCGTCGCGGAAACCGTCGCGTCGAAGTACGACTACCTCGACAACGTGGAACCCAGAGCAGTCTCGCCGTTCGAGCCGTTCGACGCCGCCGGCTTCGAGGTGACGCTCGTCCCCGTCGACCACCCGCCGTTGTTGTGCTACGGCGTCGTCGTCGAGCGCGACGGCGCGAAACTCGCGCTCTCCGGCGACACCACCTACGACGTCCCCGACGAGTCGCTGGACGCGCTGCGGGATCCGGACCTCCTGCTCGCGGACGGCATCGTGCCCGCGCACCTCGCCGACCACCACCCCGTCGGCGGCCGCCACGAGGACGAGGACGGCGTCCCGCGGACGTTCGGCACGAAACACATGACCCGGGAGGGCGCGCTCGCGCTCGGCGACGACCTCGCCGCCGACGAGACTCGCGTCGTCCACGTCTCCCATTTCTACCCCGCCGACGAGGCGTTCGCGGACGAACTCGCCGTCGACGGCGAGACGTTCACGCTCTAGGACGGTTCGGGACGGCTGCGCGCCCACGCGACACCGACCGCGAACCCGAACGAAGCGAGGCCGAAGCCGTAGACGAGCAACCACGGGGGCGCGTTAACGGTCGTCAGCCCGAACAGCCCGAGGGTGAGACCGCCGCCGAGCGCACCGGCGACCCAGTCCGGCTTCGGTCGCTCGGAACCGCCCCCGAGGACGTCGGGATACCGTGCGACGTAGAAGCCGGTAGCGGCGTACAGCGCGCCGGTCGGAAGCAGGGACACCGACGGCGCATCGAGGACCACGGAGACGCCGACCGCAGCGAGCGCGGCCGCCACCGCGGCTGCTCGCTCTCGTCGTCGCATACCTGCTTCGTCGCGCCGTCGGAACTTGAAACGGCTGGCGGACTCGCAGCGCGTGCAGTCAGAACTGGTCGAGGCCGGACTGCCGGCGGCGACCGCCCGCGTCAGCGCGCCACGGCGTGTGCCGCTCGCGCTCCGCGTCGAGGTCCGCCTCGGGGGCGTCGGCCGTCTCGTAGCCCGGGCAGTCGGCCCCGCACTCGCTGGCGGCGTCCACGAGCCGGTCCTTGTACGCGCAGAACGGGAGCGTGTCGGCGTCTGCTTCGGTCCCCCGCTCGGCTCGCGCACACGCCGGGAGGTCGTACGTCCGCCAGCCCTTGCCGTACGCGCGCTCGGCGACCCGGCGGCGCTGGCGGGCTTTCTCCGCGGCCGTCACCGGCCGCACGTCCGTCCGCCCCGGTTTCGCGTCGAGCACCTCCAGGCCCGGGCCCGCCGAATCGAGCGGCTCGGGTTCGCGGACGACCTCGACCGGGTCGTTGGCGTCGAAGTCCACGCGCCAGACGCCGACCGCGTCGGGGAGCCGGTTGAGGTGGGCGCGCGTGACGTGGGACGCGGTCGCGACGACGGCGTAGTCGAGGACGCCGAGGCTGGCGTCGTGGCGCAGCTGGCGTTCGAGGTCCCCCGGGCGCCCGAGGTCGGGCTTGTTCTCGACGCCCACCAGCCCTCCTATCCAGTCGGGATAGCGGGAGTGCTGGCGGACGACCGTCTGGCCGCCGCGGCGGTCGAGGTCGAGGAAGCCGGTGTCGGCGCCGCGCTCCGCGAGGCTGCGGGCGCGCTCGGGCGGGCCGTCGAAGACGCGGGCGACGCGCTCGTACTCGCCGACGGGGACGTCGGCGTCGAGGACCGCGGGCGGAATCGTCTCGCTCGCGAGGCCGGTGCGGGCGTCGAACTCCGGACCGGGGAGCACGCAGACGGCGTCCACGATGCGGCCCCCGGCCTCGTGGACGCTCGTGCCGAGCTGGCGGGCGACCACGCCCGTGTCGCCGACGCTCGGGACGCCGTCGGCCTCCAGGCGGGCGCACAGCCGGAGTTCGAACCCGAACTCTCGCACGCCACGGCGTTGGTCGTTGACGGGGTTAAACGCCGCGCTCGGCGCGGCGACTCCGGCCGCAGCCGAAACGCGAGTTCGCGGCGCCCAGCGCCGCCGCGACGACGGCTCCGTAACAGTAGGTTTATCAGTCGTTCGGGGCGAAATTCACGCAAGATTACTCTGTGAACATGGCAGACAACCACCGACAACCGGAGGTGAACATCGGACTGGTCGGCCACGTCGATCACGGCAAGACCACGCTCGTCCGTGCGCTCAGCGGTGAGTGGACGGACCAGCACTCCGAGGAGATGAAACGCGGCATCTCCATTCGCCTCGGGTACGCCGACGCTACGCTGCGGCAGTGTCCGGACTGCGAGGTACCCGACGCGTACACCGTCGCCGAGGAGTGCCCCGAGCACGGCACGGAGACGGAGGTACTGCGCACGGTCTCGTTCGTCGACGCACCCGGCCACGAGACGCTGATGGCGACGATGCTCTCGGGCGCATCGCTGATGGACGGCGCGGTGCTGGTCGTCAGCGCCAACGAGCCCGTCCCCCAGCCCCAGACCGAGGAGCACCTGATGGCGCTGGACATCATCGGCATCGACAACGTCGTCATCGCGCAGAACAAGGTCGACCTCGTCGACGGCGAACAGGCCCGCGAGAACTACGAACAGATCCAGGAGTTCGTCGAGGGAACGGTCGCCGAGGGCGCGCCAATCGTCCCGATCTCCGCCGAACAGGAGATCAACATCGACCTCGTCATCGACGCGCTCGAAACGGAGATTCCGACGCCGGAGCGCGACCCGGACGCCGACCCCCGGATGTACGTCGCGCGCTCGTTCGACATCAACAAGCCCGGGACGAAGTGGGGCGGCCTGCTGGGCGGCGTGCTCGGCGGCAGCCTCGTACAGGGCGAACTCGATGTCGACGAGGAGATCGAGCTCCGCCCCGGCCGCGAGGTCGAAGAAGGCGGCCAGACGGAGTGGCGGGCGGTCTCGACGACGGTCCGGAGTCTCCAGGCGGGCGGCGAGAACGCCGACTCCGTCTCGCCCGGTGGCCTGCTCGGCGTCGGCACGGGCCTCGACCCGAGCCTGACGAAGGGCGACGCGCTCGCCGGCCAGGTCGCCGGCCCGCCCGGGTCGCTCCCGCCGACGTGGAACTCCTTCACGATGGACGTCGAGCTCCTCGAACGCCTCGTCGGCGCCGAGGAGGGTGAGACCATCGACGAGATCAACACTGGTGAACCGCTGATGCTGACCGTCGGCACCGCCACCACGGTGGGTTCGGTGACGAGCGCCCGCGACGGCGAGTGCGACGTCCAGCTGAAGCGGCCGGTGTGCGCGCCCGCCGGCTCGAAAATCGCCATCAACCGCCGCGTCGGCGCGCGCTGGCGCCTCATCGGCGTGGGGACGCTCACGGAGTGATGCGGGTCGCCATGGACGCCAACGCGCTGATGATGCCGGTCGAGGCCGACGTGCGAGTGTTCGACGAACTCGACCGCATCTTAGAGGACTACGCTGCCGTCGTCCCCGAGACTGTGCGCGCCGAGTTGGAGAAGCTCGCCGCGGGCGGCGGGGACGAGGCGACGGCCGCGAGCGTGGCGGCGGACCTGGCGGACCGATGCGACACCGTGAGCGCAGAGGAATCGTACGCGGACGACGCGCTGTACGCGCTCGCCACCGATGGCGACGCCGACGCTGTCGTCACGAACGACGGCCCCCTCCGTGAGCGCCTGCTCGACGCGGGCGTGCCGGTAATTCATTTAAGGGGTCGGAATCAACTGACTATCACTCAACCATAAATGTACAAGCGAGCACGGCTGAAGGACACGATAGAGGTTCCCCCCGAGCACCTCGGGGACGTGAGTCCGGACCTCGTGAAGCGGCTGCTGCAGGACAAACTGGAAGGACGGATGGACGAGGACATCGGGAGCGTCGTCACCGTCACCGAGGTCCACGACCTCGGCGACGGCGCGGTGCTGCCGAGCCGTCCGGGCGTCTACTTCGAGGCGGAGTTCGACGCCGTCACGTTCGACCCCGAGATGCAGGAAGTCGTCGACGGCGAGATCGTCGAAGTGGTGAGCTTCGGCGCGTTCGTCGGCATCGGCCCCGTCGACGGCCTCCTGCACGTCTCCCAGATCAGCGACGAGTACCTCGCGTTCGACGAGGAGAACCAGCAGCTCGCCTCCCGGGAGTCCAACAGCGTCATCGGGACCGGCGACGCGGTGCGGGCCCGCATCGTCACGAAGAGCATCGACGAGCGCAACCCCCGGGAGTCCAAGATCGGGCTCACGGCGAAACAGCCCGGCCTCGGGAAGCACGGCTGGCTCCGCGAGGAGCGCGAGCGCGAACAGAGCGAGGAGGCCGAGTAGATGGCGTCGAACCGCCTGGCCTGCCACGACTGCCACCGCATCGTCGAGCCGGACGAGGAGATGTGCCCGTACTGCTCGTCGACGAGCCTCACGGAGGACTGGGCGGGGTACGTGGTCATCACGCACCCCGAGGAGTCCGAAATCGCGGAGAAGATGGAGGTCTCGGAGCCGGGCGAGTACGCGCTGAAGGTCCGGTAGCGTGGCCCGCGCGGCCGCGACTCTCCCGCCGGACGCCCGCGGGGCGTTCAAGGAGCCGCTGGGCCCCGTCTACGAGGACGCCCAGCGACTGCTGGCGGACGCCGGCGACCCCGTAATCGCCGTCGGTGACGTCGTGACGTACCACCTCGTGGAGGCGGACGCGCCGCCGAAGGTCGCAATCGTGGACGGGAAGACCGAGCGCGAGGCCGTCACCGAGGAGGTGGCTGACGGCCGGCCGGACGCCGACCGCACCGTCGAGGTCGCCAGCGAGCCCGGCACTATCTCGGAGGAGCTGCTCGCGGCGCTCGTCGAAGCGATCGAGGCCGAGGGGTCGACGCTGCTAGCGGTCGACGGAGAGGAGGACCTCGCGACGCTGCCCGCGGTCCTCGCGGCGCCGGTCGGCGCGAGCGTCGTCTACGGCCAGCCCGGCCAGGGGATGGTGCTGGCGAACGTGACGAGCGCGCTCGAAGAGCAGGCCCGCGAACTCTGCGAGCTCTTAGAGACCACCGACGCGTTCTGGTCGCTGCTGGAGTGACGGCTGGGCGCTCGCGTGCGCAATCAGCCCTTCGAAATGCTTTTACTGATTTCGCGTGCATATACGAACAACTGACCATGGAAATCGAGATTCTGGAGCAGGAGGACAACCCCCTGCTTCACCGGACTGAGGTCAAATTCGAGATCGAACACGAGGACGCCACGCCGTCGCGGCTCTCCGTGCGGGACAGCCTCGCGGCGAAACTCGACAAGGACTCCGAGGAAGTCGTCATCCACGAGCTCGACACGAAGTTCGGGATGCGGAAGACCGTCGGCCGCGCGAAGACCTACGAGTCCCCGGAGGACGCCGCCGAGGTCGAACACGAGCACATGCTCGACCGGAACAAGATCGGCGCCGAGGAGGAAGCCGACGCGGAGGAGGCCGAATAGATGCCCCGGAGCGACTACTACAACGACGACGGCACCACGGACAAGGAGATGTGCCCGCGCTGCGGGGACACGTTCCTCGCGGACCACGGCGACCGGCAGTACTGCGGGAAGTGCGGCTACACCGAGTGGGACTAACCCGGTAGATGCGGGTTCTCGGAATCGAGGGGACAGCGTGGTGTGCGAGCGCGGCGCTGTACGATTCCGGGACTGATTCTGTCGTCATCGAGTCCGACGCGTACGCGCCCGACAGCGGCGGCATCCACCCGCGCGAGGCCGCCGAGCACATGCGGTCGGCGATTCCCGAGGTCGTGGAGACCATCCTCGACGAGAGCGACGGTCAGGTAGACGCGGTCGCGTTCTCTCGCGGACCCGGCCTCGGGCCGTGCCTGCGAATCGTCGGGTCGGCGGCGCGCGCGCTCGCGCAGACGCTCGACGTCCCCCTCGTGGGCGTGAACCACATGGTCGCCCACCTCGAGATCGGGCGCCACCGCTCGGGATTCGACGCCCCCGTCTGCCTGAACGCCAGCGGCGCGAACGCCCACGTGCTCGCGTTCCGGAACGGCCGGTACCGCGTGCTCGGGGAGACGATGGACACGGGCGTCGGGAACGCCCTCGACAAGTTCACGCGGCACGTCGGCTGGAGCCACCCCGGCGGCCCGAAAGTCGAATCCCACGCCAAAGACGGCGAGTACACGGACCTGCCGTACGTCGTGAAGGGGATGGACTTCTCCTTCTCCGGTATCATGAGCGCCGCCAAGCAGGCCTACGACGACGGCACGCCCGTCGAGGACGTCTGCCGCGGGCTGGAGGAGACGGTGTTCGCGATGCTCGCGGAGGTCAGCGAGCGCGCGCTCTCGCTGACCGGCCGGGACGAGCTCGTGCTCGGCGGTGGCGTCGCGCAGAACGACCGCCTGCGGGGGATGCTCGCGGAGATGTGCGAGCAGCGCGGCGCGGACTTCTTCGCGCCCGAACCCCGCTTCCTGCGGGACAACGCGGGGATGATCGCGGTGCTCGGCGAGAAGATGGCGCGCGCGGGCGACACGCTCGAAATCGAGGACTCCGCCATCGACTCGAACTTCCGGCCGGACGAGGTCCCGGTGACGTGGCGCGACCCCGAGCCGCCGGTGCGCCCGGACCGCGACGTCCTGCAGGGCGCGGAGGCCACCGTCACTTTCGAGAACGACCACGTGACGAAGGTACGGCTCCCGAAGAGCTACCGCCACGGCCGCCTCGACGCGCGCCTGCGCCGCGACCGCACCGTCCTCGAAGCCCGCCTGACGAGCGAGGCGCGCCGGCACGGCGTCCCCACGCCGCTTGTCTGGGACGTCGACGTGCCGGAGTCGACGCTGACGCTCCAGCGCGTCGGCGACAGCGACCTCCGGGACGCCCTCACCGAGTCCCGCGTCCGGGATGTCGGCCGCCACCTCGCGGCGATTCACGACGCCGGGTTCGTGCACGGCGACCCGACGACGCGGAACGTGCGCGTGACCGCGGAGCAGTCACGGGACGAACCAGCGGGGAGCGAGACGACCCGCGAGCGCGTCTCCGCGAGCGACGACCGCACGTTCCTCATCGACTTCGGGCTCGGCTACTACACGGACGACGTCGAGGACTACGCGATGGACTGCCACGTCTTCGAGCAGAGCCTCGCGGGCACCGCCGACGACGCCGAGGCGCTGACCGCGGCGTTCGAGGACGCATACGGGGAGGCGGGCGACGAGGCGGTCCTCGACCAGCTGCGAGCAATCGAGGGCCGCGGGCGCTACCAGTAGGTCCCCAAACTGATTTGAGTCCCGCCGCCGAACTGGCGCGTATGGCCGAGAAACCGTCCAGCGGCGAACTGTTCGGCGTTCCGTACAACTTCGAGCGCCCGAAGCTCAGCCGGATGCTGCAGTCCTACTGGCAGCCCGGCGAGGGGATGCTCGTGGAGAAGCCGTTCGGCATCGGGTACACGCTGAACCTCGCGAACTGGCGGTCGTGGATCGTGCTGGCGGTCGCGGGCGGACTGCTCTGGCAGCAACAGCAGAGCGACAGCGACGAGAGCGGCGACGGCGACGCGGAGGCCGTGGAAGTCGTCGTCGACGACTGATTCTAATCGACGCTTCCAACTCGGTGCGGGTCGACGCGCCGGTATGCGCACGCTCCGGTTCGTGACGACCAACCCCGGGAAGGTCCGGGAGGCCGAGCAGTACCTCGACGGCGTCTACGACGTCGAGCAACACGACTACGACTACGCCGAGATTCAGAGCGACGAGCTCGCCGAAATCGCGGCCCGCGGCGCCGAAGACGCCTACGAGGCCCAGGACGCCGACGTCCCCGTCGTCGTCGACGACGCGGGACTGTTCGTCCGCGCGCTCGACGGCTTCCCGGGGCCGTACTCGTCGTACGTCGAGGACACGCTCGGCGTCGAGCGCGTCTGGAATCTCGCGGAGGACCTCGAAGACCGCCGCGGCGCGTTCCGCTGTACGGTCGCGTACGCGGACGGCGACGTCACGGAGACGTTCTCGGGGGCCGTGCGGGGCACCATCGTCGCGCCGCGCGGGGACGGCGGGTTCGGCTACGACCCCATCTTCGAGCACGACGGCGAGACGTTCGCGGAGATGGACACCGACGAGAAGAACGCGCTCAGCCACCGCGGCCGCGCGCTCGCGAAGCTCGCGGACTGGCTGGCGGACCGGCAGGACTGAGCTACTCGCGGGGGTCGCGGTCCGGACCGGGGTAGTCGCCGCCGACCACGGTCGGGTAGAGCTTCGCCGGGTCGAACAGCGCCGCGAAGCCGTCAGGCGCCTTCACGCTGACGTCCACGCGCTCCTTGAGCTCCATCCCGGCTCGCGCGGAGCGCAGGCGCTCGTCGTACGTGAGCACGTGTGCGGCGCCGCCGGCGTGTGCGGCGGCGAGCGCGGGCTGGTCGCCCTCGGGGTGGTCGACGAGCACCGCTTCGTCCTCGACGCGTTCGCGCCACTCCGCCGCGAGGTCGGCGTCGGCGAGCGCCGCAATCACGGCCTCGGCGTCGTCGAGCAGCGGGTCGCTGGCGACGAGGTCGACCCACGAGTGCGAGCGCACGTGGTCGAGCGCGTCCCGCGCGTCCCCGTCCGCGAAGAGGTCCGCGGCGAGCACGTCCGCGTCGGCCGTGACGCGCGCCGGGTTCACGTCAGTCATCGTCTCGGTGTTCGGTCAGCGCCGCGCGCACGTCGTCTGCGTCGGCGTCACGCTCGGCGGCGCGGTCGAACAGCTCGCGCCACGTGGTCATCTCGTTGCGGCCATCAGCCCTCGGACCTCCGTCCGGTACTCGTCGGGCGTGAGCCCGAGGTCGACGTCCACGGTGACGGAGATGGCCTCAGAGAGGTCCGTCTCGGTCGTAGTCGCGAAGTTCTCGCCGGGGTACGCGCCGCCAGCGACGACGACGTAGTCGCCGTCGTTCCACACCGCGAGGTCGCCCGCGACCTCGATGGGCTCGCCCCCGAGCTCGAACGTCTCCCCGCCGGCCTCGTAGGACATGTCGCCGACCGGGAACTCCGCGCTGAACGTCGTGACGCCGGGGCTGGCGCCGGAGTCCGTCTCGAACTCCTCCTCGCCGGTCTTGGAGACGTTCTCCAGGCCGTTGTCCCGCATCTGCTGTTCGAACTGCTGCTCGGCGGCGGCCTCGACCTCGTTGAGCACCTCCTTGCGGCCGACGCCGCCGGGGAGGTTGTTGAGGTCCGGCGAGAAGTTGATGTGCGACGCCGAGTAGATGGCCAGCGGCCCCTCGACCTGGCCGAGCGTCTTCTCGCGCACGTCGGCGGTGAGCGCTTCGTCCTCGTAGATCACCGACGAGGACGTCGCGGTGATCGTGACTGGCCCGTAGCTCTGCTCGAAGACGGTCTCCTCGCTGCTGTCGGTCTGCGTCCACCCGCCCTCGCTGAGCTCGCCTTCGGGAACTGACGGCGGTGCGACCGAGCCGGCCGCGCTCGAACAGCCCGCGAGCGCGGCGAGCCCGGCGACGCCGGCGGCGCCGAGGAATCTGCGACGGTTCATGCAACAGATTCGGACGCTCCGCGCTAATGGGTCTTCCGCCGCGCCTCGGCGGGCTGACGTTACGGGAGCGCGTCCTCGACGAGTGCCGCGAGCTCCGCTTCGGTGTCGTCGTCGGCGGGGCGGTGGGGCGACCGCACGGTCCCGGCGGGCTGGCCCCGCGAGCGCATCGCGGCTTTCAGCCCGGGGACGCCGTACTCGGCGGTGACGGCGTGGTTGAGGTCGAGCACGCGGCGGTTGACGTCCCGCGCGGCCTCGCCCTTGCCGGCGGCGTGCAGCTCCGCGATTTCGCTGGCGCGCTCGGGGACGACGTTCGACACCGCGAGGATGCCGCCGTCCGCGCCCGCGTCGAGAGCGGGCGCGAACACGCCGCCGCTCCCGACGAACAACTCGAAGTCCGCGTCCGCGGTTCTCGCGCGCGTGCGCTGGAACGCCGTGAGGTCGCCCGAGGAATCTTTCATCCCGGCGACGTTCGGGTGGTCGGCCAGCGACCCCGCGGTCTCGGGGCTGAGCTTCACGTCCGTGTACGCGGGGACGCTGTAGAGGTACACCGGTAGCGGTGACTCGTCGGCGACCTCCCGGTAGTACGCTTCCAGGTCCGCGTCGTCGTGGTCGAAGTAGAACGGCGTCACGACGAGCGCAGCGTCGGCGCCCGCGTCGGCGGCGCGCTCGGTCGCCTCGAGCGTCTCCCGGATGCCGGGGCTGCCCGTGCCCGCGAGTACGGGAACGTCGACGGCGTCGACGACGGTCTCGACGACCGCCGCGCGCTCGCCCGCGGTGAGCAGTTCGGCCTCGCTGTTCGACCCGCAGGGCACGATGAAGTCCACGCCCTCGTCGGTCACCCACGCGGCCAGGTCCGCGAGGGCGTCGTGATCGACAGCACCGTCCTCGTCGAAGGGCGTCGCCAGTGGCACACCGAGTCCGTCCATGCAGCCACCCACGACGGCCGGCGACGTAGGCTTTCGCGTCGAGCCGGCGGTGCGTCTGACGAATCTTTATAACCCGTCGGTAACCACGGACCACCTGGACGCGCGTTCGATTCTCCCCACCTCCCCCCGCGCGTCCGGCACTCCCCCACTCCCGCTTTCGATTCGAGTGAGAAGCGATTATATTCCACTCGCTCCTAGCGTCGCCCGAACCGTGACAGGTACGCTGCTCGCTGTCGGCGTACTCATCGCGTGTTTCGTCGCGTACAACGTCGGCGGGTCGACGACGGGACCCGCGTTCGGGCCGGCCGTGGGCGCGGGCGCCATCTCGAAGGTGGGCGCCGCCGCGCTCATGTCGGTCTGCTTCTTCGCGGGCGCGTGGACGCTTGGCCGCCGGGTCGTGGACACGCTCGGCGAGGGTCTGCTCGCCGACCCCGGCGTGTTCACGCTCCCGGTGAGCATCACCGTCCTGTTCTTCGTCGGCGGCGCGCTCCTCGTCGGCAACCTCTCGGGCGCGCCCGCGTCGACGTCGATGACCGCGGTGGGCGCCATCGTCGGCCTCGGGCTCGCTGCCGACAGCGTGAACTGGGCGGTCGTCGGGGAGATCGCGAGCTGGTGGCTGGTGTCCCCGGCGATCGGCTTCTGGGTGTCCGTGATGATCGGGCGGTACGGCTACTCGCGCGTCGACCGCGTGTTCGCCATCGACCAGACCGACGGCCCGCTGCTCGACGTCGAGTGGACCGGCCCGCTCCCGCGGCCCGCGCTCGGTCCGAACACTACCCGCCGCGAGTTCGTGGGGACGCTCGTCGTCGTCGCCATCGGCTGCCTGATGGCGTTCAGCTCGGGGACGAGCAACGTCGCGAACGCCGTCGCGCCGCTCGTCGGGAGCGGCGAACTCGGCATGAACACCGCCATCCTCGTCGGCTCCGCCGCCGTCGCGGTGGGCGCGTTCACGATCGCGCGGCGCACGATGGAGACGCTCGGCAACGACATCACCGACCTCCCGCTCACCGCGGCCATCGTCGTCGCCGTCGTCAGCTCCACTATCGTCGTCTCGCTGTCGGCGGTCGGCATCCCCGCGAGCTTCGTCGTCATCGCCACCATGTCCATCGTCGGCCTCGGCTGGGGGCAGGCGACCCGGACGTTCACCGTCGCGGACGCCGTGCGCGGCCGGGCGTCCCCGCGGGTGTCTGTCGGCGCGCTCACCGACGACGACGCACCCACCGTCGGCGACCCGGAGGTTGCGGGCGAGGACGCGACCAGCGACATCGGCGAGGACGCCCCCGAGGACCTCCCGGACAGCTCCGAGCTGTTCGACCCGTCGACGACCGTCCGCGTCGTCGCGATGCAGAACCTCGTCCCCGTCGCCGCCACCGTCGGGTCGTTCCTCGCGTTCGAACTCGCGTTCTTCTGAGACCGGCGTAGCGCCTTTTAGCGGACGGGACGAAGGGGCGAGTGATGCCACCGCTCAGTGGGCGACAGACGCAGTTCTACATCGACGTCGTCTACGGGATCGCGTTCAGTCTCGGCTTCGGCTACCTGCTGGTCTTCGGGATGGACGCTCGCGTCGCCGCGCTCCAGGGCGGCCTCGTGCTCGGGTACTTCCTGCGCGTCTGGGAGAACATGAGCATCTACGAGCAGATCCTCGAGGAGGAGGTCGCCCAGGAGGCCGAGACACAGGTCGCCGCGGAGGTCGAAGACCAGGTGTCGGGCGCGGTCGCCGACGAGGTGGAGACGCACGTCGAAGAACAGGTGGACGAACGCGTCGAGGAGCGCGTCGAGTCGGAGGTTAGCGACCAGGTCCAGGAGCGCATCGAGGACGCCGACCGCGTCAGCGACCCCTCGGCCTGACGCGCCGGCTCCGCCGCTACCCCGACCAGCCGCCGGGTACGTCGCCGCCGACGCGGTCGCGCCACGTGTCGAAGTCCGCGCTGCACTCGGGGTTCTCCTCGACGTGAATCATGAACCCCTTCCCCGGGGAGGCGACGTGCTCCCCGCAGAACGGGCACTGGTGGGGGTCCGTCTCGTGCGCGTCGGCGTTCGGGTTCTTCGCTGCCATACGAGACACTGGCCGCGAGAGAAATATAACTCTATCCCGAATACAGGTTATTCCGGTATAATGTGGTTATATATCAATTAAGACGTTCGAGGGGGTACTCCGACGCGGAGCTCACGCCGGAACGCGGAGCCGTGACTCCGCAGTGAATCGCTCGGAAGAAGAGCCCGGGCCGGAATCTGAACGTCGTCAGACGGTCGCTCCATCGGTCGCGCTGCGACTGACTGGCTCAAATTCCGGCTACGGCGTCCGCTCGTCACGTGGCTCCTCGCAGAAAGCCTAGGCCGGAATTTGAATCCGGGGTCTCGTCCTTACCAAGGACGCGCTTTACCGCTAAGCTACCCAGGCACGCATTCGTTAGAAGGCACGGGGACTTCTTTAGGCGTTTCGATTCAGCGGTCGGCGGTCGAGGTGGGGCTGACGCGGTCGTCGGCCTGCCGGCTGCCGACTCGGGCCATCACGTCCTCGATCTCATCGGGGAGCGCGTCGCCGGCGCCGGGGAGCGGGACGGCCGCGTTGTCCGCGAGCCCGACGACGTACTGGCGCAGCGCCACCGGCGTCTCGCCGCCCGCCGCGGTGCCGCCCGCGATGGCCGCGAGCTCGAAGACGTTCGACTCCAGCGAGCGCGACGTCGACGCGCGGCCCTCCTGCTCGTCGGTCTGCTGGCGGCCGAACTCCCGGACGGTCTGGACCGCGTGGCCGGCCGCCTCGGTGCGCGCGAGCAGCCGGAAGCCGCGCGCGACGAGCACGTCCGCCGCGAGCACGTCGAGGTCGTCGCCGGGGTCCTGTTCGTCGGTGTCCGCCCACGGCTCCTCGGCGACGAGGTCCCGCGTGGTGCGCAAGCCTTCGTAGATTAGCTGGACGCCCGCGGCCCGCCGCGTCACCGCGTCGTCGTCGGTCGACCCGTCGACGACGCGAGCGCTCAACACCGTGAGTACGCCGGGGAGCATCGAGGACGACGCGACGTGGTCGTCGATGACCGCCCGGAGCCCGTCGGGCTCGATGTCCGCGACGGCGTCCCGGGCGGCAGCCCGCGCCTGCTCGGCCTCCTCCATCGACGAAGCGTAGCGGCGGGAACGGCAAAGACCTTTGGAAACCGCCGCCACCGTCCGGTATGCTCCGCGTGACAGACGGTGACGCCGTCCGCGTCGCCACTCTCGACAGGCCGACCGTCCGGAACGCGCTCACGCCCGACGCCCTCGACGACCTTCGGGACGCGGTGACCGACGCCGACCAGCCGGTGGTGTACGTCCACGGCGCGGGCGACGCGTTCTGCGCGGGGGCGGACCTCGACGTCGTCCGTGGTTTGGACGGCCCGCGGGGCGAGGCGTTCGCGCGCCGCGGCCAGCGAACGATGAACGCGATCGAGGACAGTGACAGCGTCGTCGTCGCCGGTGTCGACGGCGCGGCCCGCGGTGGCGGCGTCGAACTCGCACTCGCCTGCGACGTCCGCGTCTGCACGCCGGACGCGACGTTCGCCGAGCCAGGCGTCTCCCTCGGCGTGTTCGGCGCGTGGGGCGGCACCCGCCGGCTCTCCGAGGCTGTCGGCGCCACGCACGCCGCGGACCTCTCGCTGTCCGGCCGCACAATCGACGCCGAGACGGCTCGCGACGTCGGCCTCGTCTCCAGAGTCGCCGCGGACCCGCGCGAGGTCGCCGAGGAGATCGCGGCCAACGACCCCGCGGCGTTGCGCGAGCTTACGGGCCTGCTCTCGATGGACGCGAGCCGCGAGGAATCAGACCGCGCGGAAGCCGACGCGTTCGCCCGCCTGCTCGCCGACGACCCGTTCGAGAACTAGGGAGAGGGCGGCACCGCGCGCTTGTGCTCGCTGCGCTCGTAGAGCCCGCGTACCGTCTCCACGACGCCGTCGCGAACGCCCAGAACGTCTGCGGTCGCGCGCGCCGGAACGTTCCCGTCGACGTGGAGCGCCAGCACCGCGTCGATCGTGTCGTAGTCGACGCCGAGCTCGCCCTCGTCGGTCTGGTCGGCCCACAGCTCCGCGGTCGGCGTCTTCGTCACGAGGTCCTCGTCGACGCCGAGGTCGCGGGCGAGCTGACGGACCTGCATCTTGTAGAGGTTCCCGATGGGGTGGCAGTCGACCGCGCCGTCCCCGTACTTCGTGAAGTAGCCGACGAGCGCCTCCGTCCGGTTCCCGGTGCCGAGCACCACGCCGTTCTCGTGGTTCGCGACGAGGTAGTTCAGCACCGCTCGCGTCCGCGCGCGAGCGTTCCCGACGGCGACCTGGTCACCCTCCGCTTCCGGGTAGAGCTCCGTGAGCAGGTCGACGACGGGGTCGATCTCCGCGACGTCGTACTCGATGTCGAGGTCTTCGGCGACGCGCTCGGCGTCGCTCATGTTCTGCTCGCTGGACACCTCCCCCGGCATCACGAGCCCGTGGACGGCGTCCGTCCCGAGCTCGTCCACGGCGAGGTGCGCGACGGTCGTCGAGTCGATACCCCCGGAGAGCCCGAGCACGCAGCGGTCCGCGCCCGCCGCCTCCACGGTCTCCCGGATGAACGACTGGATGCGGTCGCGGCGCGCCGCCAACTCCGACTCCGAGAACCGCAAGTCCAGCGGCGCTATCGTGTCTGGCGCAGTCATCGTCTCCGCGTTCGTCGGCACCCGACTAAAACCCACCCCCGACGGCCGATTCGTGAACGAACGTTCACTCCCGAAAACGCTACGTTCAAGTGGGACGGTCGGGTAATCGCAGACAGAGCGCTGTTGGTGGGCAAACCTGAAGGGTTTGCGAGCCGCAGAGCGCAAACACCGTGAGCGCGCTGGTGGTCTAGTGGTAGGACATGAGCTTCCCAAGCTCATAGCCCGGGTTCAATTCCCGGCCAGCGCACTTCTCTACGACCGAACCAGCCAGCGACGCTCGTGTCGCTGGCCGTTCGTACCGTCGTGAATGCGCGAGGGGATTGAGCCCTGCCAGTCGCGCGCAGCGAACGGAGTGAGCGAGCACGTCTGGCTCCGGTTCAATTCCCGGCCAGCGCACTTCGCAGTCTCACTTCGTTCGACAGCTCGTGCGCCGCCCGATGTCACGCTCGCTTCGCTCGCGTGACTCCCGGCCACGCATTTCTCGACTACCGAACCAGCCAGCGGCGCTCGTCAGGCGTAGTGTTCGTCGAGGTAGTCGACGATGTCGTCGCTGCCGTACAACGCCTCTTCACGGGTGGTGTCGACGAGGTACGGTATCTCGTCGTTGCCGCCGGCCTGCAGTTCGTCGTGGGCCTGTTCGTTGGTGACGTCGCCACCCTGATCGCCCGGCAGCCGGGGGTTGTGGGCGACGTAGGAGACGCCGAGTTCGGAGAGCTTCTCGCGGACCTTCGCGGAGTACGGACAGCCCTCCGACTGGTACAGTTCCAGCATGTTCGACCGTTCGCCGGCCAGACACGTAAACGTCAGCGAACCGGCGGGTGCGCCTCCCGCTGGACCCACTCGCGGAGGCGGGCGTGGCCGGCGTCGTCGTATCGAAGCGGCCGCCGCCACCACGGCCCCTTCCCGGAGTCCGCGGACCACTCCGTGACCGCGCGGTTGGCCTCGGTGCCGCGCGCGCCGCTCAGCGGGACCGCGCGGTTGTAGAGCCGCGAGTCGTCGGTACCGGCGAGCATCACGGCGGCGTCGAACGGGTCGCGACGCACGTGGGCGTTCCCCGCGAACGCCGCGCGCTCGCGCTCGGGAAGGTCCGGGAACTCGTCGCCGGGCACGGGGTCGCGGGCGAGCGTGAACTCGCCGATGAGGTACGTCCCCCAGTCGTCGGCCATCCACGGCGCGGGGTCGCTCGGTGCGTCCAGCGTGGCGTAGAAGTAGACGCGGTCGCCCGCGTCGAGGTCCAGCAGCGGGCGGGCCTTCACGCCGTGCGGGTCGCCGTACGTGTAGCCCTCGCAGCAGGAGTACTCCGCGAACGACGGGTCGAGGTGGACCGGCGTCTCGCGGACGTCCTCGGGAACGTCGAGCGGGAGGTCGAGGTCGGCGTACGTCGGCGCTGGCTCGACGGTCGGCTCGCTCTCGGGAATCGGCACGTAGACGAACGAGCCGTCCGCGCGCAGCGGTCCGCGGAACCCCGGCTGGTTCGTGTTCGCGGCGACGTTGACGGCGACCGCGCGCGTCACGGCTGCAGCTGCGCGACGCACTCGCGGCAGAACGTGTAGTTAGCGTCGTTCTCGGCGCCGCAGGACGGACACAGCAGCGTCGTGCCGTCCTGCTTCGCGCGCACGTCCGTCGGCTGGACGCGCTCGCTGACGCCCGAGGAGTCCGGCGTGCCCGCGTCCTCGCTCTGGAGGCGCCGCCACACGGCGAACTGCAGGGCCGCCACGAGCACCACCGCGAGCACGAACAACCCCCATTCCATGGGTGAACGTAACACGGGGAGCCTATTCAGCCTTGGCCCTTGCAGTCTCAGGCGAAAGCCGCTCAGTCACGCGTCTGGCGGGCTGCGGTCGCGCTGGAACTCGTCGAAGACGTCGATGTCGTCGGGGACTTCGTCGTCGAGGCGGCGCTCGGCTTGCCGGTTCACGCCCGCGTCCTCGACCGGTTCGGCGACGGACTCCCAGCCGGGCTTGATCTTGATGCTCTTGGCGGGCATCCCGACCGCGATGTGGTGGTCGGGGACGTCGTTCTGGACGACCGCCCGCGACCCGACGACGGCGTTCTCGCCGACGCGGACGCCGGCGCGGACGAGCGCGCCCTGCGTGACGCGGGCGTCGTCGTCGATGACGGTGTGGTAGTTCTCGACTTCGGTCTGGTCGACGACGTCGTGGTCGTGCGTGTAGATGTGGACGCCGTCGCTGATGCTCGCGCGGTCACCGACGTCGAGGTCGCCGCGGTCGTCGAGGTGAACGTCGTCGTGGACGACGACGTTGTCCCCCATCTCGATGTTGTGACCGTACGTCATCGAGATGCCTTTGAACAGCCGGACGCCGTCGCCGACGCTCTCGAAGAGGTGGCCGGCGAGCATCCGGCGGAAGCGCAGCGCGAACTCCACGTTGTCCGCCAGCGGCGTGTTGTCGAACTGCCGCCACAGCCACTGGAGGGGCTTCGAGCGCGCGAACGCGTCCTCGTCCTTCTCGGCGTAGTACTCGGACTCGAGGGTGGCGTTCCGCGGGTCGAAGTTCGCGAGCCGCGCGGCCGCCGTCGGCGACACGTCGCCGTCGTTCTGCCAGCTCTCGTAGGCGTCCCGGGCGCCGTTGAGGTCCACGAGCGTCTCCGTGACGGCGTCCGCGAGCTCGTCGGGTTCGCTCGCGGCCGCGAGTCGGTCGTCTACCTCCGAGACGAACCCGCGGAGGGTCGCCTCCGCGCCGTCCGGGAGGGAGACGTGGCGCTTGGTCATACCCCATCCTCGGCCGCCAGCACTGATAGTGGTTTCCGTCCCGACGTGGAGCCCCGGAACCGCCGCGGAATCCGCCCGCGAGCCGGTATAACCGTTGCCCTCGTCTCTCTGGAGTTGCCACCGGAACCACACCCGCTAAGTGCCAGTCGTTCTAACTCCGGGGTATGCAACACCGCGAACTCGGGAACTCCGGGGTCGAAGTCAGCGAAGTCGGATTCGGCGCGTGGGTCGTCGGCACCGACTGGTGGGGGGACCGCGACGAGGACGACGCCCTCGAGATGGTGGAGTACGCCCTCGACCAGGGCATCACGTACTTCGACACGGGCGACGTCTACGGCCACGGCCGCAGCGAGGAGCTCCTCGGGGAGGTGCTCGCCGAGCGCGGCGACGAGATGACCGTCGCGACGAAGGTCGGCTACGACTTCTACAACAACCCGCAGGCGGGCCACGGCGAGCTCCCGAAGGAGATGGACGTGGAGTACCTCCGGGACGCCGTCGAGCAGAGCCTCGACCGCCTCGGCGTCGACCACGTCGACGTGCTCCAGCTCCACAACCCGGACGTCGGCGAGCTCACGCCGGACGTCCTCGAACTGCTGGACGAGCTCCGCGAGGACGGCACGGCGGACGCCATCGGCGTCGCGCTCGGCCCGTCCATCGGCTGGCTCGCGGAGGGCGAGAAGGCCATCGAGGAGGCGTTCGACTCGGTCCAGTACGTCGGGAACGTGCTCGAACAGGACGTCCACAGCCACTTCGTGGAGTACGTCCGCGAGCAGGACGCCGCCACGTCCCTGATTCCGCGCGTCCCGCACTCCTCGGGCCTCCTGAACGAGCAGGTCACCCCGGACACGGAGCTCGGCGAGGGCGACCACCGCGGCTTCCGCCCGGACGAGTGGTACGAGACGGGCTGGGAGAAGGTCGACACGCTGCGCTTCTTGGAGCGCGACGGCGAGCGCACGATGGGACAGGCGGCTATCCAGTGGCTCCTGAGCTTCGACGAGGTCGCGACCGTCACGCCGACGTTCCGCTCGAAGGCCGACGTCGACGAGTGGGCGGCCACGCCGGAAACGCCCGCGCTCAGCGACGAGGAGCAACGGCGCGTCGCCGACCTCTACGAGGACAACTTCGGCGTCGACCGCTTCGACGGCATGAGCCACGAGGACTACCGCACGAGCGTCGACGGCGAGGACCTCCAGGACGCCGGCCTCATCGGTTCTGCTGACTGAGCCGGACGGCTGTCGGGAGAAGCATACCCGAGCGGAGCGAGGGTTTCACCGCGCGAACGAGTGGAGCGAGTGAGCGCGGCCTTTTTATCTGACTTTTTGGAAGGGGGTGCGCTCCGCGCACCTCCTTCGAAAATTTAGGCTAGGAAGACGTGCCGCGGGCGGTCGGCGAGGACGTCGCGGCCCCAGTCGACGGTGTCGGCGAAGTCGTCGCTGCGGAAGAAGCTCATGGCGTCCTCCTTGGAGGCCCACTGGCTGGCGATGAACATGTCGTCGTCGTCTTCGACGTTCACCATGAGGTCGGTCTCGAAGTGGCCGTCCATGTCCGCGAGGACGTCGGCGACGGTGTCGAACTTCTCGACGAAGTCGTCGGTGTGCTCGGGCTTGGTCTCGTAGAACATGCCCATGGTGCCGAAGCCGGACTCCTCGCCGACGCGGCTCGCGCCTTCCGAGGGCCCCTGGCCCTCGCGGGAGACGACGTCGGGGAGTTCGGAGAGGAAGCCGGCGGCGGTGTCGGCGGCGCTGGCGGTGTCCCAGATGGAGACGACGGCGGCGCGGTCGGTCTTGCGGCCGTCGTAGACGGCGGTCTTGACGTGGGTGCCGTAGTGGTCGAAGTTCTCGCGGAGCCCCTCGACTTCCTCGAACAGCTCGTCGACGTCGGCCTCGGAGTAGAGGACGGTCGCGTAGACGTCCTCGCCGTGGGGCTGGCCGGCGTAGATGTCGAGGTCTTCGAGTTCGCCGCGGATGCTCTCGCTGTCCTCGTCGCCGCCGTGGTCGTGGTGGCCGTCGCTGTCTCCGTGGCTGTGCCCGTCACCGTGGCCGCCTCTGCCGTGGGAGTGCTCGCTCTCGCCGTGGTCGTGGTGGGCGTCCTCGGGCGCGGGGACTTCCTCGCCGGCCATGTACGCCGAGAGGTCTTCGGGCGGGAAGCGGCGGCCGACGTAGAAGTCGCCGAACTCGCCGTACTTCGAGGACGCGGGGTCGAAGCGCATCTCGTAGACGATGTCCTTGACGTCCGTGAGGTCGTCCGCGAACAGCGTCACGCCCCACTCCCAGTCGTCGAGGCCGACCGAGGACGCGATGACCTGACTGATTTTGCCGGCGTACTGCTTGCCGACCTCGCCGTGGCCCGCCATGAGCTCGGCGCGCTCCTCGAAGGAGAGGTCGTACCAGTTCTGCTCGGGCTGGCGGCGCTTGCTCATCGGGTAGAAGGAGACGTACGTGTCCTCGGGGATCTCGGGCGTGAGCTTCCCCTCCATGTAGTTCCGGAGCCCCTCGTCGACGCTGTCGGGATCCTCGAAGTACTCGGGGCTCGTGTAGCCCGAAATCTCCGTGACGGAGACGTACGAGTAGGACTGCTCGGTGTACTCCGCGAACGTCGTCCCCTCGAACTGGCGCTCGATGCGGTCGAGTTCGTCGAGGCTCTCCCGGAAGTGCACGAACAGGAGGTCGGCCTTGTGGCCGGTGATCGAGAACACCGCGGAGTCGCCCTCGTCCGCGTCCGCGAGCGCCTCGCGGTGTTCGAGGAACGACTCGGCCTCCGCCAGCGCGCTCTCGCGGTCGCGCTCGGGGGCGTCCCGCCACGCGTCCCAGTCCACGGTGCGGAAGTCGTGGAGTGCGAACCAGCCCTCCTCCGTCTGCGGCGCGTCTACCATGTTCGGCTGTTGGGATTCGCCGTAGAAGGGTTTTCCTAACGAGCCGCGCCAGCGGACGATAACAGCCCGCGGTAGCCGATCGACCAGCCGGTAGCGGGTAGACGAGAGGGGCGGCGGGGCTTTCGAAGACGCGTCCGCGACGAAATCACCCGGGTGAACAGATACGCCGAAACCGACCTCGTCGCCGCGACCGAAACGCTTTCCCGCCGAACAGCGAAACCTGTGGCCGAATGCGTAAGAGCGGTCCGCCGAAGGGACTCGTCTCGTATCTGGTGCTGGAACTGCTCGAAGAGCAACCCCGGTACGGGTACGAGATTCTGAAGGAGATCGAGGACCTGAGCGGCGGACACTGGGAGCCCTCGTACGGCTCGGTGTACCCGATTCTGTACAAGTTCGAGGACGAGGGGTACGCCGAGCGAATCGAGGTCGAGGACGAGCCCGACCGCAAGTACTTCGAGATCACGGACGCTGGCCGCGAGGAGCTCGCGGAGAAGCGCTCGGAGGTCGGCGGCACGGCGGACGACGTGACCGACGTCATCCTGGGGTTCTACCACGTGTTCGCGGTGCTGGCGACCGACGAGCGGTTCGGCGTGGAGAACCCCGAGGAGGGCGAGGGGTGGCGCTTCGACGAGGCGTTCTCGGCGTGGATCGCCGAGCAGCTCATCCGCCACCACGAGTACTACTTCGAGGACTTCGAGCGCGTGCCGGACACGCCAGAGGAGTTCGCCGAGCGGATGGGCCTCGACGAGTAGCCGCTCCCGCCTAGCTCAGTAGCTGCGGTCCGAAGAACATGATGACGAGCGCCGCGAGCATCGTGAGCCCGATGCTCGTGGTGATGGCGCGGGTGACGGCCTGCCGGTCGTCAATCGGGAGGCGGGCGGTGAACGCCTCCGCGACCGTCCGCAGCAGGTGGCCGCCGTCCAGCGGGAACGCGGGGATGCAGTTGAAGAACGCGAGGTTGAGGTTGATCCACCCGGTCCACAGCAGGACGTTCGCGGTCACGAACACGGCGCTCTCCGGTAGGGCCCCGGAGACGACGTAGAAGTTCTCGTTGACGCCGGCGAACCCGGGGAAGTTGAACGCGAGCGTGGGGTCGATGATGCTCAACAGCGGGAGGAACAGCGCGGCGGCGATGCCCTGCAGGAACCCGACGAGGCCGCTTGCGGCGCCGCCGAGCAGCAGACCGAGCCCGGTGCCGCCGTCGACGTTCCCGGAGGCCAGCGAGAGGAACGCCTCCGCGGGGTAGAGCTGTGCGCCGAACCCGGACGCGGTGAGGCCGCTGACGCCGGGGGCGATGGCGCCGCCGAAGTAGCTCGACCCGTCGTCCTGCTCGCCGAGCGTGACTTCGTAGGACTCCGCGGTGCCGTTGACGTACGCTTCGACGGTCACCGTCTCGCCGGGGTCGTGGGCGTCGAGGGCGTCACGCATGTCGCCTCCGGTGGCGATTCGCTCGCCGGCCAGCCGCGTCACGATGACGTCCTCCCCGCCGGGCAGACCGTCCTCGTCGGCGGGGCCGTCGGGGACGACGGTGACGAACGCGCCGGCGGGCGCGGTGACACTCGTGCCGTTGGCCGTTTCGAACGTCGCAACCGTCCGGTCCTCGACGGCGGCTTCGAGCTCCGCTTCGGTGTACACCTCGGTGTCGTTCACTTCCGAGAGGACGCTCCCGGTGCCGAACTCCGCCAGGGGAGAGTCCGCGGCGAGCGCGGTGACGAGCAGGTGGCGGTCGACGGTCACCTGCTCGCCGCCCGCGAGCGTCATGGTGACCTCGCGGCCCGGCGCGTCGTCGAGCGCCCGCTGGAACTCCGTGTTGTTCGCGACGGGGGCGCCGGCCACTTCGGTGACGCGGTCGCCCGCGCCGACGCCGGCGGCGGCGGCCGCGGAGTCGTCGTAGACGTCGCCGACGAGCCCGCCGCTGGCGACGCCGACCGCGCCCGCGACCGGACCGAACAGCAGCGCGAACGCGAGGACGACGACGAGGAAGTTGTTCGTCACGCCCGCGGCGAACATGCGGGCGCGGGACCCGCGGTCCGCGCGGCGCTGGCTCTCCTCGTCCGGCTGGACGAACGCGCCGATCGGCAGCACGGCGAGCAGCACTGCGCCCATCGAGTCCACGTCGATGTCCTCGACGTAGCAGAGCAGGCCGTGGCCGAACTCGTGGACGACCATCCCGACGAACAGCCCGACGACGATCTCGGGGGCGACCGACAGCGGCATGAAGTCGCTGACGCCGGGGATGACGAGCGCGTTCCGCGGCTGGTTCACCGCCGACGGCGCGGGCGGGTTCGCGAGCGTCTGTGCTGCCGACGTCACGAGCATGAACAGCGTGCCGGCGGCGACGACGAGCGCGATGCCGAGCCCGAAGTTCCCCCACGCGCGCCAGAACCGCTTCGGGGCGGCCGCTCGCTCTAGCAGCCGCTTCCCGCGCTTCGTGTGGAGGGTGAGAACCGGGCCGGTCGCGGAGACGAACGACGGCAGCAGGTCCCGAGCTTTCGCCCACGACACGGCCGCCCAGTACGCGAACAGGGCGACGGCGAGGACCGTCCAGATATCCATTACGCGAGATTCAGGGGTCGCGCGGCAAAAGCCGTTGGGTATGAGAGAGAGCGGTCAGCGGTCGCGGCGCAGTCGGCCGAGCACGAACTCGCGGTCGAGCTTCGCGAGGAACGGCCCGAGCTTCGGACCCTGGTCCTCGTCGAAGAACAGCCGGTAGCCGGCCGAGAAGAACGCGCCGATGTCGACGTCGTGGCGCTTCGCCGTCTCGTAGATCTCGCCCTGGAGTTCGTCGCCGTCCGGGTCTTCGGCTTCGAGGAACGCCGCGAGCTCGTCGAGCGCGGTCTCGGTGTCGTCGTCGAAGTCGTGGTCGGGCAGCTCGGTCCGCTTGAGGTCGTAGTTGAACTCGTTGTCCGTGCGTCGGGCCCACTCGCGGGCGCGCTCGACGCGTTCGAGCGCGGCGTCGACCGCCCACTCGGGGGCGTCCTCGGGGACGTGTCCCTCGCGGCGCGCGATCTCCTCGCGGAGCGCGGGGTCGTCGGTCATCCCGAGGACGGCCGCGAACGTGTACGGGATGCGGATGCGCTCCTCGCGGGGTTCGTCGACGAGCAGCGGGTAGACGCGTTCGGCGCGCTCGCGTTCGTCCTCGTCTGCGTCGACTTCGCCGAAGTAGACGGCTTCCATGCGGTCGAATTCGTCGACGAGCTGGTCGAGGCGTTCGACGGAGAAGTCCCGGGCGCGCTGGGGGTCCTTGCTGAAGAAGAACCGGACGACCTCGGGGCCGAGCAGCCGGAGGACGTCCTGCACGAGGACGACGTGGCCCGCCGAGGAGGAGAAGGGCTCGCCGTCGAGCGTGAACCACTCGTACACCATCGGGACCGGGGGCTCGTCGCCGAGGACGTTCCGCGCGACGTCCGTACCGGAGGGCCACGACCCCTCCGCGTGGTCCTTCCCGAACGGCTCGAAGTCGACGCCCAGCACGTGCCACTGCGCGGGCCACTCGAAGCGCCACGGGAGCTTCCCGTCGCGCAGGCTCGCGGTGCCCTCGTGGCCGCAGCCCTCGATGGTGCGGTCGCCGGCCTCCACGTCGCTGCACTCGTAGTGCACGACGCCCTCCTCGAGGTCGATGTCGGTGACGGCGTCGGTCTCCGTGACGTGCCCGCACTCCTCACAGATGGGGCGGAACGGGACGTAGCCGGCGTCGACTTTCTCCTGGTACTCCGAGAGCACTTCGCGGGCCGTCTCCCGGTTCTCCAGCAGGAACGCCGTGACGTCCTCGAGGTCGCCGTCCTCGTAGAGGTCCGTGTTCGACACCATCTCCACGTCGATGCCGAGGAGTTCGGCGGACTCCTCGATGAGGTTCGAGAAGTGCGCGCCGTACGAGTCGCAGCACCCGAACGGGTCCGGAATCGCGGTGTACGGCGCGCCGAGGTTCTGGCCGAGCGCGCCCGCGTTCACGTCCCCGAGGTCGACGAGGTCGCCGTCGAGGTCCGCGAGCTTCCGGGGGAGCTTCCGGAGCGGGTCGCGGTCGTCGCTCGTGAACAGCTGTCGCACCTCGTAACCGCGCTCGCGGAGGACTTCCGCGACGAAGTAGCCGCGGACGATCTCGTTCATGTTCCCGAGGTGCGGGACGCCCGAGGGCGAGATGCCGCCCTTGATGACGATGGGCTCCTCGGGGTCGCGTTCGAGGACGCGGTCCGCCGCGATGTCCGCCCAGAAGCCGTGGCCGTCGCCGAGAATGTAGGGGTCGTCGGCGTCGCGCATGCTACTCGTCGCCGCCCGCCCAGTAGGTCATCTGGTCGGCGGTACCCTCGGGGATGACGTCCGTCCCGTCGTGTTCGCCGCGCAGCACGGCGTCGACGATGCGGGAGGGGTCGGTGCCGTCGAGGACGATGGTGCGGACGCCCGAGCGCTCGATGAGCTTCGCGGCGAGCAGGTCGACGGGCGCCGACGACCCCGCGTTCATCTCGATGTCCGCGATGATGTCCACGAGCTCGCCCGCGGTCATCCGCTCGAAGTGCTCGGCGTCGTCGTCCTCGTTCGGGTCCGCGGAGAACACGCCCGGGACGCTGGTGGCGTACAGCAGCAGGTCCGCGTCCGTGTACTCCGCGAGCGCGGCGCTGACCGCGTCCGTCGTCTGGCCGGCGACCACGCCGCCCATCACGGCGACGTCGCCGCGGCGCATCGCCTCGCCCGCGCCCTCGTAGTCCTCCGCCGGGCTCGGTGCGGCCATCCCGTCGAGCGCCGCGATGAGCAGCCGGGCGTTCAGCCGCGTCACGTCGATGCCGATGTCGTCGAGCTCGATCTCGTTCGCGCCGAGCTCCCGCGCAGCCCCGATGTAGTCCCGCGCGACACCCCCGCCGCCGACGACGGCTCCGATCTCGCAGCCGGCGTCGGCGAGTTCTTCGATGGCGGCGGCGTGCTCCTCGACCCGCCCGTGGGCGAGGTCGGGCGCGAGGACACTGCCGCCGATAGAAACCACGACACGCATACTACAGCGTGGTAACCCTGTTGCGTCCTTAAGGGTTGCCAACTCCCCTTGCAGCGGCTGCGAGCGCGACGAACGGTTAACCCGCGGCGACGTCTCGACCGGGCATGGTCGCGGTCACCGAGCCGGCGGTCGTCCTGACGATCGCGTGGCTGCTCGTCCTGTTCGTCGTCGCGTGGCGGTACCGCTTCGGGTCGCTGCCGTCCGCACGGGCGTTCGTCCTCGTCGCCGCCGCGCTCGCGTGGCTGGCGTTCTCGCTGCTCCAGCTCGCGGACCTGCTCTCGCCGCCGTACGACGACGCACTCGGCGCTGTCTCGGGAATCACGCTGCTGGTCGGCGCGTGGTTCGCGCTGCGGTGGTGGCGAACTCGATAGCTGGCGACACCTACAAGCCGCGAGCCGCCCCACGTCCGAGTATGCAACTGCACGGCATCGTCGGCGACGGCGCCGACGCCGTCGCGGACCGGCTCGCCGACCGCCTCGGCGACCGCGGCCGCGTCGGCGTCGTCCGGGCCGGCGAGACGGACGCCCCCGAGCGGACGACGTACGTCGTCGGCGACGGCTGGACGGGAGCGGGCAGCGACCGCTCGACGGACGACGTGCTCGACGAGCTCGCCCGGGACCACGACTACGCGCTGCTGGTCGGCTTTCCGGACGCCCGCGTCCCCCAGATTGCCGTCGGGGACGCATCCGTCGACGACCCCGCGCTCCGCGTCGACGCCGAGAACCCCGACCTCGACGCCGCCGTCGACGCCGTCGAGGCCGCGGAGCCGTTCGAGACGCTGTCCTCGCTGGTCGCCGACCTGAAGCGGTCGCCGCGGGCGGACTACTCGGGCGCCATCGCGACGTTCACGGGCCGCGTGCGAGCGCTCGAGGACGAGGACGACGACTGGACGGAGTCGCTCACGTTCGAGAAGTACGAGGGCGTCGCCGCCGAGCGCACCGCAGTCATCCGCGAGGAACTGGAAGCCCGCGACGGCGTTCTGGACGTCCGCCTCCACCACCGCGTCGGCCGCATCGACGCCGGCGAGGACATCGTCTTCGTCGCAGTGCTCGCCGGTCACCGCGGCGAGGCCTTCGAAGCCGTCGAGGACGGCATCGACCGGCTCAAGGCGGAAGTCCCGATCTTCAAGAAGGAGGTCACCGTCGAGGACGAGTTCTGGAAGCACGAGGCCGAGTAGCCGTCACGCGGCCGCCACGACGGACGGTTTCACGGGCGATACCACCGCCGAATCAGCCGTCTCACGCGCGAAACGACCGCCGTTCGTCCGACGATAAGTACGTGAAATAGGAAACGAAATAACGTATCTAAGGACTCGATAAAACGTCTAACTACCTCTCGAATAGTCGTGAAACGTCCGACAAAATGGGTCCGGCGGTGAATTCGCACGAATCTTCCCGAACGTTCACCCCTTTATAACCTCCCGCAGCCAGTAGGGTGAGCCGAAGATGAGCGCAACCCAATCCCCCTCCACCGACGCCGACGAACCGCAGGACAAGGAGACGCGGCTGAAGGCGTACCTCCGCGAGAAGGCCGACGACGGCGAGGTGTACTTCAAGAGCAAGTTCATCGCCGACGACGTCGACCTCTCTCCGAAGGAGATCGGCGCGCTCATGGTGAAGCTCTCGAAGTCCGCGACCGACCTCGACATCGAGAAGTGGTCGTACACGAGCGCCACCACGTGGCGCGTCCAGTCCGCCTAACTCCCGCTCGCGCTCGCACCCGCACCGCCCTGAGAACAGCCGCTCCCTTCGTTCTGCGCCGCCGACTAAGTGCTTAAACCCGTGGAGCGGTAAGTGGCGGCCGATGTCGGCCCAGCCGCCCGACGGCGCCCCGAGCCCGGACTCGTTCGCGTCCGTCTTCGACGTCTACGAGGTACGTCGCGAGGACGGCCGAATCCTCTACTTCGGCGACCCCGGCGCGGACCGCGAGACCCTCATGCAGACCGTCTGGCCGGCGTTCCGCGAGCGCGGCTACGAGGTCCGGCTCGCGCGCCGCACGGGCGAAGTCGTCCTCGTCGCGGAACCGCACGACGCCGACGACGGCGGCGTCCCGTGGACGAACATCGCGCTGTTCGTCGCGACGCTCGCGTCGACGCTGTTCGTCGGCGCGAACTGGTACTACGTCGACCCGTTCTCCCCGGCGGTCGTGCAGGCGCTCCCGTTCATGCTCGCGGTCGTCGGCGTGCTCGGCGTCCACGAGCTCGGCCACTACGCGATGAGCCGCTACCACGACGTCGACGCCTCCCTCCCGTACTTCATCCCGTTCCCGTCGCTGTTCGGCACGATGGGCGCGGTCATCCGGATGCGCGGCCGGATTCCCGACCGCGAGGCCCTGTTCGACATCGGCGTCGCCGGCCCGCTGGCCGGACTCGTCGCCGCAATCCTCGTCTCCGCGATCGGGCTCGCGCTGCCGCCCGTGACGGTGCCGCCGGAGCTCGCCAACTCCGCGGACGCCGTCGAAGTACAGTTCGCCTACCCCCCGCTGCTGCAGGCCATCGCCGCCGTGCTCGGCGAGCCGCTGTCGTACAGCGACCCGTCGCGGTCCATCAACCCGGTCGTGATGGGCGGCTGGATCGGGATGTTCATCACGTTCCTGAACCTCATCCCGGTCGGCCAGCTCGACGGCGGCCACGTCCTCCGGTCGCTGGTCGGCGACCAGGCCGACCGCGTCGCGCCGCTGGTGCCCACCGCGCTGTTCGCGCTCGCGGGCTACCAGTGGTTCGTCTCCGACGCCGGCAACGCCGCCGGCATCTGGGTGATGTGGGGGCTCATCGCGACGGTCATCACGTTCGCGGGTAACGTCGACCCCGTCGACGACTCGCCGCTGGACAAGCGCCGCGTCGCCGTCGGCGTGCTCGCGTTCGTGCTCGGCGCGCTCTGCTTCATGCCCGTCCCCATCCAGATCGTCGGCTAGTGGGTCCAGCCGCGGTCCGCCAGCGGCTCGCCGTCCAGCGTTATCCCCGACTCGGTGACCTCCCCAATCACGGATAGGGGGACGTCAGATGCCGCTCGAACTCCCTCGACCACTTCCGCCGGGACAGTGGCAACGAGTTCGAAGTCCTCGCCGTACGAAACGGCTGTGTCCAGCGGGTCCGAGACGGCTCCCCGGAGCTCGTCCGCGACCGGAACGGCGTCGCCGTCGACCGCGAACCCGCAGCCGCTGGCCTCCGCGAGCTGGTGGAGCGAGCGCGCGAGCCCGTCGCTGGAGTCCATCATCGCGGTGGCGTGCCCGGCGAGCGCGCGGCCCGAGCTCACGCGCGGCGTGAACCGGAACAGCTCGTTGGCCGCCTCGACGTCGCCTGCCTCGAACCGCCGCATGGCGGCTGCGGTCCGGCCGAGGGTCCCGGTCACGACGACGCTGTCCCCGGGCGCCGCACCGTCCCGGTAGACCGGGTCGTCGGCCTGGCCGATGGCGGCCGTCGCAACCGTGAACTCGTCGTGGCCGTCCAGGTCGCCGCCGACGTACTCCGCGCCGACCGCCTCGCAGACGTCGAGCGCGCCCTCGACGTACGCGCGCAGGTCGTCCTCCGCAAAGTCGGGGGCGCCGTAGACGCCGACCGCCGCCGTCGCCGCCGCGCCCATCGCGGCGACGTCCGAGAGGGACGCGCCGACGGACCGCCAGCCCGCCGTGTACTTGGTCGTGCCCGCCGGGAAGTCCGTCGACTCGTGGAGCATGTCGATGGTGAACGCCGTGTCGCCGACGACCGCGGCGTCGTCGCCGGCGCTGTCGACGAGGCCGCCGACCACGTCCAGCGCCGCCCGTTCGTTCATGCAGACACGATTCGCGCCCGCCGGCAAAAACGCCGCGACTGGGGCCGCGGTCTCCTCCTTAGTCGGAGCGTTTACCCGTCTGTCCCCGTTCGGGCCGTCCGCATGGACGCTGACGTCACTCGGAGCGTCGGCGGCTTCCTCGCGGCTGCGCTCGTACTCGCCGTGCTCGTCGCAGCCGTCGGCGTGGACGACGTCGCTAGCACCCTCTCCCTACTCGACCCGCGAGAGGCGGTCGTTCTCGCCGCCGCGGGCGCATGCTGGCTGGCCGCGTGGGGCTTGTGCCTGTACACCGTGCTCTCCGCGATCGGCGTTCCGGTCTCTCGCGGTACCGCTGTGCTCCTGTACGCGGCCGCCGCGTTCGCGAACAACGTCACGCCGTTCGGACAGGCCGGCGGCGAGCCGTTCAGCGCGTACCTCATCTCGCGGTCGACCGGCGCCGACTACGAGCGCGGCCTCGCCGCAATCGCGAGCGTCGACGCGCTCAACTTCGTGCCGTCGCTGACGTTCGCCTCGCTCGGGCTGGCGTACTACGCGGCCTCGTACACCGTCTTCGAGGGGCTCTGGTACGTCGTCGCCGTCGTCGCCGCGCTCGTTGTCGGCGTCCCGGCAGCGCTCTACGGCGCGTGGCGCTACCGCGCGCGGCTCCGGGCCGCCGCCGTCCGGACGCTGACACCCGTGCTCGCCGCGCTCGATCGCGTCGTACCGGGGGTCTCGCCGCCCGACGGCGACCAGCTCCGGGAGCGCGTAGACGACTTCTTCGACGCGCTCGGCCGCGTCGCCACCAGCCGCCGTCGCCTCGTCGCCGCTGGCGCGTTCTCCACCGCCGGCTGGGCGGTCCTCTGCGGGACGATGTGGGTGACACTGTACAGCCTCGGGTACGCTGCGCCGGCCGCTGTCGCGTTCGTCGTCGTCCCCGTCGCCACAATCGCGAGCGCCACGCCCCTGCCGGGCGGCACGGGCGCCGTCGAGTTCGCCATCGTCGCCGTGCTCGTCCCGGCGACGGCCGTCACACCGGGCGCCGCGGGCGCCGTCGCACTGGTGTTCCGTGCGGCCACGTACTGGCTACCGACGGCACTGGGCGGTGTCGCCGCCGTCGCGCTCGAACACCGAGCGAGTCCCTAACGATGGCTTTAAACGAATCCGACGTGAATTCCGCCCAATGGCAACCCTCTACGACGCTCCCGTGGACGAGCTCGTCGACGAGCTCGCGAGCGAGCTCGAAGATCGACTCGACGAACCGGACTGGGCGCAGTTCGCGAAGACCGGCGTTGGTCGTGAACTCCCGCCCGAACAGGAGGACTTCTGGGCGCGACGCGCCGCCAGCATCCTCCGGAAGGTCGCGATGGAAGGCCCCATCGGCGTCAAGCGCCTCGCGACCGCCTACGGCGACACCACCGACGGCTCCAACCGCTACCGTGTCTCTCCGCCGGACAGCACGTCCAGCTCCCGGAACATCGTCCGCACCGCGCTCCAGCAGCTCGAGGACGAGGACCTCGTCGAGCAGCAGCACAACCGCGGCCGTGTCGTCACCGCCGAGGGCCGCAGCCTCCTCGACGACACCGCGGGCGAGGTCATCGAGAACCTCGACCGGCCCGAGCTCGAACGCTACGCCTGACGCTCCCGCTTCTTCGCTGTTCTCGTCGGTGTAGCCGCGGCGCTACTACCCCGTTGCGTTACAATTAACCGGATTCGCTCCTAACTACCCACGAACATGAGTGGGAGCCCGGACGACGAACGACTCGAAGAGCTTCGCCAGCAGAAGAAAGAACAGCTCAAGCAGCAGCAACAGCAACAGCAGCAGGGCGGGGGCCGCGAGGCGGCCCAGCAGGCCCAGCGCGAGCAGGCCGAACAGCAGAAGCAGGCGCTGCTCCGCCAGCACCTCACGGACGGCGCGCGCAAGCGCCTGAACACCATCAAGATGAGCAAGCCGGAGTTCGCGGAGAAGGCCGAGCAGCAGATTCTCGCGCTCGCCCAGTCCGGCCGCCTCCAGGACCAGATCGACGAGGAGCAGATGAAGGAGCTGCTCCGCGAGCTCAAGCCCGACTCCCAGAGCTTCGACATCAGCCGCAGGTAGGCGATGCGGCTGGGGCTGCTCTACAGCGGGGGGAAAGACTCCACGCTCGCGGCGCTGCTCGTCGAGCGATTCTACGACGTCACGCTCGTCACTGCGCACTTCGGCGTCACGGACGAGCACGAGCACGCCGAGCGTGCGGCCGAGTCCGCGGGCTTCGAGTTCCGGACGCTCGAACTCGACCGCGAGGTCGCCGACGAGGCCGCCGAGCGGATGCGCGAGGACGGCTACCCACGTAACGGCATCCAGCACGTCCACGAGGAAGCGCTGGAGGCCGTCGCCGCGCTCGACTTCGACGCCGTCGCGGACGGCACGCGCCGCGACGACCGCGTGCCGACGGTTTCGCGGGCGCAGGCCCAGAGCCTCGAAGACCGCCACGGCGTCGACTACCTCTCCCCGCTCGCGGGGTTCGGCCGCGGCGCCGTCGACCGCCTCGTGGACGCCGAACTCGACGTCGAGGTCGGGCCCAGCGAGGAGATTCCGCGCGCCGACTACGAGGCCGAGCTGCGCGCGATTCTCCGCGAGGAGCACGGCGAGGACGCCATCCGCGAGGTGTTCCCGGACCACGACCAGACGTACGTCCACGGCCTCCGCGAGTAGCGCGTCGGCCCGCGGCCCGCTGGCCCGTCCGGCGAATCGATTGACTCTTCTCCCGGCGACGGCTCGGTTCGCGCAATGGAGTCGGGGCTCGTCTACGCGCTCGCCGCGGCCGGCATCTGGGGGGTGTGGCTGTTCGCGCTCAAGCGCTTCTTCGACGGCGTCCACGCCGCCGTCCTCACGCTGTTCGTGAACTGCGCGGCGATTCTGTGGTACCTCCCGGTCGCCGCCGCGACGGGTGCCGACGGCTTCCCGGCGTTCCCGCCGATGGACGCGACCGGCGTCGGCGTCTTCGCGGCAACCGTCGTCCTGGGCGGCGCGGCGTTCATCGTGTCCGTGTACGCGCTCGCCGTGGGCGACGTCTCCTACGTCGCGCCCATCGCGAAAATCGTGCCCGTGTTCGTCGTCCCCATCGAGGTGTTCGCGCTGCACGAGGCGCTCGAACCGACCGCCGTGGCCGGCATCGCCGTCGCCACCACCGCGGTCTACCTCGCGAACTACGAGGGCGGAAGCCTGCTCGCGCCGCTGCAACGCGCCGTCCACGCGCGGCCCGCCCAGCTCGCGCTGGCGTCCGCGATGCTGTACGCGGGCAGCGACATCGGCCGTCGGCTCGTCCTCGGGGACTACACGTTCCCGACGCGGCTCTGGGTGCCGACGTTCCTCGCGGGCATCGCGCTCGCTGTCGCGCCGCTCGCGCTGCGCCGCTGGCCGACGGGCGGCGTCCGCCCGCACCTCCCGAAGTTCGTCCTCGCGGGCGCGGGCGTCGCCGTCGGCGAGCACGTCACTGCGCTCGCGTTCGCCAGCGCCTCGGCCAGCGTCGTCTCCACGCTCGTCAACGCGCAGGCCATCGTCGCCGTCCTCCTGGGCTGCGTGCTGCTCGGCGAACCCGGGCTGCGTCGCCGGTTCGCCGCCGCGTGTCTCGCCGTCGCCGGCGTCGGCCTGATTGCGGTCTGAGTTGCTACCCGCGACCCGCCGTCACTCCGGCGACCACTCGCAGGCGTCGCCGGTCGCGAGGTCCTGCTCGTCGACGTGCGCTGAGAGGCACGCGTAGTTACAGAAGTACGTCGGCGACCCGCAGTCTTCGGTGCAGTCGCGCACGCAGACGGGGTCGTGGTCGAAGATGCGCGACCCGCAGTACGCACAGGTCGTCTCCTCCGTCGGCGTCTCGACGGTCGTCGTCATGCGGACAGCGTCGGCTCGCGGCGGCAAAACAGTTCGCGCCGACGCACTCGCCGCCGCTTCCGGGAACGGAAGCTTTCAAGCGCGGCACGGGCGAACGTCGGTGCATGTACGACCGACTCAAGGGATTCCGGGACTTCTACCCCGAGGAGATGGGGCCGCGCCGCGAGGCGATGGACGCCTTAGAGGACGCGGCGCGCGGGCACGGCTTCCGGGAGATCGGGACGCCCGCGCTGGAGGCGACCCAGATGTACGTCGACAAGTCCGGCGAGGGGATCGTCGACGAGCTCTACTCCTTTACCGACCAGGGCGGCCGGGACGTCGCGCTCACGCCGGAGCTGACGCCGACGGTCGCGCGCATGGTCGTCGCGAAACAGCAGGAGCTCTCGAAGCCCATCAAGTGGTACTCGACGCGCGCGTTCTGGCGGTACGAGGAGCCCCAGCAGGGGCGCTTCCGGGAGTTCTACCAGACGAACGTCGACATCTTCGGGTCGAGCGACCCGCGCGCGGACGCCGAGGTGCTTGCCGTCGCCGCCGACGGTCTGACGAGCCTCGGGCTGACCGGCGACGACTTCGAGTTCCGCGTCTCCCACCGCGACATCCTCGGCGGCCTCCTGAACGCTTTCGACGCCGACGTGGACACCGAGGCGGCCATCCGCGTCGTGGACAAGCGCGAGAAGATCGAGCGCGCGGAGTACCTCGACGGCCTCGCGGAGGCCGGGCTCTCCTACGACCAGGCCGAGCGCTTCGACGACCTGCTCGCGGGCGACGACCTCGACGCGCTCACCGAGTTCGCTGGCACCGACCGGGTCGCCGACGCCGTGGAGAACCTCCGCGCGGTCCTCGACGCCGCCGAGAATCTGGGCGTCCGGCAGTACTGCGACATCTCCCTGACGACGGCACGGGGGCTCGACTACTACACGGGCGTCGTCTTCGAGTGCTTCGACGCCACCGGCGACATCGGGCGCTCGGTGTTCGGCGGTGGCCGCTACGACGACCTCATCGAGGAGTTCGGCGGCCAGCCGACGCCCGCGGTCGGCGTCGCGCCCGGCCACGCCCCACTGAACCTCCTGCTGGAGCGCGCTGGCGTCCGCCCCGAGGGCGACCTCTCGACGGACTACTACGTCCTCCAGGTCGGCGACACGGAGGAGGAGGCCGCCCGCGTCGCCGGCGACCTCCGCGAGCGCGGCCACGTCGTCGAGAGCGACGTCGCCGACCGGAGCTTCGGCGCGCAGATGAACTACGCCGACTCGATCGGCGCGGAGACGGTCGTCATCGTCGGCGAGCAGGACCTCGCGAACGGCGAGGTCACCGTCAAGGACATGGAGAGCGGCGACCAGACCACCGCGCCGTTCGAGGATTTCCCCGGCGACCGCGAGCGCCCCACCTTGGCCGACTTCGAGTAGCGAATGCCCCGCCGTGCGTTCCGCGTCGCGTACGACGGCCGGCCGTACTACGGCTTCCAGCGCCAGCCCGAGGTCACCACCGTCGAGGGCGAGCTGTTCGGCGCGCTCCGCCGGCTCGACGTCTTCGAGGGCGAGAAACCGCCGGGCTACGCGGCCGCCGGCCGCACCGATGCGGGCGTGTCGGCGCGCGCGCAGACCATCGCGCTCGACGCCCCCGAGTGGCTGACGCCGTCCGCGCTGAACGGCGAACTCCCCGACCTGATTCACGCGTGGGCGCACGCCGACGCTCCCTCTGACTTCCACGCGACCCACGACGCGAACTGGCGGGCGTACCGGTACTTCTGGCACGCGCCCGAGCGCAGCGAGGGCGCGGAACGAGCGAGCGGCGTCTCCGGGAGTGAAACGCCCGGGGGCTCGGAAGAGCAGCGCTCTTCTGGCGGAGCCGCGAGCCACGCGGAAGGAGTGGACGACCAGCGAGCAGCCGGAGCGCTCGGCCGCCTGCTCGGCGAGCGCGACTTCCACAACCTCACGCCCGACGACGAGAACACGGTCCGCGAACTCTCGGGCGGCGTCTCTCGGGAGAACGACTTCCTCGTCGTGACGCTGCGCGCGAGCGGGTTCTGCCGGGAACTCGTGCGGCGCGTCGTCTCGCTCGTGCAGGCGGTCGCAGCGGGCGCGGACTTCGAGCGCATCGACCGCGTGCTCGGCGACGAGCGCGTCGACGGCCCGGAGGGCGTCCCGCCCGCGCCGGCGGGGCCGCTCGTGCTCCACGACGTGGACTACGGCCTCGACTTCGAGCGCGAGGCGCGCGCCGCGGCCGCCGTCCGGGAGACGTTCAGGGAACTGCGCGAGGAGCGACGCGCGCTCGCTCGCGTCGCCGGGCACGTCGCCGATTCAGTTTAATCCCAGTCGGCGGGCCAGACGCCCGCGGCCTCCATGCCCGGGCGCATCCCGGCGCCGGCGAGCGTCTCGCGCAGACGGCCGTCCTCGGGGCGTGGAACGTCGCGGCTCGTGAGTTCCCGGACGAGCAGCGCGGCGAGCGCGCCGTGCTCCCGGAGGTTCCGCGAGTCGGCCTTGTCCCGGGTGTCGGCGGGCGTGTGCCCCCAGCCGCGGCCGCGCTCGGGCGTGACGCTGTGCAGTTGGACCGCGGGGACGCCGCGCCGGAGGAAGGGCCAGTGGTCGCTGTACGGGTGGAGTGTCGGCTCGACTTCGATGGGGCGGTTCGCGCGCTCGCTGACGCCGTCGAGCACGTCCGCGAAGGCGTCCGTGCCGTGCGTGAACGCGCGCAGCGTCCGGTAGCGGCCCGCGCCGTCGACGTTCACGACCGCGCGCACCGATTTCGAATCGACGCGGTCGGCGAGCGCGGCGGAGCCGAGCAGCCCAACCTCTTCGGCGCCGACGGTCGCGACGCGGACCTTGCAGTCGAGGTCGAGGTCGGCGAGCACGCGGGCGGCGGCGACGAGCGTCGCGACACCGCAGCCGTTGTCGAGTGCGCCCTCCGCGACGTCGTGGGCGTCGTGGTGCGCGAGCGCGAGGACTTCCTCGTCGGTGTCCGGGCCGAGGACGGCGTGGACGTTCTTCCCCGTTCCCGAATCCGTGCTGGCGTCGACAGAGAAGCCGACGCGGCCGTCCCGGTCGGCGTACTCGCGGAGCCACGCGCCCGTCTCCTTGGAGACGCCAGCCGCGGGAATCTCGCCCTCGCGGCCGAACCGGAGCGCGCCCGTCGGTGGGAGCTGGCCGTCCTTGTGGTTGTAGAAGACGAACCCCGCGGCGCCGCCGCCGACGGCGTAGCCGTACTTCTCCATGCGGTGGACGAGCCGCCCGTCCGCCGGGCTGTCCGTGGACGCGAGCACGACCGCGCCCTCCACGTCGGCATCCTGAAAGTCGTCCTCCGTACCGTGCCCGACGTCGACGAGCGACGCGTCCGCGACGTCGCCGGCGGGCGAGTACGGGAGCGCGAACGCCGGGAAGTCGCGCTCGACGGGGTCGGTGACCGCGAGCGCGCAGTCCCCGCGCGTCCACACCGGGAGGTCGAACGTCTCGACGGTCGCGTCGCGGGCGCCGGCGTCCGCGAACGCGCGGCCCGCGAGTTCGGCGGCGCGCGCCTCGCCCTCGTGGCCCGCGAGCCGGTCGTCGAGCTCCGTCAGCGCGGTCAACACCTGCCACGGAACGTCGTCGCGCCACGCCCGGCCGAGCGCCGCGTCGACGCGCGTGTCCTCGGTCATACGTGTCCGTTCGCGCGCCCGCCACGAAAAACGCAGCCCCGCAGTTTCGCGCGCGAGCGCCGGCAAGCCCGCCGCCGTTCACCAACGTTTAACCGGTCTGCCCCGAACGCCCGTGCATGAGCAGCGTTCCCGAACGCAGCGAGCTCTCCGAGGAGCACACGTGGGACCTCGAGAGCATCTACGCGACCGACGACGACTGGGAGGCCGCCTACGAGGACGTCGCCGCGAAGCTCGACGAGCTCGAGGCCTACGAGGGCCGGCTCGCGGAGTCCGGCGAGACCCTCCTCGAAGCCCTCCGTCTGCGCGACGAGATCCACCGCGAGGCCGAGCAGGTGTCCGCGTACGCGCGGATGCGCTCGGACGAGGACACCCGCGACCAGCAGTACCAGGCGCTCCGCGCACGGGCGTCCAGCCTGATGGCGGACGTCTCCAGCGCGAGCTCCTTCTTCGACCCAGAGCTCCAGGACTGCACCCGCGAGGAGCTCCAGGCCCTCGTCGAGGACGAACCCGAGCTAGAGACCTACGAGCACTACTTCGACGACGTGCTCCGCATGAAGCCGCACACGCGCTCGGCGGAGGTCGAGGAGCTGCTGAGCGACCTCGGCGAGGTGCTCGGCGCGCCCAGCGACGCGTACAACATGCTGACGGATGCGGACCTGGAGTTCCCGACGGTCGAGGACCCCGACGGCGAGCCCGTGGAGATCTCGCAGGCGAACTTCACGAAGCTCCTCAAAGAGCCCGACCGCGAGTTCCGCCAGACCGTCCACGAGTCCTTCTACGAGACCATCGGCGACGTCCGGAACACCATCGGCGCGACGATGAAGAATCAGGTCAAGAAGGACGTCAAGCTCGCGGACGCGCGGAACTACGACACCGCCCGCGCGGCCGCCCTCGACGGCGCGAACATCCCGACGGAGGTGTACGACAACCTCGTCGATACGGTCGACGACAACCTCGACAAGCTCCACCGCCACGTCGACCTCAAGCGCAAGGCGCTCGGCGTCGACGACTTCCAGATGTGGGACCTCTACATGCCCATCGTTGACTCCGAGAGCCCCGAAGTCTCCTACGAGGAGGCCAAAGAGCACGTCGTGGAGGCGGTCGCGCCGCTCGGCGACGACTACCAGAACCGGGTCGCCGACGGCCTCGAATCCCGGTGGGTGGACGTCTACGAGAACCGCGGGAAGCGCTCGGGCGCGTACTCCGGGGGGACGTACGACACCCAGCCGTTCATCCTGATGAACTACCAGGACGACATCTCCTCGATGTTCACGCTGGCCCACGAGCTCGGGCACAGTCTCCACAGCCAGTACACCAGCGAACAGCAGCCGTACGTCTACTCGCAGTACGAGATCTTCGTGGCGGAGGTCGCCTCCACGGTCAACGAGGCGCTGCTCGTCAACCACCTGCTGGACACGGTCGAGGACGACCACTTCCGGCGCCACATCCTCAACGAGTACCTCGAGCGCTTCCGCTCGACGCTGTACCGCCAGACGCTGTTCGCGGACGTCGAGCACCGCCTGCACTCGCTGGCGGAGGACGGCGAGGCACTCACCCCGGACCGCGTCGACGAGGTGTACGGCGAGCGCAAGGAGGCCTACTACGCGAACGCCGTCGTCGACGACCACATCCGCCGCGAGTGGATGCGCATCCCGCACTTCTACTATAATTTTTATGTTTACCAATATGCGACTGGAATAAGCTCTGCCGTTGCAATTGCTGACCGCATCCTAAATGAAGGTGGTAATGAAGCTGCGACCCAGTACCGTGAGGCTCTGCAACTGGGCGGCAGTGAGTACCCCATCGATATCCTCGACCACGCCGGAGTCGACGTAACTAACTCCAAGTTCATCGAGACCGCTCTCGATGTTTACGAAGAACACCTTGATGAGGCGGCCGAACTGCTGGAATAGCGATACCTGTGATTTGACCTTCTATCATCTATCTCTCTGCCAAACAAATATTAAGTACTTCAGTATCTAAGTAAGCTATGTGAGATGACGAAGCGATTGACAGTGGACTTCGAGGATGACGTGTACAAGGAGTTCTCAAAGCAGTGCATCGACGCCGAGAAAACCAAGTCCGACGTAGTGCGCGGACTTGTCACCGATTGGCTGAACGAACCCGAAGAATGACCGGCTCACAGGCCCTCGTTAAGACGCTGGACTTCCAACTCGATATCCAGAATGACAACGAGAGCCTGCTCCGTGGCGCCACGCTTGAAGCGCGCTCGGTGTACAACGAAACCATCCGCCTCGCCAAAGACGGCGTGGATTGGGACACGATTTCCGACCGTGTGGCCGATGACGCGAACCTCGTGAAGAACACGACACAGCGCGTCGTCGCCAAAGCACTCGGGGCGATGGAGAACTACTACGAGTACGACGACTTCGGCCAGCCGAGCCACACCAAGGACGGCGTGTACCCGCTTCGAGCCAACTACGAAGAAGGCTACAATCTATCCCTCACCGACGACGGTGACGTGACGTTCCGTATCAGCGCGAAGCCGTACAAACACGTCACGGGCGTTCTCAAAGGGAATGACGCCCATCTCAACATTCTCAAGACCGCCCTCGAAAGTGACGAGTGGACGATTGGGACGGCGGAAGCCTTGTTCCACGACAACACCGCCGAGTTGCACGTCAACGTCACCAACACCGAGCAGACTGTTCGGAACAAGCAGGATTCACGAACAGTCGTTGGTGTGGACGTGAACGAGGACAACGTGGCTCTGACCGCACTCTCTGCGGATGGGGTTGAGGATACGTTGGTTATCGACTTCCCCGAGATCAAATTCGAGCGCCACCGCTACTTCACGATGCGCAAGCGCGTGCAGAACGCGGAGAAGCCGAGTATGCACGATACGCTGGAAGGGCGTGAGGAACGGTTTGTCTGTGATAGACTCCACAAGGTGTCTCGACACATCGTGGAGTGGAGCCGTCAGTTCGAGAAGCCATGTATCGTCTTTGAAGACCTCAAAGAGATACGCGACAGTATCGACTACGGCACGCGGATGAACCGACGCTTGCACCACCTCCCCTTCCGCACCCTCCAACACTACACGTCGTACAAGGCGGCCTTTGAGGAGATTCCAACTACGTGGATTAATCCCGAGTACACGAGCCAACGGTGTCCGCTCTGCGGGCATACGGAGCGCGCGAACCGCAATAAGAAGCGGTTCAAGTGTCGAGACTGTGAACATCAAGACCACAGCGACCGTGGTGCAAGCATCAACATCGCCGTCAAAGGCAGCAAGAAACTCGATTGGAATGTGCCTGCTCTCAACAACCTTCCCCAAGTCAGGAAGGTGCGACGGCAGGCATCGGGGGCCGTGGACGCCCCGACCGTGACCCACGACACCGCTACAGGCCACCTTGCCGATGGTGTCGCGGGAGTGTCCGACTAACCACGGGAAGCCTCGGGACTTGACCCCAGAGGCGGTTCACTACAACTTCTACGTCTTCCAGTACGCCACGGGCATCTCGGCGGCCGTCGCGCTCGTCCAGGACATCCTCGAGGAGGGCCAGCCCGCCGCGGACCGCTATCTGGACTTCCTCGAGCGCGGCTCCAGCGAGTACCCGCTGGAGCTGCTGCGGGCCGCCGGCGTCGACATGTCCACGAGCGAGCCCATCGAGCGCGCGCTCGACGTCTACGACGAGCGCCTCGAACAGGCCGAACAGCTGTTCTGAACCCACGAGAGCCGCCCGCTCGCGGCCACTACCGTCAGACGCGCGAACGCCGGTAGGCGTTCCGCCTACCCAAAGGAACTTCTACGCGCGTCCCTTAGAACGGGCAACGAATGTCTCGTAGTCCTTCACTACCTGACCGGCCGACGCTCGACATCGACCCCGAGTCGTCGCCGGAGGAACACCTCGACGCACTCCAGGACCACTACGGGGAGATTCTCGACGTTCACGAGCAGCTCCAGGCCCAGCTCGAGGACGTCGAGTCGCGTCGCGAAGAGCTCCGCGAGGAGGTCGACCGCCTGCAGCGCGAGAACGAGACGCTGAAGACCGCGTCGCTGTACCTCGCGACGGTCGAAGACCTGCCGGAGGACGGCAGCGCCGTCATCAAGCAGCACGGCAACAACCAGGAAGTCCTCACCGAGCTGTCCCCGCGGCTCGCCGACGAGCTCGAGGTCGGGGACCGCGTCGCCATCAACGACTCGTTCAGCGTGCAGCGCGTCCTCGACGACGAGACGGACGCCCGCGCGCAGGCGATGGAAGTCGACGAGTCGCCGACCGTCGAGTACGACGACATCGGCGGTCTCGACGAGCAGCTCCGGGAGGTCCGGGAGGCCGTCGAGGACCCGCTCGTCAACCCCGAGAAGTTCGAGAAGGTCGGCGTGGAGCCGCCGAGCGGCGTGCTCCTGCACGGCCCGCCGGGGACCGGGAAGACGATGCTCGCGAAGGCCGTCGCGAACCAGACGGACGCGACGTTCATCAAGATGGCCGGCAGCGAGCTCGTCCGGAAGTTCATCGGGGAGGGCTCGCGGCTGGTCCGCGACCTCTTCGAGCTCGCCGACCAGAAGGAGCCCGCCATCATCTTCATCGACGAGATCGACGCCGTCGCCGCCAAGCGCACGGACTCGAAGACGTCCGGCGACGCCGAGGTCCAGCGGACGATGATGCAGCTGCTCAGCGAGATGGACGGCTTCGACGAGCGCGGCGACGTCCGCATCATCGCGGCGACGAACCGCTTCGACATGCTCGACTCCGCGATTCTCCGCCCCGGCCGCTTCGATCGCCTCATCGAGGTGCCGAACCCGACCGAGGAGGCCCGCGAACGCATCCTCGAGATCCACGCGGGCGACATGAACGTCGCCGACGACGTGGAGTTCGCGGACCTCGCCCGCCAGACGGACGGCTTCTCGGGCGCGCAGCTCGCGAGCCTCGCCACCGAGGCGGGGATGTTCGCGATCCGCGACGACCGCGACGAGGTCCGCCGCGATGACTTCGACGCCGCCTACGAGAAGCTCGTCGCCGAGGGCGAGGACGACTTCGGGCCGAGCTACCCGAGCTACATCCGGTAGCCGTCCCGGACTGGAACGCTCTTGTGTCCCCGGGCCCGAACCTCACGCGTGACTATCAGAGTCGTCTGGGGGACGGGCACGGCACCGACAGAGATGGCGGCCTACGACGCCGCGCTCGCCGACGCCGGCGTCCACAACTACAACCTCGTCGCGGTGTCCTCGGTGATTCCCGCGGACGCCGACGTCGAGGCGGTCGGGACCGCGCCGGACCTCGGTCCCGTCGGGAATCGACTGACCGTCGTGGAGGCGCGCACCGACGCCGCCGGGCCGCGCCACGTCAGCGCCGCGCTCGGGTGGGCCGAAAGCGAGGACGGACCCGGCCTGTTCTACGAGGCCGCCGACGAGACCGACGCCGACGACGTCGAGGCGCGCGTGCGCGCCGGCATCGACGCGGGTATGGACCTCCGGGACTGGACGTTCGACGAACCGACAGTGCGCTCGGCGACCGCGGAGGCCGACGCCGGCGAGTACGCGGCCGCGGTCGTGCTCGCGGCGTACGGCGACAGCGAGCCGATACTCTGAGTCCGCGCGCGGCGTTCCCGAACACATAATACGTGTCACGGCCTACAGTTACGACTAGAACAGCGACGAACTGCCCCACCGTCGGCGGCCGCGCCCCGCGCTCGCTGCCGGCCCGCGAGCGGGTCGCGCTGCCCGCGCTCACGCCGGTCTCCGCCGCCACGCTACCGTGGCCGTCCGCCCCATGACCTCGACACTCCACTCCCGGCGGTCGTTTCTCGCCGCCGCCACCGCGACCGCCGCGACGCTCGCCGGCTGCAGCGGCACCCGGTACAGCGACCGGTACAGCCCCGGCGAGCGCGTTTCGCTGACGGTGAGCGCGCCGCCCGCGGACGACGACCGTGCGGCCACCACGCTCGGCCGCCAGCTCACCGACCGGCTGAGCGCCGTGGGCGTGGACGCGACCTTCGCGCCGAAGGCCCAGTCCCAGCTCTACCTCGACGCGCTCATCAACCACGACTTCGACGTGTTCGTCGGCCGCCACCCCCACCTCGGCCACCCGGACGCGCTCTACCCGCTGTTGCACTCGTCGTTCGCGCCGGAATCGGGCTGGCAGAACCCGTTCGGCGTCGCCAGCCCGGAGCTCGACCAGACACTGGAGGCGTTGCGCGCGGGCGACTCCGAGAACGAGCTCGGCGACGTCCTCGACGCGTACGCACAACGCGTGCCGTTCACCGTGGTCGCCGCGCCCGAGTTCCTCACCGCGCGCCGCGCCGACCGGCCCGCCGAGGCGGGGACGACGACCGAGCGCCCGCTCGCGGTCCTCGGCCAGCTCGCGGCCGCCGACCTCGACCGGCCGCTGCGTGCGGGCATCTTCTCCGCGGCGCTGACAGAGAACCGCAACCCCATCGCGGGCGAGTTCCGGTGGAACCGCCAGCTCCTCGGGCTGCTGTACGACCCGCTCGCCCGTCCCGCGTGGGACGGCGAGTCGCTGCTCCCGTGGGCCGCCGAGTCCTGGCGGTTCGACGGCGACGACCTCCTCGTGACCCTCCGTTCGGACCAGCGGTTCCACGACGGCACCCCCGTGACAGCGACGGACGTCGCGTTCACGATGGAGTTCCTCTCGGACACGTCGATGGGGGAGGCGTCCTCCCCGGTGCCGGCGACGCGGTTCCGCGGCCGCACGTCGCTGGTCGCGTCCGCGACCGAGCTCAACCGGGACACAGTCCGGCTCTCTCTGAAGCGCGGGCTCGACGAGGGCTCCGCCGAGCGCGTGCTCTCGCTGCCAATTCTCCCGGCCTCCGAGTGGCGCGACAAGTCCGAGCTCGTCGACGACCGCGTGACGCGTGCGCTCGTCTGGGAGAACCGCCAGCCCGTCGGCAGCGGTCCGCTCGCGTTCGAGAGCGCGGTCGAGCGCGAGTCAGTGACGCTGACGCCGTACGAGGACCACTTCCTCACGGACGTCGACGCGGTCAACCTCGCGCGGTACGCGCCCGCGCTCGAAACGGAGGGAATCGTCGCCCGCTACGCGCCGTCGGGAGAGGACGCCATCGAGGCGCTCGAAGCCGGGCGGCTGGACACGTCGCTCCACCAGTTCCCGCTGCACGCCTTCGACGGCGTCGCCGACGCCGAGGGCGTCGAGTCCGTGACGGCACCCTCGACGGAGCTCTGCATCGTCGGCTACAACACCCGCCGTGCGCCGCTGTCGGACTTCCACTTCCGGACGGTGCTGTCCCGGCTCCACGACCGCGAGCACGCCGCGTCGTCGGTGTTCGAGGGGTTCGCGACCGCGACCGACATGCCGGTCGTAGCGCAGTGGGACGTCGAGAGCATAGACGAGGACGACCACTCCCTCGGGCCGTTCCCCGGCTCGGGCGGCGAACTCGACGTCGAGCGCGCCCGCGAGCTGTTCCGCGAGGCGGGCTACACGTACGACGACGACGGGAACCTCTACCGCTAACATGGTCCTCCTAGAGACGATTCTGGTGCTGGTGGCGCACGTGCTCGCGATGCTCGCGCTGGGGATCGCCATCTCCATCGGGCCGCGGCGGTTCGTCGGGGCGCTCGGCGACGCCAGGCGCCGGTTCGTCGCCGTAACTCCCTACGTGTTGCCGTTGCTCGTCGTGCTCGGGATGCGCCGGCTCGCGCTCACCATCGGCCCGGAGCTGTCGTGGTACCTCCAGTGGAACGTCAGCGGCGTCATCTACTCGCTGGAGGGGTCGGCCATCGCGACCATCCAGACGCTGGCGACGCCGCTCGTCACCGAGTACTTCGTGTTCGTCTACCTCTACGGCTACGTCTTCCTGCTCGTCTTCCCGGTGCTCGCGTACTTCTCGCTGGACGACAGCGAACGCCTCGCGGGGCTGCTCGCGGCGTACGGGCTGAACTACGGCCTCGGGCTGGTGTGTTACGTGCTGTTCGTCTCCTACGGCCCGCGCAACGTCATCCCGGGGCTCGCGGACTCGCTGCTGTTCACGACGTACCCGACCGCCCAGCACCTCACCGCGGAAGTGAACCTCCCGACGAACGTCTTCCCGTCGCTGCACACGTCGCTGTCCGTGACCGTGGCGCTGTTCGCGTGGCGCACTCGCAGCGAGTACCCCGGCTGGCTGGTGGTCGCAACGCTGATCGCGGGCAGCGTCGCCGTCGCGACGATGTACCTCGGCATCCACTGGGTGACCGACGTCGTCGGCGGGTTCGCGCTCGCCGGCGTCTCCTACTGGGGCGCGATCCGGGTCGTCGACCGCTACGGCTGCTGGCGGTCGCTGCCGCTGTGGCTCGCGGACCTCCCGTCGCGGCGCTGACCCGCTCGGGGCCGTGCGAATCTCTCCCAAACTAAAAGGCCTTTACGTGGAGGTGCCCTACTGTGTCTCAATGCACGGGAACACGCCGTACAGTGGTGCCGAGCCGTCGGAGCCCGAACCCGAACTCACGGGGACCCAGCGCCGGGCGCTCCAGAACAGCATCTCCCAGATTACCGCTCGCACGCGGGACTTCCTCCCCGACGAGTACGTCGTCGGCTCGGAGATCAGCACCGGAAACAACGGCGTCCAGGTCACCGTCGCCGTCCGCCCGCCCGCCGGCAACCCCGTCAGCGCCGGCTTCACGCCCGAGTTCGACGGCGTCGCCGACGACGACCTCATCCCGGACGACGACCGCGAGGAGGTCGCCCGCGGCCTCGCCGCCAGCGCCGCCCTCCAGGTGAAGCACGCGCTCGGCGACGACGTCCCGCAGACCGCGCGGTAATCGGTTCTCTCTCTGTCTCCGGCCGCCGCAGAACAGCCGACAGCCGCTCGGCCGCTACTTCCCCCAGAAGGGGTCGCGCTTACGCTGGGTTTCGAGGTACGCCTTCAGCGCCTCGCGCTCGTCGGCGGGAATCTCGTCGGTGAGCTCCTGTTCGAGGACCTTCGCGTGCTTCTCCGGGAGGTCCACCCAGAGCTCGTCGCCCTCATCGATGTCCCGGCCGACTGTCGGGCCGTCGATGGAGACGCTGACGCGGTTGCCCGCGCGCACCTCGTCGACGTCCTCGCCCTGCTCCTGGATGCCCTTCACGACGCCGACGCGCTGGAGTTCGTTGCCCTCCATGTAGCCGACCGGCGTGTTGCGCTTCAGGGTCCCCGAGACGACCTCGACGCCGACGACCGCGGGGTCGCTCTGGCGGAACACGTGGTCCTTGAGGATGCGGAAGCGAGCGGGCCGCACGATGTTCTCGAAGATGGCCTCCTGCTGGGCGCGCTCGCGCTCCTCGACGAACTCCTCGTAGTTCTCGACGAGCTGGTAGATGACGTCGCTGTCGAAGATGCGGACGTCCTCGTCCTCGGCCTTGCGCTCGGCGTCCGCGAGCACGTCCACGTTGAATCCGAGGATAGTGCGGTGTTTGTCGTCGTCCGCCGTGGTCGCCATCGCCACGTCCCGGGGTGCGATGTCGCCGACCTCCGCGGACATCACGGGAATCTCGGCTTCCTCCATGGCGTTCGCGAGCGCTTCGAGGCTGCCGAGCGTGTCCGCCTTCACGACGACGCCCTCCTCGGCGGTCTCGACCGCGACCTCCTCGAGTTCGGCCTGGACTTCCGCGATTACCTCGTCGACCTCGCGGTCGCCGACTACGCGGACGGGCGCGCCCGCCATCGCGTCGTCGAGGTCGGGCGCGGCGATTTTCAGGCCGGCCGCGGCCTCCATCGACTCGATGTCCTCGAAGCGGTTCTCCGTACGGATTTCGGCGAGCTCGCGCGGCTTCAGGAGCGCGCGCACCTCGGTGACGATGGTGTCGTTGGTGCCGCCGACGACGATTTCGTCGCCCTGCTCGATGGTGCCGTCGTACAGAATCACGTCCAGGGTCGTCCCGAACCCGCGCTCCTCGACGACCTCGAGGACGGTGCCGGCGCCGGGGCCGTCGATGTCGACCTCCATCTCGTCTTTCATGTACCGCTGGGCGAGCCCCATCAGCACCGTCAGGAGGTCCGGGATGCCCTCGCCGGTCTCCGCGGACACCGGGACGACGCCGATGTTCGCCTGGAAGTTCTGGACGCGCCAGTAGAGGTCCGAGGAGAACCCCGCGTCCGAGAGCTCGCCGATGAGCTCGTAGAGCTTCTCGTCGAGCTGGCTGGTGACGCGGTCGGACTGGCTCTCGTAGGTCTGCTGGACGGGCGCGTCCGCCGTCGGGTTCCAGCCGGGGATGGTGTCGATCTTGTTCGCGGCGACGACGAACGGCGTCCCCGTGTCCTTGAGGATGCGGATGGCCTCCTCGGTCTGGGGCTGGAAGCCGTCGTTGACGTCCACGACGAGGATGGCGATGTCCGCGAGCGCGCCGCCCCGCGAGCGCAGCGTCGAGAACGAGTGGTGGCCGGGCGTGTCGATGAACAGCAGCCCCGGCAGGTCGAACTCCGTGGGGTCGACGAGGCTGCCCGCCACCTCGCTGACGACGTCCAGCGGCACGGCTGTCGCGCCGATGTGCTGGGTGATGGCGCCGGCTTCCCCCTCGATGACGGCGGAGCCGCGAATCTTGTCGAGCAAGCTGGTCTTCCCGTGGTCGACGTGGCCGAGGACCGCGACGATGGGCGTCCGCAGCTCCCCGGGTTCTTCGGTGGTGTCTGCGTCGGACATAGTAGAATCCTCCGAGAGAACGGTTGTTGACCGAATAGAACGGACGGTGGCGTATAATTCCATCGTAACGGCCCGCGTGTGTCGCGCGTCCGACGACCCCGCGGGGTTTATGGGGATTCCACGCCAGACTCCCGGGTATGGCCGACATCCTCGCCGAGAACCTCTCCGGGAAGGCCGTGATGGGTTCGGACGGCACGGAGCTCGGAATGCTGTACAACATCACGATGGACCTCAAGAGCGGGAAGCTCGAAGACCTGCTCGTGGAGCCCCACGAGGACTCCCCCGTGAACGTCGACTTCCCCTCGGACGACGAGGGCCACTACCGCGTCCCCGTCGGGCGCGTGCAGGCGGTCAAGGACTACATCGTCGTCCAGCGATAGTGCAGGTCTTAGACGCCTCCGCGTTCATTCACGACTACGATCCCGAGGGCGAGACGGCGTCGATTCCCGCCGTTCGGGAGGAACTGGAGGACGCCGCGGCGTACCGCTACGACGCGCTCGCGGGCGGCGGCATGCAGGTCCAGGTGCCGGGGGAGGCGGCGCTCGCGTCCGCTCGCGAGGCCGCGCGCACGACCGGCGACCTCGACGTGCTCTCCGAGACCGACCTCCGGCTGCTGGCGGCCGCGTACGAGCTCGACGGCACGGTCGTCACGGACGACTACGCGGTCCAGAACGCGGCCGACGAGCTGGGCGTCGGCGTCGACGTCATCGAGCAGGCCGGCATCAGCGAGCGCCGCGACTGGAACTTCCAGTGCCAGGGCTGCGGTCGGGAGTTCGAGGAGTCCAGGGAGCGCTGTCCGGTCTGCGGGAGCGACCTCTCCCGGAAGCGCCCCCGCTAGTCGCTGCCCTCGGGGACCTCCGCGCTGTCGTCGACGGCTTCGAGGCCGTTCTCGATGAGCTGCCGGAGCACCTCCTGCTCGGAGAGCCCGTACTCTCTCGCCAGGTTCTCGACCTCGTTGGCGAGAGAGTCCCCACACACGACGGAGTACTTCCGAGGCATACGCTTCTATTCGAGGACCTTGACCGTAATACTTAGTCAGCCCCGCGTCAGACGGAAATATCAGGTGAACGCCACGTACGCCAGCGCGAACTGCACCGCGTCGTACGTGCCGTGGACGACGACGGGCGCGAACAGGTCGTCGGTGCGCTCGTAGGTCGCGCCGAGTACGAGCGAGACGGCGAACAGCCGTCCGAGGGTCACGAGCACCGCGCCCGGCGTCGCGCCCGAGCCGGCGTACGCGAGCACGTGCGCGCCGGTGAACACGAGACAGCCCGCGACGACGGCGCTACGCCGCGAGTACGCGCCGTAGAGGTACTTCTGGACGCCGTTGCGCGCGAGCAGTTCCTCGCCGGGACCGACCGCGAGGTACGACAGGAGCACGAGCGGCGGCAGAATTTCGGGGTGCTGGCGCGCGGTCTCGACGAGCGTGTGGCTGGTCTGCGGGAGGTCGAAGACCCTGACGAGCCCGACGAGCGCGTAGTGGACCGCGAAGATTGCGACGACGCCGGCGCCAGCGACGAGCCAGTCGCGGCGGGACGGCCGGCCGACGTCTACGCTGCCGTCGTACCACGCGACGAACGCGAGGCCGGCGAGGCCGTACCCGACGCTCGCGACCGCGGTGTTGACGGGGGTGGTGACGAGCGGGTCCGCGGGGGCGAGCCCGACGGCCACGCTCGCGAGCAGCGACCCGAACACGAGCGCGGCCAGCGACGCCACGACGGCGACGACGAAGCGCCGCTCGCGGGCGCGGACCGCCGCCTTCTCCAGGCCGGCGGTCGCCGCGACTGCCGTGCCGACGACGCCCAGCCCCGCGAGCAGCGCGACTGACGGGCCGGGCGGCAGCCCCGCGGTCGCGGCGCCGACGCCGAACGCCGCGGCGATAGCGAGCGCGGCGCCGGCCGCCCCGGCAACGAGGTCCAGCCGGGGGGCCTCGACGCCGTGCCGTCGCGCGCCGAACGCGACCGCCGCGAGCGCCGCGAACGCGGTCGCCGCACGCGCCGCGAGCGCGGCGTCGGCCGGCCAGTCGAGGAACGTCGCGGCGAGCCCGACGCCCGCGAGCACGAAGCCGACGGTCTGCGCGTACCGGTCGTTCACGTCGCGGACTGCGGACCACACGGACAAATGCGTGCCGCTCCCGGCCTACTCGACGACGAGTTCGGTCTTCTCGGGGAGCCCGCGCTCGCCCGACAGGAGCGCGCGGGCGGCCTCCTTCCCCCACTCGACGGCGGGCTGGGTGAACGTCTCCACGCCGTAGAGCTCGCCCGCGAGAATGCAGGCGGCCTCCATGTCGTAGAGCAAGCGGCCGAGCGAGGGCTCGTCGACCCGGGGAATCTCGACGCGGACGTTCGGCACGCCGGACTCCGCGAGGCTCGCTTCCGTCGCCTCGAACTCCGCGTCCAGCAGGTCGCCGAGGCTGCCGCCCGCGAGGTAGTCCAGGCCCTCCAGGTCAGTCTCGGGAATCCCGCGGTCGTCGCGCCCGCGGGCTCGAACGAGCGTCACGAGCTTGTCCCGCGGGCCGGCGCGGTAGAGCTGGAGCTGGCTGTGCTGGTCGGTCGCGCCGAGCGCCCGCGCGGGCGTCTGCCCGAGGCCGTCCTTTCCTAAACTTTCGGCCCAGAGCTGCGCGAACCACTCCGCGAACGTCTCCAGGGACTCCGCGTACGGCATCATCGCGTTGATGCCCGCGCCCCGCAGGTCCAGCGCGTACGCGGTCGCGCCGTACGCGTACGCCGGGCAGTCGAACAGCGACCCCGTGAGCGCGTCCCGCCCCTCGCGCGCGCCGTCGAGAATCGCGTCGACGTCGTGGCCGGCGAGCGCGGCGGCCGGCAGCCCCACCGTCGAGAGCGCGGAGAACCGCCCGGGGACGCCCTCGGGCGCGTCGAGCGCGGGCAGGTCGTGCTCCTCGGCGAGGTCCCGGAGGTTCCCCTCGGGGCCGGTCGTGACGAACGTGCGCTCGGTCCAGTCGACGCCCGCGTCCGCCATGGCGTCGCGCACGACGAGGAAGTTCGCGAGCGTCTCCGCGGTCGTCCCCGAGCGCGAGACCACGTGGACGGCGGTCCGCGAGAGGTCGACGCTGTCGAGCAGCGTGTCGACGTGCTCGGGGTCGACGTTGTCGAGGAAGTACGCCTCCAGGTCGCCGCCGAGGGCGTCCACGAGCGTCGCCGCGCCGAGCGCACTCCCGCCGATGCCGACGTTCAGCAAGACGTCGCTGTCCGCGAACGGCTCGACCGCCCGCTCGATGGCGTCCGCGTCCGCGGTCAGCGGGAGGTTCAGCGCCGCGTACCCGAACTCCTCGTCGGTCATCCCCGCGGCGATGCGCTCGTGTGCAGCCCTGACGCGGTCGTCCAGCCGTTCGAGTGCGTCCTCGGGGACGCCCGGCGCCGCCTCCGCGGCGAGGGCGTTGCCCACGTCTACGTGCATGTGGAGTACCGGAACGGCTGCCCGCTTAAGCGCTGGCCTCCTCGCGCCATCGCCGCGCTTTTGCTGTGCGGGCGCCGACTCTCCGCCAATGGGACGGTTCGACAGCTACTCCGGGCTGCTGACGGCGTACCCGTACGCGTTCCGGCAGTCCGACTCGCTGCTCTTCCGGAGCTACGTCGTCGTCAGCACGCTCGTCGGCGCGCTCGTCGTGGCGCTCGCGGTGGGCGGCCTGCTCGTGCTCCTCGGGAACACGGCGGGCGCGCGCGGCGGATCGCTGACGCTCTCGCGGACGTTCTACGTCGTCCTCGCGCTGTTCGTGTTCGTGCCGCTGGTCGCGCCCGTGCTGTTCGTCGCGCACCGCCACCGCCGCGAGCGCCGGGTCGCCGAGCGCTACGACGCCGCGCTCGCCGCCTCGGGCTACCTGTTCGTCGCCTCCGTCTACCTCGCGCTCGTCGCGTCGATGCCCGAGGAGTTCGGCTCCGGGAGCGAGGCGGTCACGCGCCCCGAGCCGTCCGGCGTCTTCGCGCCCGTCGTCGAAGCCCTGTACGCGGTCCCCTCCGCGGCGTCGCCGCTGCTCGTGCTCGCGGGCGCGCTCGTTGTCTACCTCGCCCACCGCCGCTTCGGGTCGAAACACGGAAACGGCGAGACGGCCTAACGCCGCCGATGACCGACGAGAAGACCGCGACGTTCCTCGTCACCAGCGCGGACGACGAGTCCGCGGTGCTCTCGGACGTGACGGACGCGCAGGTCCACACGCTCTCCGAGAACCCCGGCCTCGCGGAGGGCGACGTCCTCGAAGCGACCGTCGCCCCCGACCCGCCGGTGAACGTGACGTACAGCGTCGTCGACGTCGTCGAACGCAAGCAGATTCCGGTCGAAGCGAGCGACGAGACGCCCACGCCGCAGTCCAAGGAGATCGCCGCCGACCTCGCGCCCGGCGACCTCGAGACGACCGAGCGCGCGGGCGTCGGGGAAGTCCACGTCCTCGGCGTCCCCGAGGACGGCGTCGAGGAGACTGTCGAGGACGTGCTCGCGGACGACCAGACCATCGCTCGCGCCGCCCGCATCGGCATCGAGCGCGTCGAAGTCCGCTCCGGCGAGGACTTCGTGACCGTCCGCTACCTCCCCTAGTTCTTCGGGCCGGCCTGGCTCTGGACTTCCCAGCCGGCGTCGACGCCGCAGGCCTCCCGCTCGACGAACTCCACGTCCGTGTCCTCGCCGACGGCGTCGTCGCCCTCGACCGATTCGACGCGCAGCGGGACGTCCGGGCTGTCCCCGCAGCAGCCGACGTCGAGGAACACCTCCCACGTGTCGCCCTCGCGGGCGCGCTCGTTCGTCCGCACGAGGTACGACCGCATGTGGTCGGTCGTCAGCTGGTCGCGGCCCCAGTCGCTGACGTCCGCCGGGTACGAGACGGTGACAGTGCTTGCCATGGGTGTGTGTACGCGTACTACGGATTTACGTGCTGCGGCGGGTGTCGCGACGGCGACGAGTTGAAGCCGGTCGGTCGCGTATTGAGAGAGACATGATGGCCACGACGCACGCGCTCGTCGGGCTCGCGGTCGCCGCAGTCGTGACGCTCGTGGCGCCCGAGTACGGCGTGATCGCGGCCGCCGCGGGGCTCACGGGCGGCGTGTTCCCCGACCTCGACATCTACGCTGGTCACCGCCGCACGCTCCACTTTCCCGTGTACTACACCGCTGCCGCGGCCGTGGCGGGCGTCGTCGCGTTCGTTCTCCCCGTCCCGTGGACCGTCGGCGTCGCCGTCTTCCTCGCGGCCGCCGCGCTGCACGCCGCCAGCGACGCGCTCGGCGGCGGCCTCGAACTCGAACCCTGGGAGGGAACCAGCGAACGGGCGGTGTACAGCCACTACCACCGCCGCTGGGTGCCGCCCCGCCGGCTCGTCCGCTACGACGGCGCCCCCGAGGACCTCGCGCTCGCCGCGCTGTTCGGAACGCCCGCCGCGCTCGCGTTCGGGCCGACGGTCCACCAGGTCGTCGCCGTCACGCTCGCGGTCTCCGCGGGCTGGGTCGTCGTCCGCAAGCACGTCCCCACAGTCGCCACGTGGGCGGTCGCCCAGCTACCGGAGGGCGTCCACCCGCACCTCCCCGAACGGTTCGGTCCGTAGCCCGGCCCTGCGCGTATAAGAAGCCTTATCCACGCTCGCTTCCGACCGGGAGGCATGCCCAGTTTCGAGGTCCCTGAGGTCGACCTCAGCCAGTACTCCATGCGGCAGCTCGTCGCCCCGCCGCTGGCGCTGCTGGTCATTGCGCTCACTGTCGTGGGCGCGTCGTTCGCTCTCACGGGATGGCCAGCCGACCCCGGTATCGAGTTCACCGGGGGTACCGAGCTCGTCGTCGAATCGAACGCACCCCAGTCCGAGATCACGGCCGCGTTCGACCAGCCCCACGACTCCGTCCGCTCCATCGGGACCGACGGCTCGCGGTACCTCATCACGTTCCAGTCCGAGGCCGAACAGGACCTCGTCGGACAGGCCAACGACGCCGGCTTCGAGGTGGTCCAGTCACAGAGCACCTCCGCGACGTTCGGGGCGGGCACCCAGCAGCTCGCGCTGATGGGTGTCGGCATCGCGTTCGCCGGCATGAGCGTCGTCGTCTTCCTCCTGTTCCGGACGTTCGTCCCCTCCATCGCCGTCGTGCTGTCGGCGTTCAGCGACATCGTCGTCCCCGTCGCGCTGATGAACCTCTTCGGCATCGAGCTCTCGCTGGGGACCGTCGCCGCGCTCCTGATGCTCATCGGTTACAGCGTCGACTCCGACATCCTCCTGAACAACCACGTACTCCGGCGCTCGGGGAGCTTCTGGGAGAGCGTCCACCGCGCGATGCGGACGGGTGTCACGATGACCGTGACCTCCATCGTCACGATGATCGTGATGACCGTCGTCTCCTACGTCTTCGGCATCGAACTGCTCACGGACATCGGCCTGGTGCTGGTGTTCGGCCTGACGACTGACCTCGTGAACACGTACATGCTGAACGTCACACTGCTTCGCTGGTACAAGTTCGAGGGGGTGGCGCGATGAGCTGGCTCCGCGAGAACTGGCGAGTCACGTTCCTCGTCGTGTTGCTGCTGGGCTCCTCGGTCGCGCTGTTCGCGCCGGGTATCGGCGCGTCGGGCAGCCCCGACGAGGAGGTCGCGTCCCGGCCGACGAACCTCCAGTACGGCCTCGAACTCTCCGGCGGCGTGCGGCTGCGGGCGACCGCGACCGGCGTCACCGCGACCGGCGTCGACGTCCCGGCGAACGAGACTGCGCGCGACGCCCTCGAGGCCGACGTCGCGAACGCGCTCTCGGTCGAACCCGGGAGCGTGACCGCCCGCGACCGCCCGTCGCCCGACAGCTCGGACGTCGTGGAAGTGTACGCGGACAACACGACCGACGAGGTCAGAACGGCTCTCGACGACCTCGGGTACGGCTACGACTCGGTCTCCGAGGGCGTCACGTCCGCGACGCGGACCGAGATCGTCGACACCATCTCCACGAAGATCGACGCGACCGGGTTCTCCGGGGCCTCGGTCTACTCCACGCAGACGCAGTCCGGGGGGAACTACATCGTCGTCGAAGTCCCCGGACAGAACGCCTCCCAGGTGCGGTCGCTCATCCAGGGACGCGGCGAGGTCGAGATGCTGGCCTACTACCCGGAGAACGGCAGCCAGACGAACGCGACGGTGCTCACGCACTCCCAGCTCCAGCGCAGCGACGTCAGCACCGCGCAGGTCATCGACGGGCGGCCGTCGGTCCCGGTGTCGCTCACGCAGGACACCGCCGAGGAGTTCGCCGCGGACATGCGGGAGTACGGCTTCACGTCCAACCAGGGGATGAGTAACTGCCAGTACCCGGACGGCGGCTACTGCCTGCTCACAGTCCTCGACGGCGAGGTCGTCTACGACGCCGGCGTCCGCGCGAACCTCGCCCAGAGCTTCGAGAACGGCGAGTTCGTGCAGGACCCGCGGTTCGTCATCACGGCCAACTCCATGGAGGAGGCCCGCGAACTCCGCGTGAACCTCCAGGCCGGCGCGCTCCCGACGGACCTGCGCTTCCAGGACTCCTACTACGTCTCTCCGAGCTTCGCGGAGCGGTACAAGCCGCTGTCGCTGGTGACCGGCGTCGCCGCCGCCATCGCGATGGCGCTCGTAGTGTTCGCCCGGTACGGCGACCCCCGGGTCGCGGTGCCGATGGTGTTCACGGCGCTCTCCGAGGTGGTCATCCTGCTCGGGTTCGCCGCCGCGACCGGGCTGGCGCTGGACCTCTCGCACATCGCCGGGTTCATCGCGGTCATCGGGACGGGGGTGGACGACCTCGTCATCATCGCCGACGAGGTGATGACCAAGGAGATCGACTCCCAGCGCGTGTTCCAGAGCCGCTTCAGGAAGGCGCTGTGGGTCATCGGCGCGGCCGCGGTCACCACCATCATCGCGATGAGCCCGCTGGCCGTGCTCAGCCTCGGCGACCTCCGCGGGTTCGCCATCATCACCATCCTCGGCGTGCTCATCGGTGTGCTCGTCACGCGGCCGGCGTACGGTGACATCCTCCGCCGCCTCGTCACCGGCGAGCACTGACGGACGACCGGACGGCCGTCTCGTCGGCTGCCGCTATTCTTCGCGTTCCGCGAGCACTCCTCCGGGCGCCGCCGCCAACGGGGGTGTCGTTTCCCGGTACCGCCGGCTGCCGCGCGCTCGACACATACATTCATCTCCCGGGCCCGTGTCCACTCGCCCGTGCGAGTCACAGTCTGCGGCCACGACTTCGACGTCGACCTCGACTACGTGGACGCCAGCGAGGCGACCGTCCGCGAGCAACTGCGGGCGTACGAAGCCGGCGAGCGGGACCGATTCGACCTCGACGTCAGCTACCCGGAGGGGTTCCTCGGAGAGGTGATGGCGGCGATGTGCTCGATTCCGCCGGGCGAGACCCGGACGTACGGCGAGGTCGCCGCGAGCGTCGACTCGGCGGCCGTCGCCGTCGGCAGCGTCTGCGGGAAGAACCCGGTGCCAGTCGTCGTGCCGTGTCACCGCGTCGTCGCCGCGGACGGTCTCGGCGGCTACTCCGCGCTGGGCGGCCGCGACGCCAAGCGCGCGCTGCTCGAACGCGAGGGCGCGACCGTCTGAGTCTGCGCCGGGTTCCCGACGGAGGTACCGGCGCCTGCAGCACGCTCGCTCGCGGAACACGTCCACTCGGCCGAACCCGGGTGGCTCCCGGCCCTAGAAGTCGGTGAGCTTCGCTTCCGTCGCGCCCTTCGCGTCGAGTCCGAACTCCGCGAGCTCCACGAACTCGAGCCCGTTGTCCCGGAGCGCGCGCCGCACGCGCTCGGAGGCGGACGGCGCGACCAGCATCCCCCGGACGTTCTCGTTCGACTCGTCGTAGAGCTCGACGTAGCGCTTGAGCTGGTCGAAGTGGTTGAGCGTCGCCTGGATGCGCTTGACCTCGACGACCACGGGCGTCCCGTCCTCGTCCACCGCGTAGAAGTCGACGAACCCGTACTTCGTCTCGCGCTCGTGCTCGACGATGCGCAGGTCGTCTTCCAGCGAGTCGGGGTTGTTCTGGATGTACTCGTGCATCTCGGCCTCGGTGCCGGACTCCTCGTAGGTCGCGCCGTCCTCGGCCTCGAAGCGCGTGACGCCGTACGCTTCGAGGATGCGGGCTTCGACGCGCTCGCTGGGGTTGCTGCGGCGCGCGAGCAGCACGGCGTCGCCGTCGCTCTCGCGCGCTTCGACGGTGCCGCCACCGGGCATCCAGTTGACCGGCTTGTGGCCGGTCGGCTGGTGGACGAGGAACGTCCCGTCCGGCTTCGCGACGAGCAGCCGGTCGCCCTCGCCGAGGTAGCCGCTGGTGCGGCCCTCGTACTCCACCTCGCAGTTCGCCTGTACGGACAGCACCGCGCCGTCCCGGAACGCCGCCTTCGCCGCGGCGACGAGCTCCCCGGGGTCGGGCGCGTCCGCGCGCTCGACGACCATCGTTGCCCGCGGTTGCCGCGAGTCACCGATAAAGCTGTGGATTGGAACTAGAACTCCGAGAGGCCGGCCTGCTCGGCCGCCGCGAGCGCGTCCTCGCTCGTCTGCCACGAAGCCCGCGCACAGTCGGGCAGCTCCCCGTGCTCGCCGACGTACGCTTCGAGGAACTCCCGCGTCGTCGGGTCACTCGGGTAGCCCGACCCCACGTCGCCGTACTCCGCCGAGAGGTCGGCGACGTGTCCGTCCCTGGCGACCTTCGCGAGAATGCTCGCCGCAGCCACGAGCGCGTACTCGTCGTCCGCGCCGTGTTCGGCGGTCACGTCCACCTCGGCGGGCACGCCCTTGGCGACTCGCCGGCCGAACCGCGCCTCGTCCACGTCGCCCGCGTCAACGTAGCCCGCGAGGCCGTCCTCGGCGACGTCCGCGAGCGCGTTCGCCTGCGCTTCGACCGTGAGCGCGTTCATGTCCGTCTCCGGGTCGTCGATGCGCTCGACGGGGATCTCGGCGACGCCGACCGCGCAGGCGTCCCGGATTCGCTCGTCGAGAGCTTCGCGGCGCGCCGGCGAGAGCCGCTTCGAGTCCGCGACGCCCTCGGGGAGGTCGCCGGGGTCGCCGACGACCGCCGCCGCGAACATCGACCCCAGCACGGGCCCCTTCCCGGCCTCGTCGACGCCGAACCGCCTCATTCGCGGAAGTACTCCGCGTCCTCGAACTCGTCGCGTTCGCCCTCGACGGTCACCACGTCCAGCGCGGTCACCGTCGCGTCGACGCCGAGCAGGCCCGCGAGGCTCGGCTCCGTGCGCTCCTCGTCGCTGGAGACCAGCTCCTTGATGTAGAGGCCGCCCTCGCCCTCCACCTCCACGACCGCGTGCGTGTCGTCCGTGAGCTCGCCCTCGATGTCGTAGACGTCGCGCTCCCGGACCTTCTCCGCGCGCCGGTGTTTCACGCGCTGGGGCGTCTCCTGCTGAATCGTCGCGCCGTCGAGCTCCGCGAGCGCGTCCGCGAACGCGTCCTCCGAGATCGGGTCGCCGAACTCCACCTGCGCGCGGTAGCGCTTCCGCGCGTCCAGTTCCTTCACGCGCGCGACCATCTCGTAGGTCGCCAGCCGCAGCCCCTCGACCTCGACTTTCCCCTCCGCGTACTCGTTGATGGCGTCTTCCAGCGCGTCCGGGTCGGGGTGGCGCTCCTGCGGGCTCTCGACCTCGACGACGAACGGCCGGCCCGTCCCCAGCATCAGCGCGTCGATGTCCTCGCGGCCCGCGCCGTGGAACGACGCCGCCTCGCCGTCCATCGCGTCCACGACGGGCGGCGCGGTCAACTGCTCGACGCTCTCCGGGTAGAGGAAGCCCGTGCCGTCGCAGTGCGGGCACGGCGAGTCCACCATCGTCCCCGTGCCGTTGCAGTCACTGCAGGGCCACTTCGTCTGCGGAATCCCGCGCTCGAGCTTGCGGTACCGCCCGTAGACGAACGCCGAGTTCACCGTCACGTCCACGGACTCGTCCTCGACGTCCAGCACCGCGAGCACGTCCGGGCGCTCGAAGTCCACGTCCGCGCCCGTCTCCCGGCCGACGCGCTTGCCGACCTCGCGGTTGCACTCGGACTTGAACAGCTCGCCCGCGTCCTCGTCGAGGTCCGCCAGATCCCGCAGCATCGTCTCGTTCTCTTCCACGAGCGGCGGCGCCCGCGTCCCCACCTGGTACGTGTCGAAGCGCTGGTCGTCGAGCGCATCGACGACGAGAGCCGCGAACTCGTCGAAGCGCCCCGACGCGCCCTCGCAGACCCAGCACTCCGAGGCGTCGACCGCCTCGTAGGGTTCGTCGTCCTCGAGGGCGACCGTGGTTCGGAGCGCTCGCCCCCGCTCGGCGTTCGTCAACCCGAAACTCCGGTCCGCGAAACACCGGCCTACGCACGCGTCGCAGATCGGGTCCTCGGCGAGCACCCGCCGCGCGTCCTCTACGATGGTCATGTGCGTGTTCTCGCGTGCCCGTGGTACGTATGCTTCGGTCCTCGGGTGGGCGTCACGAACCGGGCGTGCCCCCAATTCATGTGGTTGGCCGACCGACGTGGCGTATGGAGCCCCGGCACGTGCTCGTCCCGCTGGACGGGTCGCCGCTGGCCGAGGAGGCGCTGGCACACGCACTCGACGTGTTCGACTGCCGGACGACGGTGCTGAGAGTGACCACGCCCGTCAGCAGCGGCATGAGCGAGAGCGGCGTCCTCGACCGAGCCGAGCAGCGACGCGAGACCGCCCGCGAGCGGGCCACGGAACTGCTCGAAGCCGCCAGAGAGACGGCCAGCGAAGCGGGCCGCGACGTCGAAACAGTCGTCGAGGAGGGCGAGCCGGCCGAGACGATCGTCGCGTACGTCGAAGACAGCGACGTGGACCACGTCGTGATGGGTGGACACGGGGGGACCAGCGGCATCGCTTCGCGCCTACTGGGTACGGTCGCCACGTCGGTCGTCGCGGAGGCGCCCGTGACGGTGACCGTCGTCCGCTGAGGCTACTGGGCGAGGAACGGCGCAGCCGCCTTGTAGAGCCCGTAGCCGATAGCGACCGAGCCGGCGAGCGTCACCACCCAGAAGACCAGCGTCGTGAGAACCTTCCGCCGGGAGACGCCCGCGGAGCCGCCAGCGAGGCCGCCGCCGATGATGCCCGAGAGGATGATGTTGTTGAACGAGATGGGGATGCCGAACTGGATGGCCGCCTGCGCGATGACGAACCCGGGGACTAACGCCGCGATGGAGCGGCGGACGCCGAGCTGGGCGTACTCCCGCGAGGTGGCCTGGAGCAGGCGGGGCGACCCCATCCAGGCGCCGCCGAGGATGCCCACCGCGCCCAGTGTGAGCAGGACGAAACTCGGCAGGCCGAGTTCGGTCCCGTAGAGGTTCTCGAGGGGGCCGGTGGCGAGTCCGACCTGACTGCCGCCGCTGGAGAACGCGACGATGCTCCCCAGCACGATGAGGAACGTCTTGATTCCGCGGTCGGCGGAGGCGGCCGTCTGGCGGCGGATGAGGTGGAAACTCGCTGCTGCGACGGCGAGCGTCGCGAGAGCCGTCGCCGCGTCCACGCCGGCGACGGTCGGCGTCGAGACCGCGAGTGAGACGAGGCCCGCCAGCGAGCCCTGTTCTCCGGGCGGCGCGGGGAGGACGCTCAGCGGGACGTTCGCGACGATGGCGCCGACCAGCGCGGCCAGGAGCGGAATACTCACCGTCTCCGGGACGTCGTCGCGACGCAACAGCGTGGCCGTGGCGTACGCTAGGCTCCCGGAGACGGGCGGTACCAGCACCCAGAAGGTGGCTATCTGCCGGTAGGTGTTCACCGCCGGCTCCCCGCCCAGCGACAGCCCCACGCCGACCATCGCGCCCGTGGTCGCGAACGCCGCGGGGACCGGGTAGCCGCTGTAGATGCCGAACGCCATGAACCCGGTCGCGGTCAGGAGCCCGACCGTCGCCGCGAGGGACGTGATGGCGACGCCGTCGACGAGGCCGGAGCCGACCGTCTCGGAGATGCTGCCGCCCTGCGTGAGCGCGCCGAGCGCGGCGAGGATGCCGATGGCGAACGCCGCCTTCATCGTCGAGATGGCGTTGGCCCCGATTGCGGGGGCGAACGGCGGCGAGTTGCTGTTGGCGCCGAGCGTCCACGCCGTCCCGAGGCTCACCACGGTCGCCAGCCCGACCAGCACCCAGAAGACGACTTCGCTCACTGCCGCCCCCTGCGCGGCGCGGACCGCGGCGTTCGCGTGTCAGCCATCGGTCGCGTTTCGGCACCGGCCAGTAAAAGGATTCCTGCGGTTGCCGGCCACCCCACCGCTTTCGAACCCGATGCACGTAAGCCGGCCCGCTCCGACAGTCCGGCCATGCGCCAGTTCGTCGTCCTCGGCCACCGCGCGCCGACCCACCCCGACTTCTCGCTCGACGACCTCGCGGGCGGTGCGGGACGCCTCGACGTGCTCTGCCGGTGCGTGAACGCCGCGTTGTTCCTCTCGCACGACATCCGACGGGACGTCGAAGTACACCTCGTGCTCGGCGACGAGGTGACCGTCCGCGTCGACGGCAGCGACCTGCGGTACATGAACCCCGACGAGCGCAACATCGCCGGCCTGCTCAGGCAGGCGCTGGAGGCGAAAGACCGCGCCATCGGCCACCGGGAGGCCGAGTCGACGCCCGGCATCCACGTCTCCAAGCGCGGCTTCGAGGCGGTGCTGGACGGTCTCGACGGCACTGTCGTGGAACTCCACGAGGACGGCGACCCGCTCGCGGACGTCGAACCGCCCGAGAATCCGGTGTTCGTGCTCTCGGACCACGAGGAGTTCACCGGCGCGGAGGCGGCACTGCTCGCCGAGCGCAGCGACCGGCGGGTGCGCGTCGGTCCCGAAGTCTTGCACGCCGACCACACCGTCACCGTCGCGCACAACTACCTCGACACCGACGGCTTCACCGACTACTGATGCGGGTGAGCGTCATCGGTGCGAGCGCGCCCACGGACGCTGCCGTCGCGGACGCTCGCGAGGTCGGCCGGCTGCTCGCCGAGCGCGGGCACACCGTGGTCTGTGGCGGGCTCGGCGGCGTGATGGAGGCAGCATGCCGCGGCGCGAGCGAGACCGGCGGCCGGACTATCGGCATCCTCCCGGGCGAGGACCGACGCGCCGCCAACGAGTACGTGGACACGGCCGTCGCGACCGGAATCGGGCACGCGCGGAACGCGCTCGTCGTGCTGAACGGCGACGCGGTCATCGCTGTCGACGGCGCGGGCGGCACGCTCTCGGAGGTCGGGTTCAGCTCCGTGTACGACCGGCCGATTGCGGGCCTCGACGCGCCCGACGCGCCGCACGTCGAAGCGGTCGAGACGCCCGCGGAAGCGGTCGACTACGTGGAAACGCGCGTCGAGTGACGGCCGCGCGGCTGGGCGTCGCGAGCGCCAAAGAAAGAATCGCAGCGAACTGAGTGGCGTTACTCGAGGTCGAAGCGGTCGAGGGTCATGACCTTGTGCCAGGCGTCCACGAAGTCCTGGACGAACTTCTCCCCGGCGTCGTCGGCCGCGTAGACGTCCGCGATGGCGCGCAGGCGCGCGTTCGACCCGAAGACGAGGTCGAGTCGGGTGGCCTCCCACTTGACGTCGCCGGTCTCGCGGTCGCGGACCTCGAAGACTTCCTCGTCCTCGTCGACGGCCTTCCACTCGTAGCCCATGTCGAGGAGGTTCACGAAGAAGTCGTTCGTGAGTGCGCCCGGTTCGTCCGTGAAGACGCCGCGGTCGTCGTCGCCGTACGTCGCGCCGAGCGCGCGCATGCCGCCGACCAGCACCGTCAGCTCGGACGGCGAGAGGTTCAGCAGCTCCGCCTTGTCGATCATCCGGTCTTCCGGCCGGTCGTCGTACCCGCCGCCGAGGTAGTTCCGGAAGGCGTCGGCCTCCGGTTCGAGCACCTCGAAGGACTCCACGTCGGTCTGCTCCTGGGTGGCGTCCGTGCGTCCGGGTTCGAACGGCACGTCCACGTCGTAGCCAGCGTCGGCCGCCGCCTGCTCGACGGCCACGTTGCCGCCCAGCACGACGAGGTCCGCCAGCGAGACGCGGACGTCGTCGCTCCGGGAACCGTTGAAGTCCTCCTGGATGGCTTCGAGGGTATCGAGGACCTCAGCGAGCTCCTCGGGCTCGTTGGCCTCCCAGCTGCGCTGGGGTTCCAGGCGGATGCGCGCGCCGTTCGCGCCGCCGCGCTTGTCGCTGTCGCGGTACGTCACCGCGGACGCCCACGCGGTCTTGGCGAGCTGCTGACGCGAGAGGTCCGAGTCCAGCAGCTCCTGTTCGAGCTCGGCCACTTCCTCGTCGCCGACGAGCTCGTAGTCGGCGTCCGGAACGGGGTCCTGCCAGGTGAACGTCTCCTCCGGGACCTCCGGGCCGACGAGCCGCTCCGGCGGGCCCATGTCGCGGTGGATGAGCTTGTACCACGCCTTCGCGAACGCCGCCTGGAACTCGTCGGGGTTCTCCTGGAAGCGCTCGAGGATCTCCCGGTAGTCGTCGTCGTGCTTCAGCGCGACGTCCGTCGTCAGCATCATCGGCTCCTCGGTCTCCTCGGGGTCGTGCGGGGACGGCGCCTCTTCGATGTCGTCGCCGACCGGCTTCCACTGCCACGCACCGCCGGGGCCCTTGACCGACGTCCAGTCGTGGTTCAGCAGGTTGTCGATGTAGCCCATGTCCCACTGGATCGGCGAGGAGTTCCACGGGCCCTCGATGCCGCTGGTGATGACGTCGAGGCCGCCGGACTTGTCCTCGATGTGCTTCTGCACCCAGCCGAGGCCCTGCTGCTCCATCGGCGCGGACTCGGGCTCCGGACCGACGTTCTCCTCGGGGTCGTCGGCGCCGTGGACCTTCCCGAACGTGTGGCCGCCGGCGATGAGCGCGACGGTCTCCTCGTCGTCCATCGCCATCCGGGAGAACTCCTCGCGGATGTTCGCCGCGGAGCCTTCGACGTCCGGCTCGCCGTACGGGCCCTCGGGGTTCACGTAGATGAGGCCCATGACGGTGTTCGCGAGCGGATCGCGGAGCTCACCGGTCTCCTCGTCGCCCTCGAAGCGCTCGGGGGAGGTCGTCTCCCACTCGGTCTCGGGGCCCCAGTCGACGGCGTGGTTGGGCTTGAACTCGTCCTCGCGGCCGCCCGCGAACCCGAACGTCTCGAAGCCCATCGACTCCAGGGCGACGTTCCCGGCGAGGATGATGAGGTCGCCCCACGACAGCTTCTGGCCGTACTTCTGCTTGACCGGCTGGAGCACGCGGCGGGCCTTGTCGAGGTTCACGTTGTCCGGGAAGCTGCTCTCCGGCGGGAGGCGCTGGAGGCCGCCGGACGCGCCGGCGCGGCCGTCGGCGGTCCGGTACGTCCCGGCGCTGTGCCACGCCATCCGGATGAACATCGGGCCGTAGTGACCGTAGTCGGCCGGCCACCAGTCCTGCGAGGTCGTCATCACGTCCTCGATGTCGGCTTTCAGCTCCTCGTAGTCGATCGAATCGAACGCCTCCGCGTAGTCGAAGTCGTCGTCGAGCGGGCCGACGTTGTGGGCGTTGTCGTCGAGGACGTCGACGTCGAGCAGGTTCGGCCACCAGTCGTCGACACCTTTCGGATTCCAGTGCTCCCCCTTCCCCTCGTCGGGCTGGGAGTCGTCCGCTTCGTGTTTGGGTGTATCGTCGCTCATCGAAGTCTATCTAGCTCCAGCCGTGCCTCCCAGTTAACGGTGCTGTTGGCATTTACCAACTCGTGCAACGGGTCACCACACGCCCCGGTCGCCGGCAGAGCCCGCCCACCACTTCCAGCGATTCGGAAGCGTTAAACCGCTCACTGGCCAACCCACGAGTGCGGGCCGGTGGGGTAGCTTGGTATCCTTCGGCCTTCGGGTGGCCGTAACCACGATTCAAATTCGTGCCGGCCCACTTCACATATACCCCTTTTCCCGCATTTCTCGACACGTAGCGGCCGCTCTGCGGGGTGGTCTGCGTGAGCCTCCGCGCGCGAACGTATTCGCGGAGCCGCCGCTTCGTCACGCTCACACACTGCCCGTTCTGCGGGTACAACTTCGACTGTGACGAGTCCCGCCCCGACCACCTCGCCGATCACGACCCCGAAGACGCGGGGCTGAATCCGCTCGGGGAGATCGACCTTGACGAGTTCGATGGCGTGACGTGGTCGTACAATGGGCTACCGAGCACGGTCTCGCACCGGCTGAAGACGGCCTTCGAGAAGTGCGAGGCAGCTGGGCAAGACCCTGAGCGCTTCCGGCAGGCGGTCGTGAAGTTCCGCGCGAACGGAGTCGTGGGGATTATTGTGAATGATGCCCACGATAGAGTAAAGCCACCCCCGTCCTAAGATACAGTATGGGTCAGCAATCGTTGACTGTGTATCGTGGCTGTACACCAGTGGTGGATGCTGAGTACGAGTTCGAGAGCGATGGGTCGCCCGCGGAAGTCATCGTCGAGGCTCTAGCAGAAGCCGCCGAGATCGACCCGCTCGATCTTCCACCACTGTACGAGTTCGTCGATCCTGACGCCCTTAATCAGCTCTTTGGAGAGCACGACGGCGCAGCCCACGCGGATGCTCTCCTCAGTTTTCAGGTCGAGACCTGGAACGTGTTCGTCCGGGCCGACGGCCGCATTCGGGTCTGTGATGCCACCCAACCCACCGACCCGGAACCAGTCTTCGAATCCACCCCCGCCTAATTCGACTCTCTAAGTTCGCTTGTCGGTATGAACACCAGTTCTGTACTTAGCAGTAGTTCTCTACGAGACTCCACACGGGGTCTCACGCCGAGAGGATCGCTTTCCTGAATATGCACACCAGCTCACGAACCTCGTGTGCATATCTCGGTGCCCGTAGCCCATCGCAATTGGCCGCGACCAGGCTGACCACTCGATATTCTCGAAAACGGGGTGAAATCACCCGTTGAGTTGCCCGAGATACATGGGTTAAGCGGGGTCGTGTGTACGAGACGAGTATGCGAATCCGGACTGACGGCGACTACGCCCATCGCCTCGACGCCATCGAATCAGCCATGGAAGCCCTCGACGAGAATACGAAGACCGCTGCCGTGATCGCTGCCTGCGAGCACGCTCGCCAAGATCGTAAAGCGAAGCAGAAGGCGTTAGCCCATCCGGATATGACGCCCGAACTCGCGGAGATCCTGAGTACCTCGGTGCTGGAACTCTCCTACGAGACTCACACTAGCCTCGACACACGATAAGCGCAGATTCGATAAGTACAGGCGGGGGATTGCCCAAGTGGCAGAAAGCCATTTGCCCGGCAGCCCCGTACTAGTGTTCTCATGAGTCCTGATGACCTCGATAGGATCGATAAGGGAATCCTCTATCTCCTCCAGCAGGACGCTCGGAAACACACGACAACAGAGATTGGGGAGAAAGTCGGCGTGTCCTCGAGCACGGTCGCCAATCGCATCAACAACCTCGAAGAGCGAGACGTCATCACCGGGTATCATCCAATCATTGAGTACGAGCAGACTGGGATGGGCCACCATCTCCTCGTGCTTGCGACCGTCCCATTGACTGATCAAGCAGAAATCATCGACGAGCTTGTCAGCGTCCCCGGTGTCGTGAGTGTCCGAGAGCTACTGTCGAATAATCGGAATCTCTCCATCGAGTTAGTCGGGAAGAGCAAACAAGACATCGAGAAGAGTGTTGGCGAGTTGGATTCGTTGGGGGTAGACATCGAACGAATGGAGATGCTGAAAAAGGTGCGACAGTTCCCGTACAATCACTTTGGAAAAGAGTACACAACAGAGACGGAGGATGGATGATTTGCTGACGGTAGCTAGTGAGTGTGGTCTTTGACAGCCACATAGCCATCGGCATCCACACTCACTTCGTAACTGTTGTAGTTGAACACCACCTTCCCTAGAGACGCCTTTCCAGCGAACAAGTTGTCCAACGCGTCGGAGTCAACTGCGTCATATAGTGGCGGTAATTCCGTCGGTGGAGTATTGTCAATGGCAGCTACTGTCTCGATTACTGCCTGACTCATGGTCCGAGTATCCGTCTCAACGGTCTGGACAAGGCTCATCGGAAACGACTAGACTCTCGCCGGGCATAAAAACATTGGAGAACTGATAATTTCCAGGGTGGCTTAAATAAGGTCTGGAAAGTATCCAGTATCGTCCTCGTTCGTGAATTCCTTTCCGACGCGATTACAGGAGAACGCCCGAATCCGCTTCAGCATATCCGCGCGCTCACTTCACAGTCCTACTTAGTGCCTGTTCCACGACAGATAGTGCCGAACTATAGTATTCTAACAGAGCGTCCATATCGAAGCTCGTTGCCCCAGTTCAGTTACGACTCGCCGAGGTCGTGCTCGCGCTCGAAATGAGTGATGACTGCTTCAGTCGCCGTCTCACCTGTCGCCTCAATCTCGGCGCGGGTGAATGCTGATCCGGACGTGATTGCCGAACACTACGACAAGCCTTCAGACGACGAACTCTGGCGTTGCCGCCGCGAGCGGATGGAAAAGCGCCGTAACCACCTTAGCACCCTCAAAATCGACGATGATTGACGAAACTACGAGTTTCGACAGCACCCCCTCTCTCAGTACCTTCAGCAACGGCGAACCGACATCGTGCCGGCCAATCGCTCCCGTATTCTCCGCGCGTAGCGGCCGCTCTGTGGCTGTCAGACGTGGTTCGAACTACACTACGTGTGGGACTAGAATCGACCGATTTAGCGAACTCGCCGTCTCCCTGCGGCGTCGGAGACGAAGCACGTCCGCGTTCTCGGAGGCGACGATTTTCACTGGCGCCGGACGGACGTTCTCTGGTACGCGGAGGATACCACTGCCAGACGGCGGTCCAACTCGCGTCAGTGGAGCGGTCGAAGGGCGGGCGTACTCCAGTTATCGACGGAGAGCAGCGCCCGTAACCGCCGGCAACTCGGGAAACAGTCGTCACGTATCATGAGGCCGGCAATCGAGAACTATGAGTGATGGTACAGCGTCAATTCATAACGATAGTCGTCGTCGCGCTGCTCGTCGGCTCCGTCGTGCCGCTCGGCGTCGCCGGGCTCACGTCGCAAGCGGAGACTGATACGTCGAACCTTCAAGAGGCCTGTAACTACCAGCAGCTGTACGACGAAACCGTCGACTCAGTAGTGTCGGTGACCCGCGGCCAGGGCGGTGGAAGCGGACTCGTCGTCGAGACCGCCCAGAACGGGTCGGAGAACCTGATCGTGACCAACGCCCACGTCGTCGGTGACGCGTCGTCGGTCACCATCGAGTTCCGCGAGGGCGACCAGGTTAACGGCACGGTCCTCGGCGCCGACCGCCTGACCGACCTGGCGGTCGTCCGTGTCTCCGAGACGCCGTCGTACGTCGAGTCGTTCGAGGTGGCGTCGTCGCTGCCCGAGCCCGGCGAGAAGGTGGCGGCGCTCGGCCATCCGTTCGGGCTGGACGAGACTATCACGTCGGGCATCGTGAGTGGGACGGACCGCGCGCTCCCGACGACGGAGGGGTACACGCTCCCGCAGGTCCTCCAGACCGACGCCGCCATCAGTCCCGGCAACAGTGGCGGCCCGCTCGTCACCTGTGACGGGACGGTCGTCGGCGTCAACACCGCGGGCCTGTCCGCCCAGGGCGCCGAAGACATCGGGTTCGCCGTCCCTGCTACTGTCGTCTCCGAAGTGGTGCCCGAACTGATCGAGGACGGCGACGCCGAACACGCCTATCTGGGCATTGCCGGCGCTGACGTGACCCCCGCGATAGCCCAGGCCAACGGCCTGAACGCGACCCAGGGGGCGTACGTCGCGGCCGTCGCTGAGGGCGGGCCCGCCACTGGAACGCTCCAGGGCGCGACCGCCGTCGAGAACGTCTCCGGCGTCAGAGTCCCGGTCGGCGGTGACGTCATCGTCGCCGCAGGTGGAAGCTCCATCGAGTCAGGGCAGGACCTCAAGGAGTTCCTGTTGCTGAGCTCCGAGCCCGGCGACACGGTCACCCTGACGGTGCTGCGCGACGGCGCGCGGACGAACGTCAGCGTCACGCTCGGTGAGCGGCCGGAACCGGGGAGCGCCTGACGCGGCGGGTGTCCGTCGCTCGCCCGTCGTTCTCCCGCGGCGCGACCACGGGAAACTGTTAAGCGCCAACGACGTTCAGTACCCGAACATGGTCACGGAGCGCGACCGCATCTGGAACGCGACGCTCCGCGTCGCCGCCGACCCCGCAGCCGACGTCACGCCCGACACGGTCCTCGCCGAACTCGACGCCCCCCTCGGACGCGGCACCGTCCGCGAGACGCTGAAGTCGATGTGGGAACTCGGCGTGCTGCGCTGCGCGGACGGCGGCGGCCGGCAGGAGGGAACGTACCGACTGAACAACGGCATCTTCGACTGAGCGCAGCCACGCCGTTCTCGAGGGCAGTCTCGGCAGTGCGTACTCGCGGCTACGCGTGACACAATAAAAAACGACGGTGTAGGGACGGCCGTTAGCTTCCGGACCCGACCGTGATCTCTTCCTGCGTGACGACGGTGCGCGCGCCACCGCTCCCGATCGCGGTCACGGTGACCGTGATCTCGTCTTCGCTGTCGGCGGTGATACGCACGCTATCGCCGACGTTGTTCAACTCTGTCGAGGTGACCGGGCTTCCATCCATCTGAACCGTACTGGTATCGTTGTTCGCGACGGAGATGTTCAGGGTCTGCGCGTTCCCCTCACTGATCCACGTCGTCGTCGCGTTGCCGTCGTTGGTCTGGCTGACGTCCGCGCCGGCCTGGACGTTCTCGCTGACGCTGTCGCCGAACCCGAGCACGAAGCTCGCGATGACGGCGGCCAGGATGACTGTGATCGCTACCATCAGGATGACGCCGATGACCGGCGACACCCCGCGCTCGTCGCGGTCGGGGATCTCGAAGCTGATTTCCTTCATGTCTGGTGTGCCTGCACAGACTGGAACGGCGTCGGTCAGCCGTCTTCCCCCTCCGTTCGCAAGTCCGTGCTTGGCGCCCCTCTCTTCTGCGCGTACTTAAAGCCTCACGCAAAGTACGACACGTCTAACAACTTCAGGCCGCGGCCTTAACCGGGCGTTAAAGCGGCATACGCGACCGACCGACCGTCGCGGGTCGAACCCGGGGTGCGGTAATACTGGGCGAACACTGGGTAAAACGGCTTGACCAGTCAGGCGTGAATAGTTCGAGTACCGCTGTAGTAGAGCGACCGGATGACCTGCACGAACTGCGGCAACGGGGAGGACGCCACGGGGTACACGGTCCGGTTCACTCGGGGGGACAGCGAGCCGACGGAGATGGAGCTCGTGCTCTGTTCGGCGTGCGTCGAGGAGTTCCAGGCCGAGTCCGGCATCGAACTGCGGTAGGCGGTTCCTACCGTCCGCGGCGCGGATTCCACAGCTTCATATTGCGGGCGCTCCGTAAACCAGTCGATTACTGTGAGCGGACAGCGCGCCACAGCGGACGGATCGAGCGCGGGGCGGCAGCCGCGAATCGTCGTGGTCTGCGGGCTGCCGGGCGCGGGGAAGACGACCGTCGCCGAGCACGCGACGGAGCTGCTCGACGGGGAGTTGCTGCGGACGGACGTCGTGCGGACGGACCTCTTCGAGGACCCCGAGTACACCGACGAGGAGATGCGCGCGGTGTACGAGGAGCTGTTCGAGCGCGCGGCCGCGGTCGTTCGCGGCGGGTACAGCGTCGTCCTCGACGGGACCTTCCAGCACCGCAACCTCCGCGAGGAGGTACGCGAAGTCGCCGAGGGCCTCGGGGTGACGGCGACGTTCGTGAAAGTCGAGTGCGAGGAGGACGTCGTCCGCGAGCGCATCCGACAGCGCTCGGAGGACGCCAGCGACGCGGACTTCGAGATCCACCAGCAGTACCGCGAGCGCTTCGACAGCGTGGAGCGCGAGCACGCGGTCGTGGACAACTCCGAGGGGCTGGCGGCGACCCGCGAACAGGTCGCGGCGCTGTTCTGAGCCAGAAGACTTTCACCCGCGCCGCCGCGAGCGGGAGGCGTGCGACGAACACTGGTAGCTGTGGCGCTCGCGCTGCTCGTCTCGACCGCTGGCTGTGCGGCGTTCGGCGGCGGCGACACCGACACGGCGCCGACCGACGACGTAGTGGAACCGAGCGACCCCTCCGCGGACGCGACGGGCGTGACTCAGTCCGTGCGGCTGTCTGTCGACGAATCGACGGCGGGCGGCGAGTGGACTTCCCTCTCCGTGGAGTACCCGCGCGAGAACTTCACTGTGGAGAGCGCGCAACACGAGAACGTCTCGCTGGGCGTCGACACTGACGACGACGGCGAGGTCGACGAGCAGTTCGACGAGACCCACATCAGCGGCGTCAACAACAACGCCTACTCGTTCAGGGTCGAGCTCGACACCGGCTACACGCTGGAGTCCGGTGACGTGGTCGTGGTCGAGTACCCCGCCGTGGACAACCCCGCCGAGCTCGGGAACTACACGGTCGAGGCGACGCTGAACGACGAGCAGACGGCCAACGGTACGATTACGGTCGAGTAGCCCGCGAGCGCTCGCGGCAGCCTTTTTTCGAGCGACGACGAAGCCGGGAGCGTGACCGACGAGGATTCGGCGGACGACTCGCTGGCGTGGGAGACGACGGACCGCCGCGTGGCCTACGAGTGTCCGGGGTTCGACATCGTCCACGAGGACGTCCGGCTGCCGGACGGCACGGAGACGGACTTCGACTACCTCGTCGACGACCCCGCGGTCGTCCTGTTGGCGTTCACGCCCGACGGCGGCGTCGTACTGATCGAGGAGTGGCGCCAGGCGGTCGGGCGCGTGAACCGCGGGCTTCCAGCCGGCGGCGTCGAGGACGAGGACGCCGACCTCGCGGCGGCCGCCCACCGCGAACTCGCCGAGGAGACGGGCTACGAGGCCGAGTCAGTCGAGAAGTTCGGGGAGTTCGAGCCGACGAACGGCGTCGCGGACGCGGTCCACCACTACTTCGTCGCGGAGGGCTGTCGGCCGACCGGCGAGCAGGACCTCGACTTCAACGAGTCCATCCGCGTGACCACCCAGTCCTACGACGACCTGCTCGCGGCCGTCAGGAGCGGCGAGATTCGGGACGGCCGCACCGCGCTGGGCGTGCTCAACTACGAGCTACGGTAGCCGCCGGCTTTATCGCGGGCGGCCGAGACGCCCGGGTATGGGCGCAATCGTCTACGAGGACCCCGAGGGCGGGGTCACGAACTGGCAGACCAGCGACGCGAACCTCGGCTTCGACGAGGACACCGGCCACTGGCTGGTGACCAGCGACGACGGCAGCACCGTCCGTCGCGTCCCCCGCGAGCGCGTCTTCTACGTGGAGACGAGCGAGTAGGACAAAGAAACCCTTAGGCGCGGGCGCTGGCTACGACGGGGCAATGAGAGAGGTCTTCGAGGTGACCGCGCAGGACGGCGCCGCCCGCATCGGCGAACTGGAGGTTCCGCGGGCGGGCGTGACCGTGGAGACGCCGACGCTGATGCCGGTCGTCAACCCGAACCTGATAACCGTCGAGCCGTCGCGGTTCTCCGAGTTCGGCGCGGAGATGCTCATCACGAACTCCTACATCATCAACAGCGACCCGGACCTCCACGAGCGCGCGAGAGAGGAGGGCCTCCACGAGATGCTGGGGTTCGACGGCGCCATCATGACCGACTCGGGGAGCTTCCAGCTCGCCGAGTACGGCGAGATCGACACCACCACCGAGGAGATTCTCCAGTTCCAGCACGACATCGGCAGCGACGTCGGGACGCCCGTGGACATCCCGACGCCGCCGGACGCCGACCGCGAGCAGGCCGCGGAGGAGCTCGCGACCACGCAGGCGCGCCTCGAACTCGCCGAAACGGTCGACGTCGGCGACATGCTCGTGAACGCGCCCGTGCAGGGCGCGACGTTCCCGGACCTCCGCGAGGAGGCCGCCCGGCACGCCTACGGCACGGATCTGGACCTCTTCCCGGTGGGCGCGGTCGTCCCGCTGATGAACCAGTACCGCTACGACGACGTCTCCGACGTGGTGCTCGCCGCCAAACGCGGGCTCGGCCGGGACGCCCCGGTCCACCTCTTCGGCGCCGGCCACCCGATGATGTTCGCGCTCGCGGCGGCGCTGGGCTGTGACCTCCTCGACTCGGCGGCGTACGCCATCTACGCCCGCGACGACCGCTACCTCACCGTCCACGGCACCGAGCACCTCGACAGCCTCCACTACTTCCCCTGCGAGTGCCCCGTCTGCTCGGAGCACACGCCCGACGAGGTCGAGCGCATGGGCGACGCCGCCCGCGAGGAGTTGCTCGCCGAGCACAACCTCCACGTCTCCTTCGGCGAGCTCCGGCGCGTCAAGCAGGCCATCAAGTCCGGGAACCTCATGGAGCTCGTGGAGGCGCGCGCCCACGCCCACCCTCGCACCCTGGACGGCCTGCGCGCGCTCCTCGACCACAGCGAGCAGCTGGAGACCACGGACCCGGCGAGCAAGGACGCGTTCTTCTACACGTCCGCGGAGAGCGCGCGCCGCCCCGAGGTCGTCCGGCACCACCGTCGCCTCGAACGCCTCTCCCCGGACGGTGACGTCCTCCTCACGGAGGGCTCGGGGAACGACGACTTCGACGAGTGGTGGAACGTCGTCCCGCCGTTCGGGCCGTTCCCGCGCTCGCTGTCCACCACGTACCCGCTGACTGCCGAAACGCCCGACCGGATGGACCGCGCGGGCTACGAGGCCGCCGCCGACGGCGTCGCCGCGCTCGCCGACGCCAATCCCGAGGCCGAGTTCACGCTCGCGCACCGCGGCTGGCCGGACACCGCCCTCGACCGCGTGCCCGCCCGCGTCGACACGGTGGACATCGCTGCCGAGGAGTGAGGAAAGGCAAGGCAATTGAGCGCGCGGGCCCGACGACGCTGTATGACCGAGTACTTCGAGGTGCACGCGCGCGACGCCGCGGCGCGCGTGGGCGAGCTCCGGCTCGCCGAGTCGGTGACGACGCCGACGCTCGCGGACGACGTCGTCGAGGACGCGGGCAGCGAGTGGGTGCAGCGACGGGACCGCCCGGCGGGCGACGAGTCCGCGCTGACCGTGCTGCCGTACCGCGGGTTCCCGTCGGGGACCGCGGAGGAAGTGCAGGCGTCGTTCGCGCCCGACTACCCGGACGTGGACTTCCCGAGCGCGGCCGTCGTCTCCCCACAGACCGCCGACGACTACGGCGCCGACGCGTACGTGCTGTCGGGCGCGCCCGGCATCGTCGGGCACGGCGCGGCGTTCCGGGACGCCGTCGTCGACACCCGGGAGGCGATTCCAGACGACACCGCGCTCTACCTCTCCGGGGTAGCGACGCCGCGGAACGTCGCCGTGCTCGTGTACGCGGGCGTCGACCTCGTGGACGCCGACCGCGCAGTGGTCCGCGGGACGCAGGGCCGCTACCTCACGACGGAGGGCGCCTACGACCTCGAAGACCTGAACGAGCTCCCGTGCTCGTGTCCGGCGTGCCAGCAGCCCGTCGCCGAGTTCGACCGCGACGACTGCGTCGACCACAACGTGAACGCGCTGAAAGCCGAGTTGGGGCGGGTGCGCCGCCGGATTCGGGACGGTCGCCTGCGCGACTACGTCGAGGGGCAGTCCCGCCACGAGGCGTGGGTGACCGCGGCGTTCCGCGAGTTCGACCAACAGTACGGCTACCTCGAAGAACGCACGCCCGTGATGCGGGACTCGCTGCTGCTGTCGGCGACCGAGGACGCGCTCCGTCGCGTCGAGATCCAGCGCTTCGCCGAGCGCGTGACGACTCGGTACCGGAAGCGCCTCGACGACCACCCGCTCCTGCTCGTGCCGTGTTCGGCGAAGAAGCCGTACAGCGAGAGCCAGAGCCACCGCCAGTTCCAGGACGCCGCGAACTACCGCGCCCATATGGTGTCGATGACGTCGCCCATCGGCGTCGTCCCGCAGGAACTGGAGCTGACGTACCCGGCTCAGCACTACGACAGCGTGGTGACGGGCCGCTGGAGCGAGGAGGAGAAGGACTTCGTCGCGCGCGTGCTGCGGCGCTACCTCGACCGGACGGACTACTCGCGGGTCATTGCGCACGTCCCCGAGGAGGGCTACCGCGACATCTGCGAGCGCGTCGCCGGCGACGTCGACGTCCCCTTCGAGTTCACGGTCGAGGACCACCCGACGACCGACGAGAGCCTCGGCGAGCTGAAGGCGGCGCTCGCGGGCGAGCCCCAGATGTGGGTGGAGGACCGCGAGAAGGCGACGCTGCGCGCGGTCGCGGACTACTACGTCGGCGACGGCGCGGGCGACGAGCTGTTCGACGACCTCACGGTGCAGGGACGGTACCCGAAGCTGCAGGCCCTGAACGGCGACGGCGAGCAGCTCGCGGCGCTGGTCCCCCAGTACGGGACGCTGTCGTTCACGCTCGCCGGCGCGCGCAAGTGGGTGGCCAGCGACGCCCCGACCAAGCGCGTGGAGATTGACGGCTTCGTTCCGGCGGGCAGCGTGCTCGCGCCGGGCGTCCTCGACGCCAGCGACGACATCCGGGTCGGCGACGAGGTCGTCGTCGAGGGCCCGAAGGCGTTCGCGGTCGGGCGCGCCGCCATGCCGGGGCCGGCGATGGCCGACGCCACGCGCGGGGTCGCCGTCGACGTGCGCCACACGGAGGAGACGTAGGCAGTCGGGCGAAAGAGCTACGCCCTTCGTGTGTGAACTACTCTCTATGCGAGTTCGTGACGTGATGACGACCGACGTGCTCGCCGCGGACGCCGAGGACAGCGTCCGCGCCGCCGTCGGCCGGATGCTCGACGAGGGCACCGGGAGCGTCGTCGTCGAGAAGGACGGCAACCCCGCGGGCATCCTCACGAAGGTGGACGTGCTGGACGCCGGCCACGAGTACGACCGGCCGCTCAGCGAGATTCCGGTCTACGCGGCCGCTAGCCACCCGCTCATCACCGTCGAGCCGTCGGCGACCGTCCGCGCGGCGTCCGCGCGGATGTTCGACTACGGCGTCCACCACCTCCCGGTCGCGGACGGCCTCGACCTCGTCGGCGTCGTCACCGCGACGGACCTCCTCGAAGCCCAGGACGACCTGCTCGCGGAGGCGCGGGGCGCCGACGAGCGCCGGGAGGAGTGGGAGGAGTAACTCACCGCCGCCGTCCGAGGAGAACCCACGACGTATATGGTGTCCCCGCGGATTCTCCCGCGCATGAGACTCGCCGTCCCCACCGACTTCGAGATTCTCGACGCGCTCGCGGACGGGAAGCGGAACAACGCGGTGAACCTCTCGCACGAACTGGACAAGGACCGCGCGTACATCAACACGCGGCTGCCGATGCTCGCGGACTACGGGCTCGTCGAGCGCGTCGGCCCCGCACCCAACAGCGGGCTCTACGAGATCACGAAGAAGGGACAGATCGTCTTAGACCACCGCGACGTCTACGAGCGCGACGAGGACGACTTCGAGGGGCGCGTCGAGGCGGCTCTGGAGTAGCGAGCGCCGCGAGCTCTCGGGACAGCAGTATTAACACGCTACGCGCGGTGGTTGTGGGTATGCGCCGTCGAGCCCTCCTGTCGTCGCTCGGGGCGGCCGCGGCGGCTGTCGCCGCCGGCTGCCTCGGCGCCGACGACGCCGCGCGGGATTCGCGTTCTCAGACCACGTCGACCACGGGGACGACTGAGACCACGCGAACGGCGGCGTCGGTCGATCCGAGCGAGCACACCGTCGAGGTCACGCGCCGCGTGGAGTTCGGGCCGACCGGGCTGACGCGCGTTCTCCACGCACGCGAGGGCGGTGAGCTGACCGTCGACCTCACGTGTCCGGACGGGTCGGAGCGGTCGGCGGACGCGACCGTCTCCGAGGCGGAGTGGCTGGCGTTCGAGCGCCGCGTCCTCGCCGCGGACCGCAGCGCGTTCGCCGAGCGCTACGAGTGCGAGGGCGACTGTCCGAGCGACGTGCCGCCGGCGCGCCTGACGTTCGACGTCGACGGCTGCACTACGGAGGTGCTCGTCGAGTCGAACGCGGACGTGCCGACCGACCTCGCGGAGATACTCGATTCGCTCGACGGACTCGCGGAAAGCGTGGCCTACCCGAGCTGCGACTGATTCTACGTACTGATAGTAGAAACCGAACGTTTATGCGCACGCTGTCTAAGGCGGTGGTGTGTCGGTTACGCGCACGTTACCCGCGTCGTTCTTTCTCGTTGTCGTCGTCGTAGGGACCATTTCGCTCGGCGGCGCCGCCACGGCGGCCGCGGTTCCGTCGCCGTCGGACGAGCACACGCTCACGCAGCCCGACGGGACGTCCTTCGAGGCGGTCCAGTGGGGCAACGAGTACAACCACGGCTGGGAGACGACCAGCGGCTACACGATCACGCGGGGGAGCGACGACTGGTGGTGGTACGCCACCGTCGAGGACGGCGCCGTCGTCCCCACGGACCGGAAGGCGGCCGTCGACAGCCCGCCGGCGTCGGTGCCGAAGCACGTTCGCGGGGACGCGCAGGGCAGCCCGCAGCTCCAGACGAGCACGTCGGACTCCGACGACGGCCCGTCGCTGTCCTCCTCGGACCCGGACTCGGCGAGCGGGATGCCGGCGTCGGGGACGGTGAACATGCCGGTCGTCCTCATCAACTACAGCGACACGGAGACGAGCTACACCACGACCGACTTCCAGAAGCTCGTGTTCGGCGACGACCCCGCGGTCGCTAGCGGCCCCGGGAGCGTGCGGGACTACTTCCAGGAAGCTTCCTACGGCGAACTCGACATCACTGGCGGGTCCGCGGGCGTCACCGGCTGGGAGACCGCCGACGAGAGCCACGACTACTACGGCGCCGGGGACATCGACGCCGACGCCGCGCGGCTCGCCCGCGAGGCCGTCCGGAAGTCCGACGACGAGATGGACTACTCGGAGTACGACAACGACGGCGACGGCGTCGTCGACGGCGTCATCGTCGTCCACCAGGGGGCGGGCGAGGAGGCGTCCGGCGACCCGGACGACATCTGGTCGCACCGCTGGAGCTTCACGGGCGCCGGCCTCGACGCCTACCACACCGACGACGGCGTCGCGGTGAACTCCTACTCGCTGCAGCCGGAGACGTACGGCAGCGGCATCACGACCGTCGGCGTCGTCGCCCACGAGACCGGCCACCTCTTCGGAATGACGGACCTCTACGACACCACCTACCAGTCCGAGGGCGTCGGCGACTGGGGGCTGATGGGCGGCGGGTCGTGGAACGGCGTGAACCGGCCGGGGGACTCGCCCGCGCACCCGGTCGCGTTCCACAAGTACCAGCAGGGCTGGCTCTCGCCGTCCGAGCAACCGCTCACCGGACAGATGGGCGTGCTCGCGTCCTACACCACGAACCCGGACGCGTTCCGCTGGCTGGACAACCCGAACGGCGTCGAAATCGGCGGGAGCGGCGAGTACTTCCTCGCGACGAACCGCCGGCAGACCGGCTTCGACAGCGCGCTCCCCGGCCAGGGCGTGCTGCTCACGCACGTCGACGAGACGCAGACGGACAACGACGACGCGTCACGCAAGCTCGTCGACATCGAAGCCGCCGACGGCGACCGGGACCTGGACGAGTCGAACAACCAGGGCGACGCGGGCGACCCGTTCCCCGGGTCCACCGACGCGAGCGCGTTCGACGCCACGACGACGCCGAACTCGCTGCTGTACGACGGCTCGGCGTCCGGCCTGACAGTCACCGACTTCCTCGTCGACGGGAGCCGGATAGCGCTCAACCCCGCGCCCGACCCGACCGTGACGCCGTCGCCGGTCGACTACGGCACCGTCCTGTACACGGCGAACGAGTCCGCGACGGTCACCGTCACGAACGAGGGGACGGAGCCGCTGAACGTCACGGACGTCACTGTCGCGGGCGAGAACGCGAGCGCGTTCGCCCTCGACGACGGCGGCGGCCAGCGCGTCGTCGACCCCGGCGCGTCCACGACGGCGAACGTCACGTTCGAGCCGTCCGCCCGCGCCGACTACGCCGCGACACTGTCGGTGGCTCACAACGCCTCGACCTCGCCGACGAACGTTTCACTGACCGGGACCGGCGGCGCGCCCGACGTCCGCGTGACGCCGTCGTCGACCGTCGACTTCGGGAACGTCAGCCTCGCGGACGGCGGGCGGGCGGACGTCGTCGTCGAGAACGACGGCTCGCTCCCGCTGAACGTCACCGAGGCCAACGTCACGGGCGCGAACGCCACGGCGTTCTCGCTCGCGAACGACAGCGAGACCCCCCCGAGCACGGTTGCTTCAGGGGAGTCCGTCACGTACACGCTCGACGCCACCGTGGACGCGCTGGCGGAGTACGACGCCACGCTCGAACTCTCGCACGACGTCCCGGACCGCGACGCCGTGACGCTCTCGCTGACCGCGACGGGCGTCGACCGCACCCCGCCGACTGTCGGGTCCGCGCGCGCCGTCGCGGCCGGAGACGGCGCGAGCGAGGTCGGCCCCGACGCGTCCGTCACCGTCTCCGCGAACGTCACGGACAGAATCGGCGTCGAAAGCGTGACCGTGGACGCGGCCGCGCTCGGCGGCGACACGGTCGCGCTCACGGACGCGGACGGCGACCACGTCTACAACGCGACAGTCGCGGTCGACACCGCGAACGCGACCGGCGGCGTCCACGAGCTTCCCGTCGAGGCAGTGGACACGAGCGGGAACGCGAACGCGACCCGTGCGGCGCCGCTGACGGTCGACCTCTCGCCGCCCGTCGTCGACGTGACGACGCCCGGTGAGGGCTGGGTCGGGAACGACGCGAGCGTCGAGACGTCGGGCACGGCCACCGACGACCTGACCGCCGTCACGCTCGTCGAGGTCCGCCTCGACGGCGGCGCGTGGCGGAACGCGACCGTCGACGGCGACTCGTGGACGGACGCGTTCGGCAGTGTGGGTGAGGGCGAACACACCGTCTCGGTGCGCGCGACGGACAACGTGAGCAACGTCTCGCCCGTCGAAACGCGGAACCTGACCGTCGACCGCTCCGCCCCGGTCCTCGCGAACGCCTCGCTCGGGCAGACTGACGACCTCCTCCCCGAGGCGCCGATCGGCGTCGACGTCTCGGCGAGCGACGACGTGTCCTCTGTGGCGACGGTGACCGCCGACGAGACCGAACTGCGGGCCGACGGCGGCGAGTGGACCGGGGAGGTGGTGGCCGCGCCCGGACTCGGCGAGCACGCGGCGACGGTGTCCGTCGTCGACGCGGCGGGCAACCGGAACGAGACCGCGCTCGCGTACGACGTCGGCCGGGACGCGACGCTCTCCCACGTCGACAACGCGACGTACCGCGCGACACCCGTCGACACGCCGGTCGTCTCGGCGGTCACAGTGAACGCGACGACGAACGCGACCGGCGAGCGCGTCACCGTCGGGACATCGCTCGCGAACCCGACCGGCGTCTCGGCGAACGACGACACGGCGCTGTACTTCCCGCAGGCCAACGCCTCCGTCGCGAGCGAGAACGTCTCGAGCGCGACGCTGTCGCTCCGGCTCTCGAAGCAGCGCTTCGACAGCCTGTACGTCGAGCACGACTCGGCGGCGTTCTGGGCGCTCGAGGACGGCTCGTGGTCGCGGGTGTCGGCGAACCGGACGGACGTCACGACCGACGCCTACCACTACGACGTCGAGGCGACAGGGCTCTCGGCGTTCGCCGTGACCGGCGACGTCGAGGACGCGCCGCCGTCGATTACCTCGGTCAGCCCGAGGGACGGCGCGACGACGACGGACACGTCGCCGACGATAGCGGCGGCCTACGAGGACGGTTACTCGGGCGTCGACGCGTCCTCGGTGACGCTCTCGGTGGACGGCACGCGCGTCGAGAGTGGACTCGCGGTGTCGGCGTCCGGGGTGAGCTACGACGCCGACCTCGAAACCGGCACGCACTCGGCGACCGTCACCGTGAGCGACGAGGCCGGCAACACCGCGTCCCGGAGCTGGTCGTTCACCGTCGAGGAGGAGACCGTCGACAGCTTCGGTGGCGGCGGAGGCGGTGGTGGCGGCGGAGGCGGTGGTGGCGGCACGCAGTCGGGCGGCGAGCAGACGACCGCGACGACGGCAGCACCGACGACGACGAACACGACGACCGCGAACGCGACGACCACGGCCGACCCCACGACGACCGCGACGACTACGCCGACGACGACTGTCTCGAACGCGACGACGCAGGCGACCACCCGAGCGCCGACGGCCAGCGAGACGCCGCAGCCGTCGGCGACGACCGAGGAGACGGCCTCCTCGACGCCCGGGTTCGGCGTCGGCGCGGCCGTTCTCGCGCTACTCGCCGCGGCGCTGCTCGCGCTCCGGCGCGAGCCCTGAGCTCGGCGCTCTCTCTGTCCGCTTCTGTTCTCGCTGCGCGGTACTGGTGGCTGCGGCGGTCACTCGTCGAAAGAAGTCGAGCGCTGGCCGTTAGTCGTCGGCGGGCGGCGCGTCCACCGGCGTGTCGGGGTTGGCCGCGCTGGCCTCGTCGGGCATCCCGAACTGGTGGTCGCCGGTGACCTCGACGCTGCCGCGGCGCACGGTGGCGTCGCCCGCGAGGTGGACGCGCACGGCTTCCACGAGCGCGTCGGCTTCGAGGGGCTGCCCGCGGTCTTTCACGTCCTCGACTGTGGCCGTCGGCGGCACGTCGAACGCGCGCTGCGTGAGAATCGGGCCCTGGTCGAGGTCCGTGGTGACGTAGTGGGCGGTGACGCCCGCGACGCGAACGCCCTCCTCGACGGCCTGCCGGTAGGCCTGTGCGCCCGGGAACGCGGGCAGCAGGCTCGGGTGGATGTTGATGATGCGGCCCGCGTACCGGAACACGACGTCCGGGCTGAGGATGCGCATGTACCGCGCGAGCACGACCAGGTCGACGTCGTACTCGTCGAGGAGGTCGAGCAGGCGCTCCTCGTCGGGCGTGCCGCTGTCGTCGCCGATGTCGTAGAACGGCACGTCGTGCTCGCGCGCGACCGATTCGAGGTCGGGGTGGTTCCCGACGACCACGCGGATCTCGGCGTCGAGGTCCTCCTCGAGGAGCGCGCGCAGGCAGTGGTCTTCTTTCGTGACGAGGACGGCGACGCCCTCGTCGCGCTCGTCGGGGAATCGTACGCGTACGTCGACGCCGAGCTGGTCGCCGATGTCGGCGAGGCGCTCGCGGAACGCCGCGCGCGTCGTCGCGTCGCCTGCGAGGTCCGCGGGCTCGGCCTCGTCCTCGGCCTCCCAGCGGTCGTCGGCGTCGTCGATGGGGGTCGTGTCGGCGAGCAGCGTCATGCGGAAGACGCCGTCGCGGACGGTCTGCTCGATGTCCTCGATGTTGACCCCGTGTTCGAACAGCAGTCCGGTGACCTCCGCGACGATTCCCGTGCGGTCGGCTCCCACGACCGTGATCTCGGTGAGGTCACTCGTCGGCGCTGCCGCCTCCGGACTGCCGTTCGGCTTCGGCATACAGCCGACAACGACGTCCGAGAGTATAAGCGCCGTCCTTCGGGCAGACGCCGGCGCGACCGACGGTACGCACGTTCGTGTATCTTCGACCGCTTCCAAAAGAGTCTTTGACCACGGACGCCCACATTACGTCGATGACCGCGTACACCGCGACGGTGACGGTCCGACTCAAGCACGGGGTCCTCGACCCGGAGGCCGAGACCACTCAGCAGGCGCTCGAACGCCTCGGCTTCGAGCTCGCGGACCTGCGCTCGGCGGACCGCTTCGAGATCGACCTGGAGGCCGCCGACAGCGACGAGGCGGCCGCCCGCGCGGGCGAGATGGCCGACCGCCTGCTCGCGAACCCCACCATCCACGACTACGACGTAACCGTCGAGACCGCCGAATGACCGTTTCCGTAATCCGCTTCGGCGGGTCGAACTGTGACCGTGACGCTGTCCGCGCGCTCTCCCGGCTCGGCGTCGACGCCGAAATCGTCTGGCACGAGGACGGCCTCCCGGCGGACACGACGGGCGTCGTCCTCCCCGGGGGGTTCTCGTACGGCGACTACCTCCGCGCCGGCGCGATGGCCGCTCACTCCCCCATCATGGACGAGGTGCGCGACGTCGCCGACGACGGCGTGCCCGTCCTCGGCGTCTGCAACGGCGCGCAGATCGGCTGCGAGGCGACGCTCACGCCCGGCGCGTTCACGACGAACGCGAGCGCGCGCTTCCAGTGCGAGCACGTCCACGTCCGCGTGGAGAACGGCGACACGCCGTTCACGGCCGCCTACGACGAGGGGGACGTGCTCACGCTCCCCATCGCGCACGGCGAGGGGCGCTTCGAAATCGACGCCGAGCGCTACGACGACCTGGTCGCCGACGAACGCGTGCTGTTCCGGTACTGCGACGAGCACGGCGAGGTGTCCGACGAGTCGAACCCAAACGGATCGACGGGCGCGGTCGCCGGCGTGCTCGGCGAGCGCGACTCCGTCGCGGTGCTGATGCCTCACCCCGAGCGCGCGTCCCTCTTCGAACTCGGGCTGACCGACGGGCAGGGCGTGCTCAGCGCGTTCGCGTAACGCGGTCGCGGTCCGGCTGCTCTTCTTGCTCCGGCACGCCGCGCGACTCCGTTTTGTCGTACCGGCGTCGGTGTTTGGGTCAGTACAACTAGGTCACGCCGCCGTCGCCTGAAGCATATGTGCGCTGGCCTCCAATCGACTGCTGTCGCGGAACGACGTCGCCCTCCGGGACACACGCCAATGACTACGCACCCAGATTCGGACGCACTCCCGCAGGAGACACGCATCGGCCGGACCGCGCTCCGCGTCGACGACCTCGAAGCGATGACCGAGTTCTACCGGGACGTCGTCGGCCTCGACGCGCTCCGCCGGTCCGACACCGTCGCCGTGCTCGGGGCCGGGGACGCGCCGCTGCTCGTCCTCGAAGGCGACGAGGACGCACCCGAGCGCCCCCAGTCGAGCGCGGGGCTGTTCCACAACGCGTTCAGAGTACCCTCGCGCGCGGCGCTCGGTGACGCGCTCGCCCGTATCCGGGACCGCTGGGAGCTCACCGGCGCGTCCGACCACGACGTCAGCGAGGCGCTGTACCTCCGCGACCCGGAGGGCAACGGCGTCGAAATCTACCGGGACTTCCCGCGCGAGGAGTGGCCCCGCGACGGCGACGGGACCGTGCGAATGGGGACGCATCCCCTCGACCTCGAACCGCTGGCAGCCGCCGCTGCGGGCGACTCGACGGTTCCCGCCGGAACGGACGTGGGCCACGTTCACCTCGAAGCGGCCTCGATGGCGGCGTTCCGGGACTTCTACGTGGACACCGTCGGGTTCGACGTGCAGGTAGACATGCCGGCCGCGCTGTTCACGTCCGCCGGCGGCTACCACCACCACGTCGCCGCGAACACGTGGAACCGCCGGGCAGAGCCGGCCGGCGGCAGGGGTCTGTCGTGGTTCGAACTGCTCGTCCCCGACGCCGCGGCGCTCGACGCGGTTCGAGACCGAATCGCGGACGGCCAGTACGCGGTCACCGACGCGGACGACGGGTTCGCCGTCGCGGGGCCGGACGGAATCGAGGTCCGATTCAGCGTCGACGCGTAGCTGTCGGGTCGAGGGCTCCGGGAGAGAGCAGCCGCGTCGAAAACAGCTTACTCCGCGAGCGGCAGGTTGTAGCTCGTCTCGCGTTCGATTACTGCGTCCCACGTCGCCTCGCACTCGCAGGACACTTCCGAGAATACGGACGGGTCCTGCCGGAGGTCGAAGTCCTTGATCGCCTCCTGCACGAGGTCGTCGCACTCGCCGCAGTTGTGCGGCCCGCGGTCGCTGCCGTGGCCCACGGGGTCGGAGACGACGATGGCGTCGGCGTCCGCGGTCGACTCCAGCACCTCGGCGACCGACCAGAGCCACGGCGGCCGGTAGCCGCCGCGGAAGTGCAGCTGGTCGACCATCGTGTACCGCTGGACGTTCGTCGGGTTCATCGACACCGTGTGGCAGCCGTCGACCTCCGCGCACTCCCGCACGGACTGCTTCATGTCCTCGACGGCCTCCGACTCCGAGAGGAACGGCGGCTTCATCAGCAGGTACGCCTTCACGCCCGCGTCGGCCTGCCGGGCCTCCTCGCAGGCCGCCTCGAAGTCGCTGAAGTCGAAGTACTTGTTCACGCAGTCGTGGCGCACGCGGTCCGTCGCGGTTTCGAGGCCGACCGCGACGTCCGTCTCCAGGCCGACCTCGGTGAAGTCCTCGATCTTCGCCCGCTCGACGAAGTCCGGCAGGCTCTCGACGACGATGCGCTCGCGGTCCGCGAACGCCTCCGCGATGGCCTGCCGGGTCTCTGCGGGCACCTCGCGCTCGTCGAGGAACGACCCGCTCGTGTAGATCTTCACGAGGCCGCTGGCCTCGTCGGCCTCCGCCTCCTCGTGTTCGAGGCAGGCGTCGATTTGCGCCATCAGGTCCTCGTGGGCGACCGTCCCGCCCTCCACGGACTCGGCGACGTACCCGCACATCGTACAGCCGCCCGCACGCGCCCACCGGCAGCCGCCGGTGTTGAGGATGATGGTGAGGCTCTGGTAGACGCCGTCCGGCGTGTTGTCCTCGTCCAGCCAGACCCGGGTCGGCTCGTCGGGCGCGTAGTCCTTGCTCCCCTTCTCCGCGCGCAGCTCCCGCATCACCTGGTTGTGGGCGTCCATCCCACGCCCCCGCTCGTAGACCTCCGCGCTCGGCTCGCTCATTGGGTAGTTGGAGTCGACGCGGGCGTAAAGCGGCTTCGTCTAGGCGTCGCGCTCGCAGGAATAGCACCGGGCTGGCGCCGATTCGCGGATCTCCGGGACGCCCTCAGAAGCCGAGGCGGCGCCGCCACGCCAGCAGCCGGGCGAACCCGGTCGCCCGCTGCTCCTCCTCGTCTTCGTCCTCGTCGGGCGTCGAGACGCTGATTCGCGAGCTGTGGCCGACAGTGGCGTCGATGGTCGTTGCGTGCTTCAGCATCTGTCTCCACGTCGGGGATTCGCGCTGATGTACTTCCCGGTGGCGGCCACGACGGACGCGGAACGAACCGCCGATAGCGTGGCGCGTCGAGAAGCGGCTGTCAGCTCGCGGTCCGCCACCGGACGGCCGCTCCCGCCGTCGCGCCTAGTAGATTGGCGAGCGCGTCGAGGAGACTGGCGGTCCGCCCGACTGTCGGCTGGACGAGTTCGACGGCCGCGCCGAACAGCGCGACGGCGAGCACGACTGCGGCGAGCGCTCGGAGCGCTCGCGCGCGTCTCGCGGCGGCGACGGCGAACGCGATAGTCGCGTAGCCGGCAGCGTGCAGGAGCTTGTCCGCGCCCGCGGGCAGCCCGCCGGCTGTCGAACCCGGGGCGAGCGATCCCGCGAGGACTGCGACGATTGCGGCGACCGCGACGACGCGCCAGCGCTGCGGGGTCACTCCTCGAACGCGGCGAGCGCGTCGGCGAGCGGGGGCGCGTCGAACCATTCGTCGCCCGTGTAGCGGTTCGCGCCGGCGGCGTACATGTCCGCCGTCGCCTGCACGATTTCCGCGGGGAGCGAGTCCGGCGACGCCTCGCAGAGGGACTTCCAGTCCGCGACGCCGCGGTCGTCGGCCTCCTGCTTGGCGTCGCCGACGGCCTCGACCCACTCGGGGTCGGTGCGTTTGTAGAACTGCCGCACGACTTCCTTGGAGACCTCGCGGCCGTCGTACGCGAAGCGGTTCTCGTCGAACGTCCCGACGACGTCCGCGACGCGCACCTCGCCGTCGACGTACAGGCACTCGATTTTGCCGTCCTCGTGCGTGAACCCGGCGTCCGCGGCGCGCTCGGTGACGACCTCGTTCACGCGGCGCGCGACGGCTTCCAGTTCCTCGATGCCCGCCTCGCCGGCGACCTCGTCGGCCTCCTCGCGGGAGAGGTAGCGGTCCCGCTCCTCGTACTTCGTGGAGAACTCCACCACGGGCTCGGGGAGGTCGACGGGCTCGTCGGGCCACTCGCCGAAGTCGAGGTCGAAGGCCGCGGGGTCGCGGCGCTTCCGCAGGCTCGACCCGACCGGGACGCTGTTCCGGAAGACGACTTCCAGCGGCACGAGGTAGTTCCCGTCCGCGTCGGCGTGGTAGGCGTCGTAGTCGTAGCCGCCGTGCGTGCCCGCGTCCTCGCCCACGAACGGGAGGTCGGGGACCTGCGTGAGCGCGATCGCCATCTCCGTCGGCGGCTCGTCGGCGTCAGCGAGCGCGACCGTCTCGCCCTCACTATCCCGAACACCGAGGTAGTGCGTCGGGACGCCCTCGGTTTCGAGGAGTTCGAAGTTGAACGCGCCCATCGTGCAGAGGCTCGCGCCCTTCCCCGGAATCAGGTCGGGCATCTCCCCCCAGTCGAAGACCGAGTAGCGGTCGCTGAACGCGAACACACCCCGGCCGAGCGACTCCCCGGTCGGCTCGGCCTCGACCCGGAAGTCCTTGACGCTCGTCATGGCTGTACGCGCGGCGCCGACCACAATGAATCTTTCACTCTCGTGCCCACAACCCCTACTCTTCGAGTGGAGATGTACACGTTCGCGTATTTCGAAGGTGGCCGCTGTGCCAGCCTTTTTGCTGGTGGCGGTGGTGGCTGACAGTATGACCGACGCCGCCAGTGAGTTCGACTACGACGTGGTCCCCGTCACCGACCAGTCGTTCGAGAACGCGCTGGCGAACGCCCGCGACGGCCGCCGGCTCTCCGTCGCGGACGGCATCGAGCTCATCACCACCGGCACAGACACGGAAGGAATCGACCCGCGGCGAAAGGAACTCGTCCTCGAGGCCGCCGACCGCCGCCGCGCCGAGGTCGTCGGCGACGAGGTGACCTTCGTCGCGAACGTCAACAACAACGTCACCACGGCCTGCAACACCGGCTGTCTGTTCTGCAACTTCAAGGACACCGCGCACAACTTCGAAGTCGACGCGCCCGACGACCACGCCGGCTTCACGAAGACGCCCGAGGAGTCCCACGACGTCGTGAAGGATGCCGTCGAGCGCGGCGTCTACGAGGTCACCTCCGTCTCGGGCCTCCACCCCGCGTTCGGCCTGAACGGCGAGCACCGCGAGGCCCTCGACCCCGAGAACCCCGAGCACAACTACAAGCCGCCCGAGCGGTACACCACCGACCCGCACACGTACGTCGAACAGATCGCGGCGATGAGCGACGCCGGCGCGCACGTCCACTCGATGACCCCCGAGGAAGCCCACCACGCCCAGCGCGGCGTCGACTGGGGGTACCGCGAGGTGTACGAGACGCTCGCGGACGCCGGCCTCGACACCGTCCCGGGGACGGCCGCCGAAATCCTCGTCGACGAAGTCCGCGAGGTCATCTGCCCCGGGAAGATCGACACCGGCGAGTGGGTCGCCGCGATGGAGGCCGCCGCCGACGCCGGCCTCCCGATGACCTCGACGATGATGTACGGCCACGTCGAAAACGCTGCCCACCGCGTCCGCCACCTCGACGTGATTCGGGACCTCCAGGACCGCACCGACAACATCACCGAGTTCGTCCCCCTATCCTTCGTTCACCAGGAGACGCCGCTGTATGACCGCGGCGTCGTCGAGACGGGCGCCAGCGACGCCGAGGACGAACTCCTCGTCGCGGTCGCGCGGCTCTACCTCGACAACGTCGAGCACATCCAGTCGTCGTGGGTGAAGTTCGGGAACGCGAAGGGGCTCAAGCTCCTGAACTGCGGCGCCGACGACTTCATGGGCACCATCCTCAGCGAGGAGATCACGAAGCGCGCGGGCGGCGGGCACGGCGAGTTCCGCTCGGTCGCCGACTACGCGGACATGATTTCGGCTATCGGTCGCACGCCGGTCGAGCGCTCGACGGACTACGCGCAGCGCCGCGTCGTCGACCCGGACGCCGACTCCCCGGGACCGCGCCTCGGCCCGCAGGCCGACGGCACGCCGCTGCTTCCCGACGCCGACGGCGACGGTACGCGCGGCGCCGCGAGCGCCGACGACTGATGGCAGGAGGTACCCGACCGTGATGGCGACCACCCACGCCGCGATGGGCGTGCTGCTCGCGACGCCGCTGCTGTGGGTCGCGCCCGAGTACGCGGTGCCCGCCGCGCTCGGCGCGCTCGCCGGCGGCGTGTTCCCGGACCTCGACCTGGGCGTGCTCGAACACCGCAAGACCCTGCACTACCCCGAGCACTACTGGCCGCTCGCCGCCGCCGCGTTCGGCGCCGCCGTAGCCGCCACGGCGCCGCTCACCGTCGCTGCCGCGTTCTTCTTCCTGTCGGCGGCCGTCCACTCCGTCACCGACGCGCTCGGCGGCGGCCTCGGTAAGCGGCCGTGGATCGAAGACGACCACCGCGGCGTCTACTCGCACTGCCGCGACCGGTGGGTCCGCCCGCGGCGCTGGATCCGCTACGACGGCGCGCCCGAGGACCTCGCGGCAGCCGCCGTGCTCTCCGCCCCGGGGCTGGCGCTGTACGGCGGGCTCGTGCGCCGGCTCACGCTCGCGATGCTCGCGGTGTCGGTCGTCTACACGCTCGCCAGAAAGCGGCTCCCCGACCTCGACCCGACCTGACTACGGCCGCGGCGCCGTACCGTCGAGCACCGACTGGAACCGCTCGCCGTCCGCGACGGCGCGTCCGACGCGCTCGGAGACCCACTCGTTCTCGTCGCCGTCGTCCGGGAGGAAGCGCTCGTAGACCGGGAGGCGCTCGCGCAGCGGGACGCCGCCGTGCTCGGCGATGTCTTCGAGTTCGCGGAGCGCCGGCCACGCGTAGTCGGGGTTGATGTGGTCTCTCGTCACCGGGGAGACGCCGCCGAGGTCCTCGACGCCGCAGTCGAGGAGTGCGCGGGCGTCCACGAGGTTCGGCGGCACCTGCACGGCGATGTCGTCGGGGAGGACGGCCCGCGCCATCGCTACCACCCGCCGCATCGTCTCTCTGTCGGGTGGTTCCTCCGTCCAGCGCTCGTTCGGGCTGACGGGCTGGACGATGACCTCCTGGACGTGGCCGTGGCGCTCGTGGAGGTCCCGAATCGCGAGCAGGCTGTCCGCGCGGTCGGCCCACCCCTCGCCGATGCCGACGAGGACGCCAGTGGTGAACGGCACGCCGAGTTCGCCCGCCACGTCGATGGTGTGCAGGCGCTGTCCGGGGTTCTTCGCGCGCGGGCCGCCGTGGGCCCGCACGTCAGCTGTCGTCTCCAGCATCACGCCCATCGAGGCGTTCACGTCCGCGACGCGGCCCAGCTGCTCGCGGGTCTGGTCGCCCGGGTTCGCGTGCGGCAGCAGCCCCTCCTCTAAGGCGATCTCGCAGGCGCGCCGGAGGTAGTCGTGGATGGAGTCGAACCCCCACTCCGCGAGCTGGTCGTGGACCGCGGTGTAGCGGTCGTCGGGGTCGTCGCCGAACGTGAACAGCGCCTCCGTGCAGCCAGCGTCCGCGCCCCGACGGCACGTCTCCCGGACCGCTTCGGGACTCAGCAGTTCGGCTTCCCCGGGCGGGTCGTAGTACGTGCAGTACGTGCACGTGTACCGGCAGGCCGTCGTCAGCGGCACGAAGACGTTCCGCGCGAACGTCAGCTCCTCGGCGGGGTCGACGTCTTCGGGGTGGACCGCCAGCGCAGCCTCCCGGTCGGCGTCCCGGATCTCGACGTCCACGCCGTACTCCTCGACGCCCGGAATCGAGCTCACGGCCCCACCTCTCCGTCCTCGGCCGGCTCCGTGACCCCGTACGCACCGAAGTTCCGCGCGACGAACGTCGCGTACCCCGCCAGCGACGCCGCCGACACCACCACGAGCTCCCGGAGGCTGCTCGCGTCCGGCGAGAGGAGCACGTAACTGCCGGCGAATCCGACGAGAGCGCCGACGGCCGCCGCCAGCACCGCGTCCGCCGCGAGCCCGGCGGTCGACCGCTCGCGGAGCGCCGCCGTGCGGTCGTGGTTGCTCAGCGGCGTGTACGCGTCCGCGAGCGCGAGCACCGGCGGCAGCACCGCACCCACCGCCGTCGGGAACGCCACCCAGTACGGCACGCCGGCGGCCGCCAGCGCCGCCAGCACCCCCTGGAACAGCGCCGCCGCGAGCACCGCCAGCCCGAGCAGCGCCGCGGTCGCTCGCGCCAGTCGCTTCAGTTCCATACCAGTGCGGTCGGCTGGCCCGCGCTTAGGCGTTGGGTTCGCTAGGCACGGACTACCTCGGGCGCGCCGCCCTCGACGACCACGCGGAACCCCGCGTCGCGGAGCCAGTCGGCGGCCGCGCTCGCGCTGCTCGCGGGTCGTTCCTCCCCGTCTTCTCGCGGGCTCCGCCCGCTCGAACGGTCCGAGGGACCCTGTCCCTCGCTACTCGCTCGGTCCGCGGCCTCCCGTCGGTCGGCCGCGCTGTCCCCGTGCACGAGCACGTCGAGGAGGTCGGCGCGCTCGTCGACGTCGATTGCGAGCCGGAACGAGTCGACTGTCTCGACGGACGCGCCCACGTCCTCCGCGGCGGCGACGTGGTCGAGGAAGGACGTGCCGTGGTAGTCGACGCGAAAATCAGCGTCCCGGACGACCAGGGCGTTCGTCCCGCCGCCCCGCCCGGGCGCGATGGCGACGTCGGCGTCGGACTCGAACAGCCGCGAGACCGCTTCTGGGGTCGCGAGCGCGAGGTCCGCCATCACGACGGCCGCTGGCAGTTCACCGAGCGCGTCGTTCACCGCGTCGGTCAGCGACCGGTCGTCGACCGTCACGGGCGCGTCGACGTCGACGGGCGCGCTCGCCAGCACGGTCGGCGCGCCGCCGGCGCCGCGGACGGCGTCGAGGACGTCGGACAGCATCGCCGCCGCGAACTCGCGCCGCTCGTCGGCGGACAACAGAGAAGCGAGCCGCGTGTTCGGGTTCGTCGCGTCGAACGGGACGAGGGTCCGCATTCCTCAGCCGAGCTTGTCGTGGGTGTCCCGCTGCTGGAGGTACCAGTAGACGCCGCCCGCGATCAGCAGCAGGACGACCAGCGCCGCCGCGACCATCATGATGAGGTCGGTGCGCTCGGCCGACGAGGCGGCGTCGTTGGCGGTCGACTCGGCCTCCTCGGCGTTGCTGATGGCCTGCTCGAAGTTGCCGCTGTTGTAGAACTCGACGGCGTCGTCGAGGTCGCCCTCGGCGCCGCTGACGCTCGCGCCGCTGGACTGCGCCGACTCGATGGCGGACTCAGCGTCGCTGATGGCAGTGCGGGCCTCGTCGCTGGCCTGCGTGTACGGCCGCGTCTCGTAGGTCGTTAGCGTCGTCGACGTGCCGCCCTCCTGGACCTGCGCGAACGACGCGAGCGTCATCGACTGCGCGGGGTCGTAGGAGTACGACTCCACAGCCGGCACGGTGCCTTCGAGTCGCACCGTGACGCTGTTGACGTCCTCACTCGCGTCGATAGACTGCTCGAATTGCTGGCCGTTGTACGTCAGCCGGTCGATCTGGGCGCCGGTCTGGTCGTACAGCGTGACCGTCCACGAGACGCCCGTGAGTTCGGTCTCCCCTTGCAGCGTCCACTGGTCGTAGTCCGTGTAGAGGTCCGTAACCTCGTAACTGAGGTCCTTGCTGGCGTCGACTTCGACGCTGTCCGGGTTGTCGCCGCTGACCGAGACGGCCGCGGCTGGCACGGCCACGGTGGCGAGCACGACGACGAGAGCGACCGCTAGTTTAGAACAGCGGTTCAAGTTCATCGTCGTCGTCTTCCACCAGGTCCTGCAAGTTCTCTTCGCTTTCGTCGCGGATGTCGTCGATGTTCTCCTGCGCCTCGATGGCGACTTCCTGCAGCTCCTTGACCCGGGGGACGTTGTTCACGCCCGACAGCAGGACGACGGAGGCGACCTGCTGGGAGTTCGGGACCGGGTAGTCGCCGCCCCGGACCTCCATCGAGCCGGTCTGCTCCTCGAGCCACTTCCGCCCGCGCTCGATGCCCTTCCGGTTGAGGAACTTCGGCGGGCCGGCGGTGACCAGCAGCGCGCGCTCGGTGCCCTCGATCTCACAGGGGAGCGTGAGACGGCCGAGCGCCGCCTTCCGGACGAGGCTCGTGATGCGGTTCGTGGTGGACGCGGAGTCCTCCATGGCGTCGTCGTCGCCCGTGAACCGCGACAGCAGGCCGCTGCCGGAGGTGTCGTTCTCGACGGTCTCGGAGGCGTAGCCGACCGTGGAGACGCCGCCGCCGGCGAGCGTGTTGATGATCTCGCTGGAGTCGACGACGGACTCGGCGACGTCGCCGCCCTGCTCGACCTCGCCGGCGCCGAAGAGGATGCCGAAGCGGGTGACGATCTCCTCGTTGATCTCGTCGTAGCCGCCCTGCACTGACTCGCCGGACTTCCGCCAGGCGTCGTTGTCGAAGACGAGGAGGTTGTCGACCTCGCGGACGAACGTCTGGAACGACCGCGCGGCGTTCAGCGTGTAGATGCCGCCCTCGTCGCTGCCGGGCAGCACGCCCAGGCCGTAGACGGGTTCGGTGTAGATGCGCTTGAGGTGTTTGGCGATGACCGGGGAGCCGCCGGAGCCCGTACCGCCGCCGAGCCCGGAGATGACGAGGAACGCGTCGACCTCGTGGACCGGGATGGAGTCGATTGCGCCCTGCACCTCGTCGATGTCCTCCTCGGCGATCTCCGCGCCGAGCTCGTTGTCGGCGCCGACGCCGTGCCCCTTCACTCGGGACTGCCCGATGAGGACGCGATTCTCCTGCGGAACGTGCTCCAGACCCATGAGGTCGGCTTTGGCGGTGTTGACGGCGACCGCGGCACGCACGATGTTGGAGTCGTGCCGCTTGTCGTACTCGAGGAACTTGTCGAGTATTTTACCGCCCGCCTGGCCGAACCCGATCATTGCCAGTTTCATACGGAACCCTTTGCACAGTTAGAGTAGAAACGAGGGTATAAGGCTTTTGCAGACGCGTGTCGGACGGTTCAGCGTCGTTACCCGTTTTCGCAGCGCGGCCCCGCAGTCGGCCGTTATGCACTGGTTACTCGGGCGGGAAGTGGGCTCGGGCTACTTACGTCTGGTGCGTCGTGTACGATAGATTACTGTTCAGCTCCGGGCGCCGAGGTACGCCGTCAGCGACGTCAGCTCCGAGGGGTCGACGCCGAACGCCTCGACGTCGTTGTCGGCGACGGTGTTGTCGAACTTCAGCGACCGGTACTGGTCGGTGCCGAACGGCACGAACGGCAGCGGGTCCGCGAGCCGCATCCCGACGCCGGCCAACGGCATCGGCACCGAGAGCACGCGCACGGACTTCCCCTCTGCTCGGTAGACCAGCCGCGTCACGTCGCCCAGCGTCAGCACCTCGGGTCCGCCGAGTTCGTACGTCTCCCCCCAGTGGTTGTCGTCTCCCACGGCGTCCGCGAGCATCCCTACGAGGTCCTCGACCCAGATGGGCTGGAACTTCGTTCGGCCGCCGCCCGGCAGCCCCGTGACGTACGGCGTCGTGAGCTGCTTCGTGAACGAGACGAACTCGCCGCCCTCTCCGAACACGACGGACGGCCGAACGATGGTGTACGACAGCTCGGAGTTCCGCACAACTTCCTCGGCGCGGCCCTTCGCGCGGATGTACGCCGTCGGCCCGTCCGGGTCGGCGCCGAGCGCGGACAGCTGGAGCACGTACTCCACGCCCGCGTCCTCGGCGGCCGAGACGACGTTCTCCGTGCCCCCGAGGTGGACCTCGTAGTGGCGTTCGTCGCCGCCCGTCGGCTTGAAAAGCGGCGACAGCGCCACCAGGTTCACGACCGCGTCCTGTCCCTCGACCGCGCTCCGGATGGAGTCCTCCGCTGTGACGTCCCCGACGTGGGTCGCCACGGACTCCGGCAGGTCGCCGTCCTCCGGGTGCCGCGACAGCGCGGTCACGTCGTGTCCGCGCTCGTCGAGTTCCCGGCAGAGGCACGTCCCGATGAATCCCGTTCCGCCCGTGACGAGTACGTCCATGGCCCCGAAGAGGGACGGGAGCGCCCTAAAAGTATGGCCGGGAGCGAGCGCGGCCGCGAGCGCCCCGAACCCGAAGCCGTTAGTACGCCCGTCGCCGTCTCTCCGACATGCTCGTCACGCTGGAGGGCATCGACGGCAGCGGCAAGACCACGGTCTGGGAGGCCCTGCGAGACGCCCGCGGCGACGGCTACACGTTCACCCGCGAGCCCACGAACTCGTGGTACGGCGACGCCGTCCGCCGGTCAATCGGGGAGGACGACGCCGACCCCGTCGCCGAGCTGTTCCTCTACACCGCCGACCACGCCGACCACCTCTCGCGAGTGATCGAGCCCGCGCTCGCGGACGGCGACGTCGTGGTCTCGGACCGCTACTCGGACTCCCGGTACGCCTACCAGGGCGTCGCCCTCGACGGCGTCGTCGACCGCCCGATGGAGTACGTCCGCGGCGTCCACCAGCCGTGGACGCGCCCGCCGGACCTCACGCTGTTCTTCGACGTCGACCCCGAGACCGGCGCCGCGCGCTCGGGTGCGACGAACAAGTTCGAGCAGGTGGAGTTCCTCTCCCGGGTCCGCGAGAACTACGAGCAGCTCGCCGAGTACGAGCCCGAGCGCTTCGTCCGCATCGACGCCACCAACTCCCCCGAGGAGGTGCTCGCGGACGCCGAGGACGTCCTCGACCGCGTGCTCGCCGACCAGCGCGATGCCTGACGACGACGACGGCTTCTCTCTGAAACTGCCGCCGATCCGCCTGCCGTCGCTGTTCCCCGAGAACTTCCGCGTGCTGTGGCCCGCGGCCGGCGACGGCCCCGACAGCCGTCCCTCGCCCTGGACTATCTTCGCGGCCCTGCTCCTCTTCGACGTCGCGGACGCCGCGCTCGCGCTCTTCGTCGACAGCGCCGCCGTCACGGTCGTTCGCGTGGTCGGCGGCGCGCTCGTCGCCGCGACCGCCTTCGGCACGCTCGGGACTGTCTACGTCTGGGAGGCGGTCGCGGCGCTCGCCGGCTTCGGAGACCTTACCGTCGTTCCGACGCTCACTGTGCTAGCACTCCTCCGGCTACTCCGGTAGCTCCTCTACTTCCTCGGGCGGGGGAATCCAGAACAGGTCGATGGACCACCCGAGGAAGAACGGGAACGCCCACGTCACGACGATGAGCCGGCCGGCGTCGTCGAACGCCCCAGCGCCGAGGCCGAGCGCGCCGAACGCCAGCGTCGTGACGACGTACACGAGCGGAATCAGCACCACGGTGTACAGCACCGACCCCCAGCGCGTCGACAGCGTGATGCGGAAGTAGCGGGCGCCCACGGCGGCGATAGCGGTGTGCACGAGGACGATGATGCCGACGCCCGCGGCGGTGACGGCCGAGACCATACCCGGGGGTTCGTCCCGGGGCCGCTTTTCGCTATCGGTAAGTGACTGTGCGGCGACGGGGCTGTATGCACCGTGCTATCGGGGAGCGGGACCTCGCCGACACGGCCGTCGACGAGGCGACCGCACGCGACGTGTTCCGCGACATGGTTCTCGCCAGGGAGTTCGACGAGCGCGCGCTGTCCCTCCAGCGCCGCGGCTGGATGCCCGGCTACCCGCCGTTCCGCGGGCAGGAGGGGTCGCAGGTCGGCGCCGCGCACGCGATGGCGGACGACGACTGGCTGTTCCCGACGTACCGCTCGAACGCGATGCAGCTCGCGCGCGGCGTCCCCGCCAGCGACATTCTCCTCTTCCGCCGGGGGTACGCGGAGTACCACTCCGACCACGACGTCGACAACTTCCCGCAGGCCATCCCCATCGCGAGCCAGATTCCACACGCCGTCGGCGCCGGCATGGCGATGGACTACACGAGCGACGACAACGCCGCCATCGCGTACTTCGGGGACGGCGCGACCAGCGAGGGCGACTTCCACGAGGCGATGAACTTCGCGGGCGTCTTCGACGCGCCCGTCGTCTTCCTCTGCGAGAACAACAACTGGGCCATCTCGCTGCCGCGCGAGAAGCAGACCGCCAGCGACTCCATCGCCGTCAAGGCCGAGGCGTACGGCTTCGAGGGCGTCCAAGTGGACGGCAACGACCCGGTCGCCGTCTACGAGACTATCACGGACGCGCTGGAGGACGCCCGTAGCGGCAGTCCCGTACTCGTCGAGAGCCTCACCTACCGGCAGGGCGCGCACACCACTAGCGACGACCCCGACCGCTACCGGCCCGAGGAGGAAGACCTCCCAGAGTGGCGGACCGCCGACCCGCTCGACCGCTTCGAGGCGTACCTCCGCGAGCAGGGCGTAATCGACGACGAGTTCGTCGAGGAGTGCCGCGAGGACGCCGAGGCCGAGCTTTCTGCTGCCATCGACGCCGCCGAGGAGGTCGGCGAGCCCGACGTCGACGAGCTCTTCGACTACGCGTACGCCGAACGCACCCCCCGCATCGGCGACCAGAAGCAGTGGCTGGAGTCGTACCTCGACGACCACGACCCGCAGGAACAGGAGTTCTGAGCGCTACGCCGCGGACAGAGAGATGTACGTCTTCGTCTCCGTGACGCCCGCGACCGTGCCGATGCGGTTCGACACCGTCCCGAGGACGTCCTCGACCTGACTGCCGTCGACCTCCGCGATGACGTCGTACTGGCCGGCGACCACGTGCGCAGCGACGACGCCGTCGAGGTCGGCGACCCGGTCCCGGGCGTCCGAGGACGCGCCCGCGCCGGTCCGCACCATGATGAACGCGTGAACCATACCCGGAGTTCGCCCGCCGCCACCAAAAGCATTGCTGCGTGATAACGCGGCACAAACCTATTTGACGGGTCCCGGCGTACTACCCGTATGCGCATCGTCATCGTCGGCGCCGGCCGCGTCGGCCTCCGAACCGCCCGCATCACCGCCAGCGAGGGCCACGACGTCACGCTCGTCGAGCGCGACCACGACAAAGTCGACCGCGCGAACAACGAGGGATTCGGCGTCGTCGAAGGCGACGGCTCCAACGAAGACGTCCTCGAGAAAGCCGGCATCGACGACGCCAACGCCATCGGCGCGCTCACCGGCGACCTCAACACCAACTTCGTCGCCTGCATGGTCGGCAAACACCACGGCTGCCGCACCGTCATGCGAATCGACGAGGACTACCGCGAGAACATCTACCGCAAGTACGCCGAGGAGGTCGACGAAATCGTCTACCCCGAACGCCTCGGCGCCATCGGCGCGAAGAACGCCCTCCTGGGCGGCAACGTCACCGCCATCGCCGACGTCGCCGAGAGCCTCCAGGTCGTCCAGTTCACCGTCACCCGCGACGCGCCCATGCACGGCTACACCCTCAGCGAACTCGAACTCCCCTCCGGCACCCGCCTGCTCGCGTTCGGCAAACAGGACGAACCCGTCGGCCTCCCGCTCCCCGACGACACCCTCGAAGTCGGCGACCGCATCGCCGTCCTCACCGAATTCGACGCGCTCGACGGCGTCCGCCAGATTCTCGTCGGCGACGACGAGAGCGCCGACACCGCAACGGAGGTGCTGTAGATGGTCACCGCCTACGTCCTCGTCAAAGCCAACACCGGCGAAGCGGACCGCCTCCTCGACGAAATCGCCAGCGTCGACGGCGTCACCGACGCCCACATCGTCGCCGGCGACGTCGACGTCATCGCCAAACTCGACGTCGAATCCCCCACCGACGTCAAAGACATCGCCGCCAACACCATCCAGCACACCGACGGCGTCGAAGACACCGAGACGTACATCTCCATGTAGTACCTTTTGCTGCGCTCGCGGCGGCGAAGCCGCCGCTCGCTGGCAAAAGCTACGCTAAAAGCACTCGTCGCTCCCGTCGCGCCCTACGGGCGCGGTGGTCGCTCCTCGGCCTGCGCTCCCTGCGGTCGCGCAGTGAACCGCCGCCCTCGGGTTCTTCGAACCGCTCGGTCGGCGGATGCTACTGGTCGGAGCGTTTACTTCACTGAGTAGCATTCGCGGCGCGAACGGTCCGGAGGTCCTGAGCGCCGCGATTCACCGCGGGTGAGCGAAGCGAACGAGCGGGCCGACGACTGAGGGACGCGAAGCGGATTGAAGGAGGAGTGCTTTTTCCGCAAGTTTTTGCCGAGGGCGCGCGGAGCGCGCCCGCAGCGCAAAAAGTGCTAGAGTGGCGTTCCTTCCGTGCTTTCGGCGTTCTCGGCTGCTTGCTGGCGCATCGACTCGACCTTCTCGACGTAGTCGTAGCCGGGGATGACGCCCTGGAACCACGTGCCTTCGACGTAGTTCACGAGCGCGAGCGCGTCGTCGTCGGCCTTCCCTCGGCGGGGTGTGAACGTGATTTCGACGGTGATGTCGCCGTCCTCGCGGCTGACGGACGCGACGTCGACGTCTTCGGCGAGCGTGACGCTGTCGGCGTCGCCGACGCGGCGCTCGAACGTGTCGTACCAGCCGTCCTCGACGACGTCCGCGACGTCGTCGTTCGTCGCGGCGTCCAGTGTCGGCACGACGACCTCGATTTCGACGGTGTCGCCGTCCACGGCGACGGCGGCGTCCCAGTCGTTCGTCGTGGGGGCGAACCCGCCGTCCTCGGGCTCGAATTTCCCGCTGCCGGCGAACTCCCGCTCGGTGTCGGTCATTACGACAGAGAAGGCGACCCGCGAAGTTGGGTGTTGCGCTCCGGGACTTCGACGCCCGTGAGTGACGCTGCCGCGGACGCTCCGGTAGAGTCGGAACGCCGGCCGCGCCGCGTTCTCGTCGTCGCTGCGCTCGTCGAGAACGAGCGCTTCGGCGCGGCTGCCGGGCACGTGCTGGGGAACCTCGCCGGCGCGAGCGTCGGCGTCTGGACGGCGTGGCCGCTGTTCGGGTAGCAGTCCGGTTATGACGCTGCGGGGTCTACGTCCGGCCGATGGACGACCGGCCGGCGATCGAGTCGCGGAGCGGGCGGCTGCTCGCGTACCTCCGGCACAACCGCGACCAGCTCGTCGTCGACGCCGCCGTGTTGCTGTCGTGGGTGGTCGTCTCCGCCGCGCTGTTCCGCTGGCTCGCCCTTCCCCAGTGGCTGCACTACCTCGTGCTGTTCTTCGGCATCGCGGTCTACAGCAAGCTGACGCCGGACTGGGAGCGGCCGTACCGCCCCGGGGACTGACTACACCGGCAGCGGCGTGTGCCGCAGCAGCGGGAGCACCGTCGCGACGAGCCACAGCAGTACGCCGATCCGGACGTGGTCGGGGCTGTCGACGGGGCGTTCGGCCCGGCAGCCCCCGACCGCGACGAGGCCGAGCGCGACCGCGAGCGTGCCGCGGTGGACGAGCACGTCCAGCGGGATATTGGTGACGCCGAGGTACGAGTAGTCCACGAGAATGCCGGCGAGGAAGCCGACGGACGCGCCGACGAACGCCCGCGTCCTGTCGAGCTGCTGGGCGAGCAGGTACGCGGTGGCAGGCAGCCCCGCGAACAGCACCGGGTAGAGCGCGAACGCGAACGCCTTCGGCGGCAGGTCCAGGGACTGTTCGAGCGAGATGCCCGCGATTCGGACGAACGACAGCACGCCGACGACGCTCGCCGCGAGCAGGAACGCGCGCGCGTCGGCCTCCGGGAAGTGCTTCCGGAACGCGGACTCCACGTCCTCGGCGCGCGAGCCGACAGCGCCGAGGACGAGCAGGATTGCGGCGGCCGCGGCCTGCGACGACGAGCCGCGGAAGTCCACGACGGTCAGCCACTTGTCGAAGCCTGGCCGGTTCTGCCCGCGGACCGGCTGTCGCGTGATCTCTGGGCCGGTCGCGCCGTTAGCGAACTCCCGTTCGACGTACGACTGCGAGGCCTCGACGCTCGTGACGATGTGCCGGCCCATGAACCAGTCCCAGTGCTCGTGGTGGGCCTGCATCGCGGTCCACTCGCCGCCGTCCTCGGGCGACGTGTACGCGCGGATGTGGTGGCGGCTCCCCAGGTAGGCGCCGTCGTGGACCTGGTAGGACTCCGCGAGCCACTGCCCGCCCTGCAGGCCCGTGAGGTAGACGTACCGGTTCGAGCCGTCCGCTGTCTCCCACTCGACGGTCGTCGCGTTCAGCACGCCCGTGCGCTCGTCCGGCGCGACCTCCTGCTCGTCGTCCTCGGTCGCCGTCCAGTTTCCGCGCCCGCTCTCCAGGAGCCGGCGGTGGACGTCGTCGGGGTCGCCGTAGACGACCACGTTGATGGCGAGTGTCCCCTCCTGGAAGGACAGTCCGCGGCTCGTGTACAGCCACAGCTGTCGGTCGTCGCCCTCCAGCGTGATCATCCGCAGCCCGCTCTCGGGGCCGGCGTCGTCCCCGGTAGCCTCGGTGAGGGCGAGCGAGCCGAACGACCCCGCGACCAGCACGGCTACCAGCACCAGCACCGCCGTCGCCGGACGGAGTTCGACGGCCATCGTTGGACGGGATAGGTCGCGAACGAACTAATACGTGTCCGCTACCGCCGCGGCCTCGTCCTCGTTCGCGTCGACCGCGCAGTCGAAGGCGTCGAGCTGGTCCTGGAGGCTCGCAGTCTGGCCCGCGAGCTCGTCGAGCTGGACGCGGATCTCGGAGACGGTGGTCGCACCGGTCTCCGCGCGGTCGGCCAGCGATTCGCTGCGCTCGGCGACCGTTCGCGACCGCTCGGCCACCCGCGAGATGGCGTCGACGACTTCTTCGGTCGTCCGCGCGCCGTCGTCGGTCGCGGCCGCGACCTCGTCGACGGACGCGTCGACCTCGCTGACGGTCCCGGTGAGGTCGCGGAACGCCTCGCCGGCGTGGGTCATCGTCTCCTCGCCGGTCGCGATCCGCGCTTTCGTCTGCTCCATCTCGGCCTGCACGCGGTCGACGTCCGCGACGGTCTGCTCGATGGTGCCCTCGATGGCGTCCGAGTGCTCGCGGGTCTCCTCCGCGAGGGCCTTGACCTCGTCGGCGACCACCGCGAAGCCGTCGCCCTCCTCGCCGGCGCGCGCGGCCTCGATGTTGGCGTTCAGCGCGAGCAGGTTCGTCTGCTCGGCGATGTCGTCGATGAGGCCGGTGCTCTCGGCGACGTCGTCCATCCGGCTGTCCAGCGACTCCACGAGCGCGGCGAGCTCCCCGACGCTCTCCTCGATGGCCTCGATGGCCTCGATGGCCTCGTTCGCGGTCTGCGTGCCCGCCTCCGCGGCGTCCGCCGCGGTGCTCGCCTCCGCCGAGACCTCCTCCGCGTTCGCGGCGATCTCCTCGATGGTCGCGGATAGGTTCGTCAGGTCGTCTGCGGTCGCCTCCAGGTCGTCGGCCTGTCCGCGGATGTCGGTCGCGAACTCGCGGATGTCGGTAGCCAGCTCCTGCTGGGTGTCTTCGAGGGACTCGGCGTCGTCGTGGACGGACTGGGTGGTGTCCTCGACGGTCGCGGCGAACGCCCGGAGGTCCGCGATGGTCGCCGACAGCTCCCGGGTCATCTCCCCGTACGCCGCGCCGATCTCCTCGATGGCCTCGATGTCGGTCCCCTCGGGCGGGTCGACGGTGAAGTCGCCGTCCGAGACGGCGTCCATCGCCGTCGCGAGCTCGTCCGCGCGCGCCAGCAGCTGCTCGTTCAGCCGCTCGACGTCCTGCTGGCGGGCCTCCGCGTTCGCCTTCGCCTCTTGGGCTTCGGCCCTCGCGGCCTCCAGTTCCGCGCGCTTCTCCTGGAGCTTCTCGACCTGCTCGTCGCTCTGTTCGGCGTTCTCCATCTGGAGGCGCGCCTCCTCGCGGGAGCGCTCGATGGACATCCAGTGGGAGACCAGCGCGCCCGCGAGCGCGAGCACGAACACCGCGTGCACGAGTGCCCACCCCCAGGGGTTCGCGAGCGCGTCCGGGTGGTTGTACACCGCGCCCGGCGCCACCATCCCGAAGTAGCTGTGTTCGAGCGCGACGTACAGAATCGCCACGAGGAAGGGGAGCCAGTCCTCGTACACCGCGACCACGCCGACCATCACGAAGAAGTGGAAGTGCGCCTCGATGAACCCGCCCGAGAAGTGCGCGAGCACCGCCGAGCACGTCAACAGCCCGAGAGCGACGAACGCGGTCCGCGCGCGCCGCCCGAGCCGCGGCCAGCTCGCCAGCAGCGCGAACACGACGATGGCGCCGACCTCGACGACGACGAGGTTCATCGGCACCGCCGTGAACGACGCGCCCGTGACGTACGGTTCCGTGCCCGTGAACCGCCCGAGCGCGAACAGGAACGGCACGTGCGCGAACAGCAACACGAGGATGTTCCGGTGGCGACTCCGCCACGCCTCGTCGGGGATGGAATCCCCGCTCGGCGTGTACTTGACGACGTCCCGGAGCGTCCCGCGTAGACCGCCCGCTGACTCCCTTGCTGCCCCTGACATATCACCTCCCGGAACGCTCACCCGTAAAAGAGATTGCCCCGCACCTCTCAAGAGTAATAATTAGCGGCGTGTTTTACGTGGTCTCAGGGTCCGGTCGCTCGATTCATGAGTGATTCTAGCCAGGGCTGCCGAGAAAACTCTCGGCGGGCATCCGCGAGCGAGCGGTCCGGAGGACCCGAGCGAAGCGGTTCACTGCGCGAACGAGCGAAGCGAGTGAGCGCAGGCCGAGGAGCGACCGTCGGGAGCGACGAGTGCTTTTAGCGTAGCTTTTGCCAGCGAAGGAGCGGAGCGACTGAGCGCAGCAAAAGCTACGAGTGCGAGGGGCGGGATTCGAACCCACGTACCCCTACGGGAGCGGGTCTTAAGCCCGCCGCCTTTGGCCGCTCGGCCACCCTCGCATTGAGTCGTGGTGGCCGCGGGGAGAAGTCGGTTACGGTGTGTTCACCAGTCGACGGAGAGCGTGCCGTCGCCGTGGGGGTCGGGCGCGATCTCCTCGTCGGTGCGACGGTCGACGACGTGGATGACGCCGTCGCCCTTCTTCGCGGGGCAGGCGTCGGCGGCGGCGACGTTGTGGTCGAGGTCGTCCTCGTCGAAGAAGTACGAGACGGGTTTCGCCATGCCGGACGTGATGTCCATCTCCCAGTTGTCGGAGACTTCCGCGCACTTGCCCGCGCCGAAGCACTTGTTCGCCTCGAAGACGAGCTTGTACGGCTTCTCCTCGACTGGCGGGGCGTCGGCTTCGCCGATTTCGCTGGGGTCGACAGTGTCCGCGTCGGTCATCGCGTCGTGGTTGGTGCCGGAGTGCTTTGAACTACTCGGAGACGGTCCGCTCGCTCGGCTTGCGGCTGCGACTCCCGGCAGAGCAAAGCTCTGCCGACGTTTCGCTCACTCCGTTCGCAAAACTACCGGGTCAGTCGTGAATCTCGACGGATTCGAGGACGACCTCGCGCTTCGGCTGGTCGTTGCGGTCGGTGTCGACGCTGCCGATCTCCTCGACGACGTCCATGCCGTCCGTGACCTTGCCGAAGACCGCGTGGCGGTCGTCGAGGTGGGGCTGGGCGTCGAGGGTGATGAAGAACTGGCTGCCGTTCGTGTCCGGGCCGGAGTTCGCCATCGAGAGCACGCCGGCGTCGTCGTGGCGGAGGTCGTCGTGGAACTCGTCCTCGAACTCGTAGCCGGGGCCGCCGCGGCCGGTCTCCGTCGGGTCGCCGCCCTGAATCATGAAGTCATCGATGACGCGGTGGAACGCGACGTCCCGGTACAGCGAGTCGCCGCGAACCTCGCCGCTCTCGGGGTCCTCCCACGTCTTCGTGTCGGGCGCGGGGTCGGCGCCGGCGGCTGGGTCGTCCTCGGCGAGCTTGACGAAGTTCTCGACCGTCGTCGGCGCTCTCTCGTCGTACAGCTCGACCTCGATGTCGCCCTCGCTCGTGTGGAGGGTCGCCTGCTTGGTCATACCCACAAGGAGGCCGTCGTGTCGGATAACGCTACCTACTCGCGGCTAGAACGAGCAGAGGTCCGCGAGCAGGCTCTCGGCGCGCCCGCTGGCGATGACCTCGTCGGCGGCGTCGATGCCCTCGTCGAGGGAGTCGACGTCCTCGCCGGCGTACATGCGGAGCGCGGCGTTGAGCCTGATGGCGTCCGCGAACTGGTCCGTGCGGTCGCCCGCGAGCACGTCCGCCGTAATCTCGGCGGAGTCCGCGGCGACGTCCTCGACTTCGAGGTCCGCGCTCTCGATGTCCATGCCGTAGTCGTCGGTCTCGATGGTGAAGTCCTCGAGTTCGGCGCCCTCGGACCACTCCGCGACGGTCGTGGAGCCGGGGCGGACGTCGTCGTAGCCCTCCATCCCCTGGAACATGAGCACGCGGTCGAAGCCGACGTCCTCGCTCTCGCGGGCGGTCTCGACGATCTTCTTCGCGAACGCGAGGTGGTAGAACGAGCCGAGGTGGGTGTCGGCGTTCGCGGGGTTCGCGAGCGTCTCGACGGTGTTCACGAACGTCCGCACGCCCATGTTGTCGCGGCGGTCCCAGAGGGCGTCCACGACGGGGTTGAAGTTCGGCTGGTAGTAGAAGCCGAAGCCGTGCTCGTCGACCATCTCGGCGGACTCCGCGGGTTCGAGGTCGGTGCGTACGCCGAGTTCGTCGAGGACGTGCTTGTAGGCGTCCTGCTTCTGCGTGGGCACGCGGTCGCCGGAGTGGACGACGACGGGCGTGCCCGCGGCCGCGGCGACGACGCCCGCTGCGACACCCAGAATTGCGGAGTCGCCCTTGCCGTCGTAGTTCGCGCCGCAGTCCACGGGGTCGGCGTCGGGCTCCGCGGCGACGACGCTCTCCCGGCGCATCGCGTCGACGTACGCGCCGAGCTCCTCGCCGTTGTTGCGCTTCCAGCGGTTCGCCAGCCAGAACGCGCCGAGCGTCGTCGGGTCGGGCTGCAGGTCGAGGATGCGTTCGAAGGCCTCCGTCGCTTGCTCGCGGGACATGTCCTCGGCGGACTTCGGCCCCGAGCCGACGACCTCCGTCATCAGGCGCTGCAACGGCCACTCGTCGTGCGAATCGCTCATGGCCGCTCGTTGTGATTCCACCCGCCTAAATCCACCCATTGCGCGCGCGAAGAACCACCAGCAAACCGGTAAACAGTAGCCCCCGCAGTCCCAACGGGCGGGCAATGGCCGCGGCCGACTGGCGCGAACGCGTCGACGACGTGGACGCACGCCTCATCGACGAGTACCAGAGCGGGTTCCCGATTCGAGAGCGCCCCTTCGAATCCGTCGCCGACGAGCTCGGTGTCAGCGAAGCCGAGGCGCTCGAACGCGTCGAGCGCCTCCGCGAAGAGGGCGTCTTCCGGCGGTTCGGCGCCGTTCTAAACCCCCCTGTCATCGGCTCCTCGACGCTCGCGGCGGTGCGAGCGCCCGAGGACCGCTACGACGAAATTGCGGAGACCATCAACGGCTACCGGCAGGTCAACCACAACTACCGACGCGACCACGAGTACAACCAGTGGTTCGTCGTCACCGCCGGCAGCCGCGAGAAGCGCGACGAGATCCTCGCCGACATCGAGGACCGGACGGGCTGCGAGGTGCTCGCCCTCCCGATGCTCACGGACTACTACATCGACCTGGAGTTCCCGGTCGTGAACGGCGACAGATTTGCTCGAGAGTCCCTGGACAGCACGGACGTCTCCGCGACCCGCATCAGCGAGGACGCCGCCGGCGACCTCTCGGCGCTGGACGCCGACCTCCTGCTCGCGATTCAGGACGGCTTCCCGCTGTCTGCGACGCCGTACCGGGACGTCGCGAACGCCATCGGCGCGCCTGTCGAGGACGTGCTCGACGCCACGAAGCGCCTGCTCGCGGACGGCTGCATCAAGCGCGTCGGCTGCGTCGTCAACCACGTCGTCACCGGCTTCGACGCGAACTGCATGGTCGTCTGGGACGTCCCCGACGACGAGCTCGACGAGCGCGGCGTCAGCGTCGGCGAACTCCCGTACGTGACGCTGTGCTACCACCGTCCGCGCCGCCCCGAACAGGACTGGCCGTACAACCTCTTCACGATGATTCACGGCCGCGAGAGCGACGCCGTCGACGAGAAAATCGACGAGCTCGCGGCCGACCACTTGCCGTTCGAGCACGAGCGCCTCTACTCCGAAGCGACGCTGAAACAGACGGGCGCGCGGTACGACGACCTGGTCGGCGAGTAGCGCGAAGCCGGCGCTGTCGCGTCGTGCGTCGGCCGCGAGAAGCGAGTGGCGTCCGGCGTCGACGGTGCCTCGGAACTATCGGACTACTCGCGCGCGGTCGTGAACAGGACCGGCGCGATGACGAGCAGCGCGACGCCGAGGACCCGGTACGTGAACGGGTCGTTGCCGAGTTGGGTCGCCGGCGTCACGAAGAAGACGACGCCGAACAGCGACGCGTTCAACGCCACGACTTTCCGGGAGTCCAGGGGGATGGTGCCGACGACGGACAGCGCGAACAGCACGAGCAGTGCGTGCCCGAGGTGGTAGTTCACGAGGAAGTCGTCGACGAGGGGCAGCGGTGTGAACGCCATTGCTGGCTGGATTTCGCCGCGAAATCCCCTTTAAGGTTCCGTTCCGCCGCCCGGCCCCGTTAAGTCGAGGGGGCGAATCCACCCGTACCACACCACGAGCACCATCGACGCGTAGCCGACCGCCCACACCGCCGTGCCCGCGGTCGGCGCGCCCGCCTGGTTCAGGAGGTAGTTCGCGACGCCGGGGAGCACGATTCCCGCGGCGACGACGAGCCCGAGCGTCACGCGTGAGTCCATACTGGGCGTTCGCGCTCCGGGCGCGTCAAACCCTCGATTCGGCGCTCGCCGCGAGCGGAGCGAGTGGCGTGAGAAGGCGCTGTCGCGTCCGGCCGCGACGAGTCAGCGGGGACTGTAGTTCGGCGGCGTCCTCAGAACGCTGCGAGTTCTGATGGCTACGGAAGACGACCGTGTCGTCTTCCGAACGTCGAGGCCGCGGTCGAGGGGAGGGTTCAGGGGCAGGCGGCCTCGGCGCCGCGCAGTGGGACCAATCGGGGCGCCGGGGGTGGGGTACGGCGCCCAGTTCGTCTATCGGCGCCGTCCCTACTCAAGGCTGCGCGCAGTCGCAGCGCGTGCAAAAACCCCCCCTACTCGACGAGCTGGCGCGCCATCCACTCCTCGCTCGCCTGCCCGAGCATCGACTCCCAGTCCGGGAAGGCCGTCCGCGCCGCGACGTACTCGTCGAACGCCGCCTCGTCGATGGCCGCGAAGTCCGACCGCGTCGCCACGTCCCACTCGCTGTCGTCCAGAAACCCCCGGAACGTCGCCGCGTCCGTGTGCCGCCGCATGAAGTTCGCCGTGAACAGCTCGCCGAGCGCCGCCCGGTCGTCGCTCAGCGCCGCCGCGCGCTCGTGGAGGTCGTCCACGAGCTCGGTTACGTCGTCGGTCATTGGTGGTCAGTGGCGGGCAGCGAGGATAACAATTTGGAAGGGTAGTGCACCCCATGTCGGACCCGCCCGAAACTACAGGTCTCCGGCCGCAGAAGATGTGTATAATTTGGCCTTTTTGTGGGGTTATGTCGTTTGATTACATTAGCTCTGGAGAATTCCTGAAATCATATCTGTACCTGCTTATAGGGACTTCCGTGCTAAGCACGATTCTCGGTGTAGGAATCCAGCACGGAGACCCTCTTTACTCGGCAAAACAGTCAATTGTGGAGATCTATCCTATGATTATCGGACTGATTCTGGCTATCCCTGTGATGGGACTAGTTATACTTAATGAATTGACTGATGAAGTCTGAAATGCGTTCCCGAGATACTAGATTCACGCGTCTTGATGATGGTTCTCGTATTGGCTGCTACGAAAGCATCAAAGACCAAATGTACAGCAGGAAACGGAAGTGGGCCAGTCCGGATTTGAACCGGAAGCTTCCACCTTATCAGAGTGGCGCTCTACCTAATTGAGCTACTGGCCCGAACGCATCCCGACGTTTGCCGCTGGTACAATTAAGGGTTTCCTTTCTACGGTGCGCCGTCCTGCGTTACCGGCTGTCGTCGTCCTCGAACTCGACGTCGTAGGCGTCCTCGTCGAGGTCGATGGTGTCGTCGTCGCGGCTGGCGCCCCCGGAGCCGAAGCCAGGGCCGCTGCCGCCGCTGCTGCCACCGCTGCCGCCACCGCCGCCTGTGGCGTCGAACGGGCCGGCGCCGCTGTCGTCGTCGCCCGGGAAGCCGAACGTGTAGACGTTCCCAGTGGCGAAGCCGCCGATCTTCGCGTCGAGTTTGGGCTTGATGACCCACTCCTTGACGACGTAGCGGAACGGGTACCGCGTCACCGGGAACACGAGCAGGAAGCCGAGCGCGTCCGTGAGGAGGCCGGGCGTGAGGAGGAACGCGCCGGCGGCGATGAGCAGACCGCCGTCGACGAGCTCGTCCGTCGGGGTCTCCCCGCGCGCCAGCGAGCGCTGGATGCGCCGGAGCGTGTTCCGTCCCTCCGCGCGCACGAACAGCGTGCCGAGCAGCGCGGTGAGGACGACGAGCGCGACTGTCACCTGCCAGCCGACCTGGCCCGCGACGAACACCAGGAAGAGGGCGTCCGCCAGCGGGACGACCAGCAGCGCGAGGAACAGCCACCGGAGTCGGGGCATGTGTCACGGAGTTGCGTCCCGCGACCCATAGCCTTTCTGTTGGGCGAGCCCGACTCGCCCGTGTCGAAACGGTTTCCCGGGTTCGCCGCGCAGCGAACGTATGGACGAGTCCGGTGACGCGACGCGCGTGGAGTGGCGCGAGTGGGGCGCGGCGGCGTTCGAGGAGGCCGCCGAGCGCGACGTGCCAGTGCTGGTGTCACTGGTGGCGTCGTGGAGCGACTGGTGCCGGCAGATGGACGAGCGCACGTTCGCGGAGCCGCGCATCGCGGCGAACGTCAACGACGACTTCGTGCCGGTGCGCGTGGACGCCGACCGCCACCCGCGCGTGCGGGAGCGGTACAACATGGGCGGGTTCCCGTCGACGGTGTTCGTGACGCCGTCGGGCGACCACATCGCGGGCGCGACGTTCCTCGAACCCGAGGGCTTCCGGGGAATTCTCCAGCGCGTCCGCGAGACGTACGACGAGCGCGGCGAGGACGCGGGGAGCGTACCGCGCGCGCTCGCTGGTGGCGAACCGCCCGCGGGAACGGTCGACGCTGACATCGAGCGCCTGCTCGCGGGCCAGCTCGGCGAGCAGTACGACGCCGACTACGCTGGCTGGGGGACCGACGAGAAGTTCCCGCTGCCCGCCACAATCGAGTTCGCGCTGAAGCGCGAGCGCGACCAGGCGCTGCGGACGCTCGACGCGATCCGCCGGAACCTCACGGACGACGTCGACGGCGGCTTCTTCCGGTTCGCGCACGGCCGTGACTGGTCGGACGTCCAGCGCGAGAAGGTGCTCGCGGAGAACGCCAGCCTGCTCCGGGCGTTCGCGTCGGCGTACCTCCACACGGGCAGCGAGGAGTACCGGGAGCCCGCCGAGCACACCATCGAGTACGCGACGGGGACCCTGTGGACGGGGGAGGCGTTCGGCGGCAGTCAGGTCGCCGGCGAGTACTTCGACGCGTCCGCCGACGAGCGCGCGAGCCACGAGGAGCCACCGGTTGACGAGACAGCGTACGCGGACGTGAACGCGCTCGCGGCGGACGCGCTGTTGTCCTTCGCGGCGTACACGGACGACGACACCGCGACGCGGTACGCCGAGCGCACGCTCGACTACCTCCGTGAGACGCTCGTCGACGGCGGGACCGTCCGGCACTTCGACGACGAGCGCGCGCCCACTGGCTTGCTCGCGGACCGCGCGCGCGTCGTGCAGGCGTTCGCGACGGCGGCGCAGGTGCTCGACGGCGACTACCTCGACACCGCGGTCGCGGTCGCGGACGCCGCCATCGACGACTTGCAGGACGCGACGGGCGCGTTCCAGGACGGCCCCGCGGAGGGCGCCGGCCTGCTGGACAGGCCGCTGCGCCCCATCGACGACACCGCGGTGATGGCGAACGCGCTCGTGGACCTCCACTACCTCACGCGGGAGTCGCGCTACCACGAGGTCGCGTCGGACGCGGTCGGCGCGTTCGCTGGCGCCGCCGAGCGCATGGGCGTGCAGGTCGCGACGTACGGCACTGCCGCCTCGCGGATCGTCGACCGGCCGCTCGTCGTCGAGGTCGCCGACGAGGCGGGCAGCGACCTCCATCGCGCCGCGCTCCGGATGGCCGACCACGAGAAGGTCGTCGTCCCGGACGCCGACGGCGAACCGGGGACCGCGTGGCTCGTGGAGGCCGACGGCACCAGCGAGGGCGTCGACTCCCCAGAGGCGCTCGCGGACCTCGTCGCGCAGTCGACGCAGTGACCCGCGCCGTCTAAACCGTCGGAGCGTTTTTCACCTCGGGTACGCAAGCGACAACGAGATGGCTGACTTGCGGGACCTCGGCCTCTCGGAGTACGAAGCCAGCGCGTACCGCGCGCTCCTCCGAACCGGGCCGGCAACTGCCAAGGAGTTGTCCGAGGAGAGCGGCGTGCCGATGGGCCGCGTCTACGACGTGCTCGGGAGCATCGAGTCCCAGCACCTCGTGCGCAGCCAGGCCGCCAGCCGCCCGAAGAAGTACGTCGCCGTCGAGCCCGACACCGCTCTCGGCAGGCTGCTGGAGGACCGCAAACGCGAACTCCACGAGAAAGCCGACCAGTACGAGGCCGTCGTCGACGAACTGGAGTCGTCCCTCCAGACGCCCTCTCAGCCCGAGGAGGGGTTCTGGACGGCCGCGCTCGGGCCCGCGGACTCCCTGGACCTCCTCTTAGAGCGCATCGACACCGCGGACGACTCGGTGCGCCTGCTCGCCGGGTTCGAGTCGTCGAGTTTCGACGTCGCGGACACCACCAGCCGCATCGTCGACCACCTCGAGGACGCGCTCGAACGCGGCGTCGACGTCTCCGTGCTCATCTCCCAGGAGCTCTCCGCGAAGCTCCCCCGGGAGGTCAACGAGCGCTACGTCGCCGTGCTCGCCGAACACCCCGGCTACGAGGTGCGCATCGGGCCCGTCGTCGAGGGCAACGTCACCATCGTCGACGACGCCGAGGTCTGCCTGGAAGTCACGAACCCGGTCGAGCCCGACGAGACGTTCGCGATGATCGACCTCCACGACTCCACGTTCGCCGCCGACGTCTCCGAGGTGTTCGCGGAGACGTGGGGCGAGGCCGCGACGCTCGACTGACCCCTACAGGGCGTCCGCGCGGTCGCCGAACCGCTCGGCGAACGCCTCGCCGAGCATGTCCGCGAGTTCGTCCTCCGTCGCGCGCGTGTGGAGCTCCTCGATGCGCTCCTCGCTGATGTCCGCGAAAATCGGGACGACCTTCCTGATTACGACGTAGGACGCGCCCAACGCGACGGCGGCGGCGACCGCGCCCCGCGGGCCGTAGCGGTCGTAGCCGAACTTGACTGCGTTGACGACGATCGTGGAGACACCGACCATACGGGACGTTCGCCGACCGCGCTCAAGTCGCTTTCTCAGCCGGTCACCTGTTGGTCGCTAATTCGCATGCTGCCGCCCGAAAACAGACGCCTGCTACTCGGCGGTCGCGTCGACTTCCTCGCGCAGCGCGCCGAACTCGGCGATGCGTTCGGCGTGGGCGTTGTGCTGGTGGATGGACTCGTCGTTGGACTGCTTCATCGTCACGACCGCGTCGTCGTCGAGGTGGTCGAACTCGGAGACGACGCCCTCGGCCATCGAGCGCACGCAGTCCTCGACGAACTTCGCGTTCGCGTGGGCGGCGTACGTCATCGCGTCCTCGTCCGGGCGCTTCGCGAGGTTGTAGATGCGCGCGCTCATCGAGTCCCGCGCGACGTCCACGACGTCCATCAGGTCGACCTCGGGGTCGCCCGAGGTCTCGATGGTGAGCGTGGCGTGCCCGCGCTGGCTGTGGCCGGCCTGCGGGACTTCCTGGAGGAACTCGCGGACGTCGCCTTCGCCGACGCCGAGGTCGCGGAGCTTCTCGCGGGCGTGCTGGCCCATCATCTGCTGGCTGCACGGGCAGACGGTCATGCCGACGACGCGCGCGCCGATCTCCTCGCGGGTCGCCTCGCCCTCCTCGGCGGTCGCGGACGCGAGGATGTCGACGGTGCCCTGCGTCGGCAGGCCGCTCGCGGGCGTCTCGTCCTGAATCATCAGCTCCGCCTCCATCTCCACGGTGGCGGTCGTCGTGTACTCGTGTTTCTCGAGGAGCCGCTCGGCGGCCTCCCCGCACATCTCCTCGACCTGGTAGACGGGCTCGGAGACGGCTTCTTCGAGGGTCTCGTCGATGACTTCCATGTTCCGGCTCATGTCGATGCCCTTCCGGCCTTGCGGGAGGTCGACGTACACCTCGAACTCCGCGGTCAACACGATGGGGCGCTTGTCCTCGCGGGCGATCTTCACGAGCTTCTCGACGCCCGTCACCCCGACCTGACTCAGACCGACCGCGACGTCCGGCTCGGTCGCCTGTACGTCCGGTAGCTGCTGGCTCATTGCGGCGGCATAGGGGTGGTGGCTCACTAACCCTTTCCGTTCCGGCGACCGCCTCTCACTCCAGTTTGTTCAGCGCCTGGAAGAAGTCCGCGTTCGGGCCGGCGACCCGCGCCGGCTCGTCGGCCGCCTCGAGCGTGATCACCTCGGGAGTCCGCACGCGCTGGCTGTTCGAGCCGTCGCTGGACACCACCGCGTGCTCCGGACCGTCGACCCGCACCGTCACCTCGCCGCCGACGGGCGTCAGCAGCGGCGGCATCGCGTCCCGCGAGCACATCCCCGTCACGACGAACGCGCCGACCCCGGGCTGCACGAGCGGCCCGCCCTCGCTGAGGTTGTACGCCGTGCTCCCGGTCTGGGTCGCGACGATGACGCCGTCGGCGTGCGTCGCCTCGAACAGCGAGCCGTCCACGCGCACCTCCACGTCGACGCCGTGGCCGTGCCCGCGCTGTTCGCCCTGAATCACGACCTCGTTCAGCGCGGGCGTCAGCGACCACCCCCGCTCGCCGGACGCCACCACGCGGGCGGCCTCGCGGTGACGGACCTCGCCGCGCTCCCGGTAGCGCTCGACCTCCTCGCGGACCGCCGCCACCGCGTCCTCGGGCGCGACCGCGTTCAGGAACCCGACCTCGCCGAGGTTCACGCCGAGCACTGGCGTCGACCCCGCGCCCCGTGCCGTGAACAGAAAGGTTCCGTCCCCGCCGATACTCACGACGAGGTCGCAGGCGTCGAACTCGCCGACATCGTAGCCGTTGCCGTCGAGGGCGTCCGCCGTCGCCGAGTCCAGCCACACCGTCACGTCCTCGCCAGCGAGCATCTCCCGGACGTCCGCCGCGAGATACGCCGCTCGCGAGTTCCCCCGCTGTGCGACGATTCCAACGCGCATACCTCCACTCGGGGGCCGCGCTTGAAAAACCCGCGGGCGGCGGAAACTACTTTTCGCTGTGCCACCACCGCCGACACATGCAACCGACGGCGCCGGGCGCCGCGGGACGGAGGCGACACCGTGGCTGACGAGGACGACGACTGGTTCGAACGCGCCTTCGAGGACGAGGAGCCGGAAGACTCCGAGCGGCCGACGGACGCCGAGCGGGACGCCGACAGCGGCGCAGACGACGAGGAAACCGATAGCGAGGACGACGAGTCGCCGGCGAGCGAGACGCCCGACGAGCAGTTCGACTCGGACCAACCCACGGGCTTCGGCGACACCGACGTGTCCGCGTCCGACGAAAGCGAGGTCGACAACTTCGCCGCGGCGTTCGGCGGCGCCGACTCCGGCGGCGAGGACGACGACCTCTTCGAGGACGACTTCGCGTCCGCGTTCGGCGGCGGTGGCGGAGGCGGCCCCGGCGCGGCCCCCAGCGGTGGCGGCGAGGAGGACTTCGGCTTCGACCTCGACGGCGACGTCGGCGCCGGCGGCCCCGGCGGCTTCGAGGAGGACGAGGAGTACGAGTCCGACATCCCGCGTATCGACTTCGGCATCGAAGGCCTCGACGAGATGGTGCAGGGCGGCGTCCCCGAGCGCTCGCTCATCGTCGCCATCGGCGGCGCCGGCACCGGGAAGACCACGTTCGGCCTCCAGTTCCTCCACGAGGCCATCGAGAACGGCGAACGCGCCGTCTACATCACGCTCGAGGAGTCCCGCAGGCGCGTCGTCCAGAGCGCCACCGACAAAGGCTGGGAGTTCGACCGCCACACCGACGAGGGCAACCTCGCCGTCATCGACATCGACCCCATCGAGATGGCGAACTCCCTCACCAGCATCCGCAACGAACTCCCGCGGCTCGTCGAGGAGTTCGGCGCCAGCCGCCTCGTCCTCGACTCCGTCTCCCTGCTGGAGATGATGTACGACGACCAGTCGGTCCGCCGCACCGAAATCTACGACTTCACCAAGGCGCTCAAGGAAGCCGGCGTCACCACGATGCTCACCAGCGAAGCCTCCGAGGACAACCCCTTCGCCTCCCGCCACGGCATCATTGAGTACCTCACCGACGCCGTCGTCGTCCTCCGCTACATCCGCCCCGAGGACTTCCGCGAGACCCGTCTGGCCGTCGAGATTCAGAAGATCCGCGACGCCAACCACTCCCGCGAGACCAAGCCCTACGAGATCACTCACCAGGGCATCTCCGTCTACCGGCAAGCGAATATCTTCTAGGGCGCTTTTGCGCTGCGCGCGCCTCCGGCGCGCTCGGCAAAACCGACACCAAAAGCACTCCTCGCGCCCTCCGGTCGCTCGTCGGCCTCGCGGCTTCGCCGCGAGTAAACCGCTTCGCTCGGGTCCTTCGGACCGCTCGCTCGCGGATGCTAGCTCGTCGGTTGTTCGATTGGCAGAGACCTCCCCAGCTGCGTAGGTTCAAGTAAGAGACCGGGACCAACCCGAGCCGTGATCTGAATCTGGCCCGGGTCGGCCGAGACGGGAGTGCGGCGCACCGGCCCGCGCACGTTCGCGCCGCCTGTCAGCCCTACCTGACGATGGTGACCGGCACCGGCGAGCGTCGGACGACGCTCTCGGCGACGCTGCCGAGGAGGATGCGGGAGACGCCCGAGCGGCCGTGACTCCCCATCACGATGTGGTCGATGTCGTTCTCGTCCGCGTAGTCCACGATAGCGCGGCTCGGCCGCCCGACCTCGGTCGTCGTGTCGAGGCCGTGGCCGTACTCGTCGGCGGTCTCCTGGGCTTCCTCGAACAGCTCGTCGGCGCTCTCTTTGGCCTGCTCGAACCACTCCTCGGAGTACCCCGGGACCGTCGCCTGCGCCGTGTACCCGGCCTCGATCGGGTCGATGACGTTGATGGCCGTGATGTCGGCGTCCTTGAACTGTTCGAGGGCGTACTCGAGGGCTTCCTTCGACTGCTCGGAGCCGTCGACGGGAACGAGAATCTTCGTCATGTCCGAGTATGGATTTATCCGCCCGGTTAAAAATTGTGTGGGCCGATTCTCCCGCAGTGGGTGACCGTCAGTCTCGGCCGTGCCGCGTCAGGCACGTCGGCAGCCCCTGAATCTCGACGGGTTCGGAGTTGTCCGGCGAGTAGACGACCATCTGGCCTTTCTCCATGTAGGGGACTTTCGACTGCAGCGACGACGGGATGTTCACGGCGTTGATGGCGTCCTCGTCGCCGAGGTTCAAGACGACCGTCGTGTTCACCTGCTTGAACACGGGGTCGGCGATGTCCTGGGGGTCCTGCGTGATGAGGAAGAGGCCGAGGCGCTCCTTGCGGCCCTGCTTGGCGGCCTCCGTGAACTTCCCGACGACCTTGTTCGCCTGCACGCTGTCGGCGTCGGCGAGGAAGTTGTGCGCCTCGTCCATCCCGACGACCAGCGGCGTCTCCTTGATGGACTCGTACCGCGGGTCGTTCGAGAGCTTCTGGTCGACCAGCAGGCTCGACACCGCGAGCACCACCGTCTCGGCCGCCCGCGAGTTGCTGATGTGGTAGGTCGGCACCACCGACAGCCGGCCCGGCCGGACGAACTGGCGGTTCTCCACGAGCTCCGTGATCGAGCGCGCGTCCTGGTCGAACAGCCCCGACGGCATCCCGTGGACGCGCCGCAGCACGGCCTCGTAGGTCGCCTCGTGGACGCGCCCGGACTCGTCGAGCTCCTCCTTCAGCGCGGGGTCGTCGAGGAACGAGCAGAACTCCCGGTACGTACCGCCAGCGCCGTAGTTGTCGAAGAACCGGTCGAGCAGCAGGCGGAGCGCGCCGTACTGGTTGTCGTTGAGGCCGCTGGACGCGACCAGCCACGGGTTGTCCCGGACCATCGAGAACGGCACCGTGAACTCCACGCGCTCGGCGTCGTGGTGGGCGGCCGCGTACGACGCCGAGCCGACCTTCGGCACGAACGCGACGGTGTCGTCGTGGCCGCCGTGGGCGAGCCCCTGGGTCTCCCAGCGGCGCTCGTCGCCGGCGTCGGCCTCGGGGTTGTCGTCGTGCATCTGGGCGTACTCGTCCTGCGGGTCGAACTGGACGACCGCGAGCCGGCGCTCCGCGCCGCCCGCGTCCACGGGGTAGCGGCGGTCCTCGTGGAGGTACTGCCGGAGCACGTTCTTCGCGGAGTGCGTCTTCCCGGAGCCGGTGCCGCCCGCGACGAGCGTGTGCCGGAAGACCAGCGGGTCGCCGGCCTCGTAGTCGTCTTTCACGCGGTAGTCGATGGTCGGCGGCTCCGCGGCGGTCCGGACCTTCTCGCCGCCCACGGAGAGGTGGCCGAGGAAGACGCCGTCCTCCGGGATTTTGAGTCCGGTCTTGATCTCGGTGGCGTCGTCGGCCGCGCGCACGACCGTCTCGGGCTTGGGGACGCGGTCGGCCATCCGGCGCTTGAGGTCGTCCCCATCACGGTAGAGGACCGCGACGGGGTCCAGTTCTGCGAGGAACTTGTAGTCCTGCTCGTCGACGCTTTCGGAGCGCATCGCGCGTCGGGCGTGAATCTCGGTGGCGTCGTCGCTCTGGAACGCCTGCACGTACTCCAGACCGGTGATCTTGCAGAACAGCTTCTCGCCGCCCGGGTACGGCGCGACGAGGTACGTGCCGAGCCGGACCGCCGAGCGGTTGCCCGCGGTGACGTACGCCTTCAGCGTGGTCTCCTGGCCGTCCTCGTGGATGCGGAGCCCCTCCGAGACGGCGAGCGCGCCGAGCCCGTCGTCGCTGCCGGTGTCGTCGAGGTCCGGCCGCTCGAAGTCGGCGTCGTCGTCGGCGGCGTCCGCGTCGTCGCCGCGGTCGTGGTCCGCGAAGTCCCCGAGGTCGCTCATGCTCCCGTGGTGGCGGGCCGCGCACTAACCGCTTTCCCTCGAACCGGAAGGGCTTAGGGACTGGTCGGCCGCCGTCCGACGATGCTCTCCACGGTCGAGAATACGGCAGTTCGAGCGTGTCTCGCTGGCGGCCGCCACCTCCGCGAGCGCTTCGGCCGCGAGGTCGACGCGGAGTTCTCCCGCTACGACGTGAAGTCCGCCGCGGACCGCGCGAGCGAGGAACGGATGCTCGACGTGATTCGCGACTCGCACCCCGACCACGCGGTGTACGCCGAGGAGTCCGGGGACGTCTCCGTCGGCGGCGAGTACCGCTGGGTGGTCGACCCGCTCGACGGCACGAACAACTTCGTCTCGGGGCTGCCGTCGTTCGCGACTGCGGCCGCGGTCCTCGACGACGACGGGCCGGCGATCGGCTGCGTCTACGTGCCGGTGAGCGACGACCTCTACGTCGCGCGCCGCGGCGGCGGCGTCCGCTACGACGGCGACTACGTCTCCGCCGACGGGGACGTGCCGACGGAGAAGGCGACGGTGGCGTTCGTCATCGGGCACGACGTGAAACGCGACGGGCGGCTGGACGACGCTGCGGCGATGCAGGCGGCGCTCGGCGACGCCACCAAGCGCGTCGTCGAGAGCTGGTCGCCGTGCGTCCACTGGGGCGCGCTGGCGCGCGGCCGCCTCGACGGCGTCGTCTGCTTCCACCCGGACGACGAGGAGCAGCACGTCGGCGAACTGCTCGCGTCGGAGGCCGGCGCGTCGACCGCGCGACCCGGCGACGGTGTCTACGTCGCGGCGACGACGCCGGCTGTCCGCGACGACCTGATAGCAGCGGTCCGGTAGCTCGCGTCAGCGCGCTTATGGCAGTCGCGCCCGTACCACCGGGCATGTTGCTGGTCCGGGGCTCGGCGGGCGGGACGGCGCTGACGGGGACGCTGTACGAGCGCGGCGAGGAGCCGCCGTCGTTCAAGGGCGCGCCCGACGAGGCGGCGCCGTACGTCTGGGTCTGCGACGAGTTCTACGCGGTCGAGAGCGGTGGGAGCGTCCAGCAGGTCGGCGGCCAGGACGTCAACGTGGCGTTCGAGTCGCCGATGCCCCGGGGGTTCGACACTCGCGACCAGGCCCTGGAGGCGGCCCGCGAGCACGTCCGTACGCAGTTCGCGCGCATCGGCGTCGACCCCGCGGACGTCGACATCGAGGTCGAACCCGAGCACGAAGCCCGGGCTTAGGGGTCGGTGTAGTCGTCGAACGCTCGCACGGCGACGCGCGCGGAGACGGCGGCGAGGATTCCCGCGAGGAGCACGCCGACAGCGAACGCGCCGACGTGGACGCCGGTGGTCGTGACGCCGAGCGGGTTCGCGAGCGCGCCGGCCGCTCCGGGTGATTGGGCGCCGGTCGCGATGCCCGCGGTGAGGAGGAAGGCGAGCGTGTAGACGCCGAACGCCCACATCGAGGGGACGACGACTTCGCGGTTCCGGGTGACGTTCGTGGCGTCGTGTTTCGGGTACGTGGTGCCGACGCCCGTCGCGAGTGCGGCCGCGAGCACCGGGAGGACGGCGGCCGCGGCGACGGTGCACGCGAGCGCGACGGGCGGCAGCGGGCTGAGGACTGCGAGTCCACCAGCGACGGCGAGCGTGAGCGGGACGCCGAACGCGGCGCTGGCGACGACGAGGCCGCCGACGAACTCGCGGCCGGAGACGCCGGAGGTGGCGGTCACGGGGAGGACGGCGCCCTCGTCGCCGAGCGGGTTGAGCGTGAACGCGGCGCCGGTCATCCACGCGCCGTACAGCGCGACCGAGGGCGGGAGGGAGGCGGTGACGCGGCCGGCTTCGACGCTCGCCTGCACGGGCGTCACGAGCAGGAACGCGGGGTACGCGACGAACACGAGCTTGATGGGGGCGCGGCGGGCGCGCAGCCAGCTCTTGCGCGCGACCCACGCGGCGCGCCGGCCGACGAGGCCGTCGAGGCGGCCGCCGGAGACCGAACCCGTTTCGCGCTCGCTCGCGGTGACGCGCTCGCTGTACCAGCGGCGCTCGGAGAGCCGGACGCTCGCGAGCACGCCGCCGAGCGAGAAGACGACGGAGCCCGCGAGGACCGCGGCGGCCTGCAGCGCGCTCGCGGACGGGACGACCGCGAGCACCGCGAGGTCGGCGTACCACGAGATCGGGGACGCCGCGGCGACGTCGAGGATGGGCGCGATGGCCTCGTCGAACGTGCCGGAGACGATGAGCCCGAAGTACGCGAGGAACGCGGCCGCGCCGATGAGCGTCTTGAAGCGGTCGACGAGCGCGGACCGGCTGCCGAGGTAGGCGACGCCGACGCCGACCGGGAACCCGACGAGGAACGCGGTGGTGGTGAGCGCGACGGTGGCGAGCGCGGCGAGCGGGAACGCCAGCGGCGATCCCGCGCCGAGCGCGAACGCGGCCGAGGCGACGACCAGCGGGACGACGAACAGGCCAGCGGCGCGCACGTAGCCCGCGAGCAGGAGGCCGCCGACGACGTCGCGGGCGGGGACGGTGGTGAGGTAGCCGTCGCGGGCGTCGATGTCGCCGAGCTGGACGAGCGTCATGTACGCCGCCATGAACAGCACGGCGGTGGCGAGCGCGGCGGGGACGAGGTCGACGAGCAGCCCCGCTCCGTCGGGGTCTTCGGCGAACCCCCTCCCCGCGAGGTACGCGCCGTAGCTCGCCGCCACGGTGAACGCGGCGCCGAAGGCGACGACGAGGGCGACCGCGGCGATCTGGGCGGTGCTCTTCCCGCGGAACTTCCGCCAGCCGACGCGGAGCTCGTTGGCGGCGATGCTGACCGCGTGGCCGGCGTCCGGGAGCGCGGGCATCTCAGGCCTCCCCGGTTGCTTCGTCGCCGATGCCGCCGGTGACTTCGAGGAAGACGTCTTCGAGCGTGCGCTCGTCGCCGGACTCCGCGCGGGTCTTGAGGTGGTCGGGCGACCCCTCGGTGACGAGGCGGCCGTCGTAGAGCACGCCGACGGTGTCCGCGAGCTCGTCGACGACCGGGAGGATGTGCGTCGAGAGGAACACCGTGGCGTCGCCCTCGGTGAGGTCCGCGATGGTGTCACGGACGGTGCGGGCGGCCCGCGGGTCCAGGCCCGACGTGGGTTCGTCGAGGAAGAGCACGTCGGGGTCGTGGAGCATCGCCTGGATGATGCCGACCTTCTGTTTCATCCCCTTCGAGTACGCGCCGATGCGCTTGTCGGCGTCACCGGCGAGCGAGAACCGCCCGAGCAGGTCGTCGATGCGGGCCTCGGCGTCGGCCTCGGGGAGGTCGCGGAGGCCGGCGATGTACCGCAGTTGCTCGCGGCCGGTGAGCTCGGCGTGCAGCGGCGGCTCCTCGGGGAGGTAGCCGATGTTGGAGACGACGGAATCGCGGTCTTCGATGTTAGCGCCGGCGACCGTGCCGGTGCCGTCGCTCGGCTTCGTGAGCGTCGTGAGCATCCGCATCGTGGTCGTCTTCCCGGCGCCGTTCGGCCCGAGGAAGCCGTAGACGTTGCCCTCGGGGATGGCGAGGCTGAGCCCCTCGACGGCGGTCTCGTCGCCGTACCGCTTCGTGAGGTCGCGCGTTTCGATGGCGCGGTCGGTCATTGCCGAAAATTGCCCGCTCCCCGGTCTTAAAGGTGGACGCGGGTTCGCTGCGCGCGCAATCAGGCGTCCGGCCAGCGCTGGTCGTCGTAGTTCTCGTCGCGCCGGCTGTCGAAGGACTGCTCGAGCTTGCGGACGAGTTCCGCCTTCTCGGTGGCGCCGATGCGCGCGAGCTCGTCGGCTTTCGCGACGGGCTTGGGCGGGCCGGCCTCGGCGGCGACCTGGCTCGTGACGTAGCGCTCGACGGCGTCCCGGCAGTCCTCGTCCTCGGCGAACGCGCACGGTAGCTCGACCTTGTGCACGAGGTCCGTGCGGGGGTCGTAGACGACGAAGAACGCGACCTCGTAGCACTCCGCGGGGAGCTCGCGCTCGACGCCGAGTTCGCTGGCGTCCGCGAACACGCCGTCCGCGCCGAGCGTGGACGTGAACCAGCCCGTCCACGCGAGGTCGTCGGTGACGCGCTCGTAGTCGTCGCCGTCGAACTCGCGGCGTTCGAGCACCTGCGAGAAGAACGCGGCGTCGCTGGCCCACGGCGTCGGCCGGCCGCGGTCGCGGAGCGCGCGCACGAGCGCCTGACTCGCCGGGCTCTTCACGAACCCCGCGAGCGGCACGTCCTTCTCGGCGAAGCGCTCGACGAGCCGGACGTAGTTCTCCAGGACTTCCGCCACCAGTTCGTTCTCGGTGACGAGGTCCGCGAGACTGGCGTGGCGGTCCGCCCAGTTCACGAGCTGCTTCGGGTAGACCGGACCGTCCAGTAGCAGCAAGTCGTCGACTTCGCCGGCGTGTTCGAGGGCGTGGTGGCTCTCCGCGAGGTAGAGCGCGAGCCCGTGGACGACGCGCTCCTGGTCGCGGGCGAGCGGCGCGGTGTGGACGATGCGGCCGCGCCAGTACCCCTCGTCGCGTTTGCGCCAGTCGGTGCCCATCTTCACGGTGGCGTCGTTGGAGTGGACGCTCGTGATGGTGGTGCGGGAGCGGTGGAGGTCGAGGTCGCTGGGGGTCGCGCTCATCGCGGCCTGCGCGAGGTCGAGCACCAGGCCGTTCTTGAACGTCTTCGGGTTGATGGTGCCGGAGTCGAGGCCGTGGGCGGTGTCGAACGGCGACGGCTGGAGCGCGAGTTCCTCGACGTCGGCGACGCAGCGGCGCTGTTCGCCGAGCGGTTCGAGCACGGGGCCGTCGTCGCCGTAGAGGGGGTCGAGGTAGTTCGCCCACGTCTCCTCGGCGACGTCGCGGTGCTCCTCGGCGTCCACCTCGTGGCGAATCTGGCTGGCGAGGTCCGCGATGCCGTCGAAGTGGACGGGGTCGAGGGTCATGGCCGTGCCTGCGAGGCGGAGGGTCAAATAGGCCGCCGGTCTCGGGCGGTTTACTCGCGACCGAGCGAACTTTTGTCAGAATAGTTAAATTGCTGTGCGTGGTAGGTAGTCGTAGATGTCGCAGGGCGACTCCGCGGTCAACTGGCGGCGCACCGACGACGGCGTCGAACTGTACGACGAGACGAACCCCGACGCGTGGATCCGGATGGCGGTCGAACCCGGCGCGCCCGCCGAGGAGCGGCCGTACAGCGTCTGCCCGGAGTGCGGGCTCGTCGCCGCCCAGCGCACCGTCCCCGGCCGGCACATGGCGTGCGCGGACTGCGGCGCCGAGTTCGACGTCGACGCGGCGACCGACGCCCGCGCGCCCGACGGCGACTGACGCGGGCGGCGTGCCGCGGACGACACCTAAATACGGACGGCCGCCGCACTCTCGACCATGCAGGCCGCGCTGGTGATTCTCGACGGCTGGGGGCTCGCCGACCACGACTACCGAGGCGGCAACGCCGCCTCGACGTCCCACTCGCAAGACTCGCGGGACCACTTGAACGCAGTCGAGGCAGCGGACACGCCGAACTTCGAGGCGTACGCCGACCGCGGCGGGTTCGCCACGCTCACCACGCACGGCCGCGAGGTCGGGCTGCCGCGCGGCCAGATGGGCAACAGCGAGGTCGGCCACCTCACCATCGGCTCCGGCCGGGTCGTCCTCCAGGAGTACACCCGCATCAACGACGCCATCGCGGACGGTGAACTCTGCGAGAACGACGCCATCGGCGGCGCGCTCGACCACGTCGAACGAACGGGCGGCCGTCTCCACGTCGTGGGCCTCGTCAGCGACGGCGGCGTCCACTCCGACCACGAGCACGTGCACGCGATCCTCGAGTGCGCCGCGAGCCGCGACCTCGCCGCGACCACGCACGCGTTCACTGACGGCCGCGACACCGCGCCCCACGGCGGCGAGAACTACCTCCAGACGCTCCAGGAGGTCGCCGACGAGTACGGCACCGGCGACGTCGCGACCGTCACCGGCCGGTACTACGCGATGGACCGCGACCAGAACTGGGAGCGCACGAAGCGCGCGTACGACGCCATCGTGAACCGGAACGGCGACCACCGCGCGGACTCGGCGGTCGAAGCGGTCCGGGAGAGCTACGACCGCGGCGACACGGACGAGTTCGTCGAGCCGACGACTGTCAGGGGTGGGGACGCGCTCAGCGAGGGCGACGCCGTCGTGTTCTGTAACTTCCGCGCGGACCGCGCGCGCCAGCTCGTCCGCATGCTCGCGGACGTCCGCCCCGAGGACTGGGAGGCCGAGGGCGTCTCGACGGACCCGCCTGCGGTGCCGGTGGCGACGATGACCGACTACGACGAGACGTTCGACCTCCCGGTCGCCTTCGAGTCCAAGCGCCCCGCGGACACGCTCGGGGAGGTGCTCGCCGAGCAGTCCCTCACGCAGCTCCGAGTCGCCGAGTCCGAGAAGTACCCCCACGTGACGTACTTCCTCAACGGCGGCCGCGAGGTCGAATTCCCGGGCGAACGTCGGGAAATCGTCGAGAGCCCGGACGTCCCCACGTACGACCTCGCGCCCGAGATGAGCGCCGCGGGCGTCACCGACGTCGCCCTCGACGTGCTCGACGCCGACGACCCGGACGCGCTCGTGTTGAACTACGCGAACCCCGACATGGTCGGCCACACCGGCGACTACGAGGCCGCGATCGAGGCGGTCGAAACAGTCGACGACCAGCTCGCCCGACTCGTTCCCGCGCTCCGCGACGCCGGTGCGGAGGTCCTCGTCACCGCCGACCACGGCAACGCCGACGACATGGGCACCCGCGACGACCCTCACACCGCGCACACGTTCAACCCCGTGCCGTTCGTCCACCTCCCCGCGGACGAGAGCGACGAGGGCGGACGCGCGGTCCGCGACGACGGCGCGCTCCGCGACGTTGCGCCGACGCTGCTGGACCTCGTCGGCGTCGAGAAACCGACCGCGATGACCGGCGAGACGTTACTGGATTAGCTGTCGTCCCGTCTCCCGGACACGCGCTCTCGCGCTTCTTCGCGGCTCATTCGCTCGGTGTTCTCGGCCTCCGAGCGCACCAGCGAGTACAGCACGAGCCCCGCGACTACCGCGAAGAGGGCGAACAGTCCAAACAGGGCGGCAGCGGACATACTCGGCCGTAGCCCGCCCAGCCACGTATTCGTTGTGTCAGTCCGCGGTGTAGACGACGTCGCCGTCCACGACGGTCGCCGCCACGTCGATGTCCCGGATTTCGCCGGGAGACTCCCACGGCGACTCGCCGAGCACCACGAGGTCCGCGAGCGCGCCGTCCTCGAGCACTCCCTGTTCGTCCTCCCGGAAGCCGGCGTACGCGCCGCCGCTCGTGTACGCGCGCAGCGCGTCCGTAACCGAGAGTTCCTGTGCTTCCGTCGGCGGGTTCACCGCGCAGTGGACGCCGAGCAGCGGGTCGAGGGGCATGCAGTCGCTGCCGAACGCCAGCGGCACGCCCGCCTCGCGGTAGGCCGGGAAGCGGTTGCTCGCCTCGCGGCGCTCCGTCCCGAGGCGGTCCTCGTAGAGACCCTCGCTGCCCGCCCACTTCAGGAAGTTCGGCTGCATCGACGCCACCACGCCCAGGTCGCTCATACGCTCGATGGCGTCGTCGCTCGCGAGCTCGACGTGTTCGATGCGGTGGCGGCTCGCGCCCGCGTCCGCGCAGTCCTCGTAGGCGTCGAGCACCGCGTCGATTGCCTCGTCGCCGATTGCGTGCGCGGTCACCTGCAGGCCGGCGTCGTCGGCGCGCGCCACGAGGTCAGCGAGCTCGTCGGGGCCGACGACCCACTGCCCGGTCTCCTCGGGCGCGTCCGCGTACGGCTCCGAGAGCTTGGCGGTGTGGCCGCCGAGGCTGCCGTCCGTGAACGTCTTCACGCCGCCGACCTCGACCATCCCGGAGCCGTGGTTCGTGCGCAGTCCCGTCTCTACGAGGGCGTCGAGGTGGTCGCTCCAGTAGTTCAGGCGCACGCGCACCGACAGCTCGCCCGCGCGGTCGAGTTCGCGGAACGCCCGCGGCGAGTGCGACTGCCGCACCATGTCGTGGACGGCGGTGACGCCGTTCTCGTTGGCCTCGCGCTGGGCCGCGCGCAGCAGCGACTTCGTCTCCTCGGGGCCGGCGTCGCCCGCGTCGTGGACGACTTCCACGGCGTCCTCGACGATGCGGCCGTCGCCGACCACGTCGCTGTCGGGCAGCTCGTCGCCGTACTCGTTGAGGACGACCGCGTTCACGGTCGCCGTGTGCATGTCCTCGCGGACGGCCGCCACCGGCCGGTCCTCGCTGACCGCGTCGAGGTCGGACTGCCGGAGGTCCTCGCCGCCCCACGCGGACTCGTCGTACCCGAACCCGAGCACCCACTCGTCGTCCGTTTCGGCGGCCCGCTCCCGGAGGCGCTCGGTGACTTCCTCGGGCGACGACGCGCCGCGGAGGTCGGCGTGGACGCCGTACCGCCCCACCATCTCCATGTGCGTGTGCGCGTCCACGAACCCCGGGAGGACGACGCGCCCGTCGAGGTCGACGACCTCCGTGCCGGTGCCGACGAGGAACCCGACGTCGTAGTCGTTGGCGAGCTGGACGACGCGCCCGTCCCGGACCGCGAGCGCGTCGTAGGTCTCGTCCGGGTCGCCGAGCGTGTGGACCTCGCCGTTCCGCAGCACGAGGTCGGCTGCCGCAGTCATGTCTCGAAGGCGGGCGGCCGGGCGCTTAGACGTTCGGGAAGCGGCCGACGGCGCTACTGCGTGGCGACGAGCCGGGAGACCTGCTCGCGCCACTCGTCGGCGCTGTCACGGAGCGTCTCGTAGCCGTACTGTAGCGTCTCCTCGGGGACGTGGGCGTACTGCTGCATGTCCTCGGGGAGGCTGGCGTCCGAGACGGTCGGGATGCCGACGTTCTTCACGGCGACCTCGCGCTGGGTCTCGGCCTCCAGCATGAAGTCCGCGAACGTGTGCAGGAAGTCGTCGTTGTCGCTGCCCGCGAACCCCGCGACGCCGGAGACGTACGCGTACCCCTGGTCGTTCGGGAACGCGATCTGGTGGCGGGACATGTCGGTGTCCTCGCTCTGGGAGGCGTACACCTGGTCGGTGCTGTAGGAGACGACCATCGCGGCCTCCTCGTTGGAGTACGCGCTGTACGCGGCGTTCCACGACCCCGACGTGCGGAGGCCGTTGTCGACGAGGCGTTCCCAGTAGTCGAGGAAGCCGTCCTCGCCGTACTGTTTGACCGTCCACAGCAGGAAGCTCAGCCCCGTCACCGTGTTCTGCGGGTTCGCGAGGATGAGCTCGTCCGCCCACGCGTCCTCCGTGAGGTCGTCGAGCGTCTCCGGGGCGTCGACTGCGTTCTCGTCGTAGACGATGCAGACGTACGACGACCCCGTGGGGAGCACGCGCTGCTGGGGGTCGAACCGGTAGGCGTCCACGACGTCTTCGCTGTTCGAGATGCGCGAGGTGTCGAACCCCTGGAACAGCGACTCGTCGAGGTTGCGGTCCGCGCGCACCAGTCCGGTCGGCGTGACGCCGACGTAGCCGTCCGCGCCGAGGTCGACGCCCTGCTGTTTCCGCTGGATGAAGTCGTTCAGCTCGTTCTCGCGGACGTCCCACTCGAAGTCGACGTCGTACTCGGACTCGAAGGCCTCCTTTACCCAGTCGCCCGCGCTCGTCGAGACGGCGTCGACGTACGCCTGCGTCGTCCCCATCGTCAGCGACTGCGGCTCGCCGCTCGTCGTCGCGGTCGTGCCGCCGGTGGTCGTGGTCGTCCCCTCCGTGGTCGCCGCTGTCGTCGAGTCGCCGCCCGTACTCGTGGTCTCGATGCAGCCCGCGAGCCCGAGCGCGGTCGTCGTCCCGACCGCAGCGACGAACCGGCGCCGGGAAGTCGAGCGCTCGCCGTCGCTCGCGTCGGTCACTGCTCGCTCACCTCCTCGCTGGCGGCCGTCCGGCCGAGGTGTGTCTCCACGCGGTCGACCTTCTCCTCGACGGCGAGGTCCTCCTCGCGGAAGTGATCGATTTTGAGCTTCGTGCTGACCCGGCCGGCGTCCACGGCCTCCGTCGCCCCCTTCGCGGCCGCGAACACCTCGTCGAGGCTATCGGCCTCGATGGTCGTCTCCATCGGGTGGGTCTCGTAGCGCACGTCGTACTCCTCCAGGGCGTCGATTGCTTTCGCGATCTCCGCGTCGAAGTCGACGTCCGGGCTGTCCAGCGGTGCGACCGACAGCATCGCGGTGACGGTCATACCACCACTTGCGATTACTCAGTAATATAATCGACTATTCACGCACCGAGTGCGTCGAACACCGCCGCTCGGGAAGGACAACCTTCAGGACGCCCCGCGAGTACCGACCTGTATGACCGACGCCAGCGACCTCGCCGACCGCGTGCAGGCCGGCGACCTCCGGCTCTACGAACTCGAGGACCACGCGGACGCCGACACCGCGGCCGCGGCGCGACGCGAACTCCTCGAACGCGAGACCGACGCGGACACGGACGCCCTCGGCGCGTTCGCGTTCGACGCCGACGAGGTCGACCCGAACATCGAGAACCTCGCGGGCGGCACCCAGCTCCCGCTCGGCGTTGCCGGCCCCATCGCGGTCGACGGCGGCGCCGCGGACGACGAGTTCTACCTGCCGCTGGCGACCACGGAGGGCGCGCTCGTCGCCTCCGTCAACCGCGGCTGCTCGGCGATTACGGCTGCCGGCGGCGCGAACGCCCGCGTGACGAAGGTCGGGATGACGCGCGCGCCCGTCTTCCGCGTCGAGGACGTCACCGAGGGCGCCGAGGTCGCGGAGTGGGTCGAGGAGCACTTCGACGCGCTCCGCGAGGCCGCCGAGAGCACGACGAGCCACGGCGAACTCACCGAGGTGACGCCGTACGTCGTCGGCGACAGCGTCTTCCTGCGATTCGCCTACGACACGAAGGACGCGATGGGGATGAACATGGCCACCATCGCCACCGAGGCCGCGGCCGACGTCGTCGAATCGGAGACGCCCGCCGAACTGGTCGCGCTCTCCGGGAACCTCTGCTCGGACAAGAAGCCCGCCGCCATCAACGCCGTGGAGGGCCGCGGCCGCACCGTCACTGCGGACGTCACCATCCCCCGGGACGTCGTCGAGGAGCGCTTCGACACCACGCCGGAGGCCATCGCGGAGGCGAACACGCGGAAGAACCTCGTCGGCTCCGCGAAGGCCGGCAGCCTCGGATTCAACGCGCACGCCGCCAACACCGTCGCCGCCGTCTTCCTCGCGACCGGGCAGGACGCCGCGCAGGTCGTCGAGGGGTCGAACGCCATCACGACCGTCGAGGACAGGGGCGACGAACTGTACGCCTCCGTGAACTTCGCGAGCCTCGAAGTCGGGACGGTCGGCGGCGGCACGAAACTCCCCACGCAGCGCGAGGCCCTCGACGTGCTCGGCGTGCGCGGCGGCGGCGACCCCGCCGGTTCGAACGCGGACGCGCTCGCGGAGATCATCGCGGCCGGCGCGCTCGCCGGCGAACTCAGCCTGCTCGCGGCGCTTGCCTCCCGGCACCTCTCCTCGGCCCACGCGGAACTCGGCCGCTGAGCCGGCCACTTTCACTTTCGCCCCGCGGCAGACACGGAGTTATTTTACTGTCGGCCGTGGACTGGAATATGAACGCACACTCGGGCGACGAGCCGGACGGACAGCCGCGAGCGAGGTGGATCGTGTTGGCGCTCCGGGTGCTGAAGCTCCTGCTCACGGTGCTCGTGCTCGCGCTGACGCTGCTGCGCGGGCTCGCCGGCGGGCCGCTCTAGTCGACGGCGAGCCACGCGAGGTACGCGCCCGCCGCCAGCACCACGACGACGCCGCCAGCGGTCAGGGCTCTGTTCTCCAGTTGCTCCCCAGCGAGCAACAGCAGCCAGCCGCCGACCGCGAGCAGGTTCCCGACGCCGGCCGCCGGCTCGCCCGCGAGCACGCGCAGCACCGCCGCGAGCGCGAACCCCGCTGCGAACACGCCGGCGAGCGCCGCGAGCAGCGACACGCCGACGAGCGGCCACGACGCGGCGCTCGCCAGGACCACGACGACCGCAGCGCTCACCAACGTCGCGCCGACGAGCAGCCGCCACGCCCGCACCTCCCGTCTACCCATCGTGCTGACGTGGCGGGGCCACCGCCAAGAGCGTGGCGGGTGACCGGGCTACAGCAGCCGGTAGCCGTCGCCGGTCTCGGTCACGTCGCCGGCGCGCCGCAACTTCTCCAGCGCGCGCTCGACGTACTCGCCGTCGACGCCGTGCTCGGCCGCGAACGCCTTCACCTCGGCCCCGGTGGGCTCGTCGAGTTCGCGCAGCGCCGTTCGCACGGCCTCGCGCTTCCCGAGGCTGCGCCCGGACTGCTCGACGCGGTCCTCGACGGCGGACACCTCGTCGACGTCGACGCCCGCCGAGTCGAGGAATTCCTCGTCGCTCATCCCCGCGTCCTCGGCGAAGTCCCCGAGCGTCGTGAAGTCCTCCAGCTCCGCGAACGCGTCGCCGTGGCCCGCGCGGTTCGCGAGCATCGACGCCCGCACCTCGCGAGCGTGGTCCTCGTCGTCGGTCTGCACGAACTTCCGGAGCTTCGAGAACTGGTGGCGGGTCTCGCAGCGCGGGCACCCCGACGTGTCGGGCCGCCCCTCCAGCACCCAGAGCCCGCCGCAGTTCGAGCAGCCGACGACAGCGTACGTCATCGTCGTTCGCTCGGGCGTCGTCGTGCATAAACGTCCCGTCCCGGGGTCGCTCGCCGCGCGAACGGGGCGAACGTTGATGGCGCCTCCGCCTGTCGGTCTCGACGTGACCGACGCCGACCGCAGCGACCGCTGGTGGCTACCGATAGCCGCGCTCGCCGCGACGCTCCCCGTGCTCGCCGTGTTCGCGCTCGTGCTGCCGCCGGACCCGGCCGCGATGCTGCCCGCGTTCGCCGTCGCCCTGCTCGGGTTCGCGCTCTCGCTGTCCTCGCCCGTGTTCCGCTACTTCGACAGGCGCTTCCTCGCCGCCGCGAGCGCGTGGACGCCCTCGGTCTGGTACTACCTGATGGCCGTCACCGCAGTCGCACCGCTGGTCGCCGCCGCGTACGTCTACCGCCGCAACCAGCGCGTCGGCGTTCCCGCGAACCCGTTCGCGGCCCGCCGCGGATAACCGACCGTTGTGCTTTCGCGCTAACTTTTATCGTCGTCGCCGTCACACCCACAACCATGGTTGGTGTCAACACACTACTATCGATGTACGAGAACGTGGTGACGGCGCGGCACTACGAGGAGCGACTGCAGGAAGTGTACCTCGAGGGCAAACAGCCCGCGTTCGACATCTCCGCCGGGACGATCCCCGGCGAACTCCACCTCGCGGCCGGCCACGAGGCAGCGGCCGCGGGCGTCTGCGCGCACCTCCGCGAGGAGGACACCGTGACCGCGCCCCACCGCCCGCACCACGTCGCCATCGCGAAGGGCGTCGACCTGCGACGGATGACTGCGGAGATTCTCGGCCGCGAGACCGGGCTCTGCAGGGGGAAGGGCGGCCACATGCACCTCTTCGACCCGGACGTGAACTTCGCGTGCAGCGGCATCATCGCGCAGGGCTGCCCGCCCGCGGTAGGCGCCGCGATGGCCGCCGACAAGCGCAACGAGGACAGCGTCGCCGTCGCCTACCTCGGCGAGGGCGCCGTCGACCAGGGCGCGTTCCTCGAGTCGCTGAACCTCGCGGCCGTCCAGAACCTCCCCGTGGTGTTCGTCGTCGAGGACAACGACTGGGCCATCAGCATGCCCCAGGAGCGGGTCACCGACGTCCACACACCCGCCGAACGGGCCGACGGCTTCGACATGCCGGGCGTGCGCGTCGACCACGACGACGCCGTCGCCGTCTACGAGGCGGCCCGCGACGCAGTCGGCCGTGCGCGAAACGGCAACGGCCCGACGCTGCTCGACGTACAGGTCCACCGCCGGATGGGTCACTTCATGGGGGACGCCGAGAGCTACCGACCCGACGAGGACAGCGAGCGCGCCCAGCGCCTCGACGCCATCGAGCGCCTCGCCGAGGATCTCCGGGAGCACGGCGTCGAGGACGCCGAACTGAACGAGATTCGGGAAGACGCCGAGGAGCGCGTCGAGGACGCCATCGAGTGGGCGCGTGACCAGCCCGAACCCGACCCGGAAGACGCCTACGAGGACGTGTTCGTGGACGAAACGGCCGCCGCCAGCGGGGGTGACGACTGATGTCCAAGCCCGCCAGCGACCCCGGTGAGGGGAGCGCCGACCGCGAGCTCACGATGAGCCGCGCGATGGTCGACGCGATCGCCTCGGAGATGCGCGAGAGCGAGGACGTCTTCTACATGGGCGAGGACGTCCAGGACTACGGCGGCATCTTCGACTCCACGGAGGGCCTGCTCGACGAGTTCGGGCGGGACCGAATTATGGACGTCCCCATCAGCGAGACGGCGTACGTCGGCGCGGCCGTCGGCGCCGCCCAGTCCGGGATGCGGCCCATCGCGGAGATCATGTTCGCTGACTTCGTCGGCGTCTGCCTCGACCAGGTGTACAACCAGATGGCGAAGAACACGTACATGAGCGGCGGCAGCGTCAACGTCCCGATGGTGCTGACGACCGCGGTCGGCGGCACGTACAACGACGCCGCCCAGCACTCGCAGACGCTGTACGGGCTGTTCGCGCACCTCCCCGGGATGAAGGTGGTCGTCCCGTCGACGGCGTACGACGCGAAGGGCCTGATGCACGCCGCCGTCCGCGACGACGACCCCGTCGTCTACATGTTCCACAAGCGCCTGATGGGCATCGGCTGGATGCCCGCGCCCGAGGGACCGAAGACACCCGTCCCGGACGAGGACTACACGATCCCGCTCGGCGAGGCGAACGTGAAACGCGAGGGCGACGACGTCACTGTGGTCACACTCGGCCTGCACGTCCACCGCGCACTCGAAGCCGCCGACGAACTCGAGGGCGACGTGGACGTCGAAGTGATCGACCTCCGGACGCTCGTCCCGTTCGACACCGAGACGGTCGTCGACTCCGTGCGGAAGACCGGGAACCTCGTGGTCGTCGACGAAGACTACGAGTCGTTCGGCGTGACCAGCGAAGTCACCGCGCGCGTCGCCGAGCGCGCTCCCGAGGCCTTGGAGGCGGTCGAGCGCGTCGCGGTGCCGGACGTCCCCATCCCGTACTCGCGGCCGCTGGAGAACGAGGTCAACCCAGACAGCGACGACATCGTCGAGGCCGTCGAGTCCCTCAAATGAGCGTGGACATCGACTCTGCCGACGTCTGGCCCGAGGACGCCGACGACGTCGACGAGGCCGTCGTCTCGAACTGGTTCGTCCGCGAGGGCGGCAGCGTCGAGGAAGGCGAGACGGTCTGCGAGATCCAGATCGAGAAGGTCAGCGTCGACGTCCCCGCGCCGGCCGGCGGCACGCTCGCGGAGCGAACAGTCCCGGAGAACGGCGAGTTCGCACGCGGCGACGTCCTCGGCCGCATCGAAGCACTCGACTGAGGCGAGTTCTTCGGGCCCTCGGCTTCCGCCGACGACATCGACACCTAGCGCTCGACCGCGAACCCTTCGTCTTCGAGGACGTCTTTCACGCGGTCCTCGTGGTCGCCCTGCACCTCGACGCTGGTCTCCTTGGCGGTGCCGCCGGCGCCGAGGCGCTTCTTCAGCGTCGTCGCCACGTCACCGACGTCCGTGGCGTCCGGGTCGAACCCCTCCACGACAGTGACCGGTTTGTCGTACGTGCGCCGCTCGACGCGGACCGACAGCTCCTGCTCGGCGCGCGCGAGGTCGTCCATTCCCGGTACGTCGGCTCCCTCGAACGGGTCGTCGTCTGACACACTACAGCGTACGCCGTCGAGACGCAAGTACGTTGCCGCCGCAGCGCTGTCGGCCGGTAGCGCGCCGAAAGAAAACAGGCGTGAAAGCGACTTACGCGAGTTCCTCGATGCGCTCGACGACTTCCTCGGCGTACTCGGAGGTGGAGAGCTTCTCGCCGCCCTCGACCTGCCGTTCGAGGTCGTAGGTGACGCGGTGCTCGCTGATCTGGCCCTCGACGGCGTCGTGGACGAGGTCCGCGGCGTCGTCCCAGCCGATGTACTCCAGCATGAGCTTGCCGGAGAGGATCATCGCGGTCGGGTTCGCCTTGTCCTTGCCGGCGTGCTTGGGCGCGGAGCCGTGGACGGGCTCGGCGAGCACGCGGCCGTCGCCGAAGTTCGCGCCGGGCGCGATGCCGAGGCCGCCGATCTGGGCGCCCGCGGCGTCGCTGAGGTAGTCGCCGTTGAGGTTCGGCATCGCGAGGACGTCGTAGTTCTCCGTGCGCGTCAGGAGCTGCTGGAGCATGTTGTCCGCGATGCGGTCCTTGACGACGACCTTGTCCTCGGGGGCGTCGCCGTCGTGTTCCTCCCAGAGGGTGTCCTCGTCGATGGTCTGCTCGGGGAAGTCCTCCTCGGCGACCTCGTAGCCCCAGTCGCGGAACGCGCCCTCGGTGAACTTCATGATGTTCCCCTTGTGGACGAGGGTCACGGAGTCGCGGTCGTTCTCGATGGCGTACTCGATGGCGCGGCGGACGAGGCGCTTGGTGCCGTACTCCGTGATGGGCTTGACGCCGATGCCGACGTCGCCCTGGTGGATGGTCTCGTCGAAGCCCATGTCGTCCTCGACGAAGTCGCGTACCGCCTCGACGTCGTCGGTGCCGGCCTCCCACTCGATGCCGGCGTAGACGTCCTCGGTGTTCTCCCGGAAGTTCACCATGTCCATCTGCTCGGGGTCCTTCACGGGGGACGGGACGCCGTCGAGGTAGTACGTCGGTCGGACGTTCGCGTAGAGGTCGAGCTTCTTGCGGAGCGCGACGTTGAGGCTGCGGAAGCCGGCGCCGACGGGCGTCGTCAGCGGGCCCTTGATGGCGACGCGGTGCTCGCGGATGGTCTCGACGGTGTCCTCGGGGAGGTTCTCGTCGTACTCGTCGCGGGCGCTGCCGCCGGCGAGCACGCGCGCCCACTCGATGTTGCGTCCCGTCGCCTCCGCGGCGGCGTCGAGTACTTTCTGTGCGGCGGGCGCGACGTCCTTCCCGATGCCGTCCCCGAAGATGATGGGGATGATGGGGTTGTCGGGGACTTCGAGTTCGTCGGCGTCCGCGTCGTACGTGATCTTCTCCCCGCTCTCGGGGATGTCGACGTTGTCGTAGCTCATAGTCGTATGAAGGTCACCCGATACGCCTAAAAGAACTGCTGTTTCCGCCCGCCACGTCAACAATTACCGCGTCTCGGTCAGTCTCCCGTCTCGGGGGCCGGACGGACGAAGTCCGCGAGCGCGACGAGCAGTCCGAGCGTCCAGCCGACGGGCACCGCGAGCCCGAACCACATCCCGACGTAGGCGGCGCCCGCGAGCGTGAACCGCGAGCGCAGCGTCTCGGCGACGCCCGCGACCGAGAGCGGGTTGTCGAGCAGCCACACCGCGAACGTGTAGCTGCTCGGGAACACCCACTCGCCGAGCGTCGGCGAGTACAGCGCGGCGACGACGGGCGGCAGGAACACCGCGGTGACGCCGAACGGGTACGCGAGGAGTACGGTCGTCGCGCGGCCGCCCCAGCGCGCGAACGCCGTCGCGAGCGCCGCCGACACCACTGCGACCCCGCCGCCCGCGGCCACCGCGAACACGCCCTCGCGGGAGAACTCCAGCAGGTAGACGCCGACGGTCAGCCCCGCCCAGACGACCGTCGAGAGCCCGACGACGCCGAGGATGCCGAGCGCGAGCGCGGTGCCGTACAGCCGCCGCGCGTAGAACCGCACGGTGAATCCGGCGAGCGCGAGCGGGTAGCCGACCGCGAGCGCGAGCACGCCGAGCAGCGCCCACAGGCCGAACGCGACCCGCTGGGGGATCGTCTCGGGCTCCCAGCGTCCGAGCGTCGGGTGGGGGTCGCGCTGGCGCGGGAACGCGACGTCCATCCAGCCGACGTGCAGCCGCCCCAGGTCCGTGCGGAGCTGCTGCCACAGGCTCGGCGACGCCGCCTCCCGGCGGTCGGTGCGTTGCTCCTGCGCCATTTATGCCTCGCGAGCCCGCGTGCTGGCTCGCCGTCCGCGCCACGCCCGTGCTAGCTCGGTCATATCGGGTCGAGGCGGTCCTCGTCGTCCGTGATGAGTTCCGAGATTTCGTCCTGACGGCCGGCGGCCTGCTGTTCGATGTTCGACTGGGCGTCCACGGCCTGCTCCTGGAGTCGGTCGATGCGGGGCACGTCGGTCACGTTCGACAGCAGTACGGTCGCCGACAGCACGTCGCTGCCCGGTCGCGGGTCGTCGCCCGCGAGCACCTCCACGCTCCCAATTTCGCCCTCCAGCCACTGCCGCGCGCGGACGAGCCCCTTCTGGGCGAGCTCCGTCGGCGGTCCGGAAACGACGACGAGCGCGCGCTCCGTCGAGTGGACCTGTGCGGGGCAGGTGAGCCGCGACTGGACCGCGCGCCGGACGAGGCTGTGGACCTTCGTCGCGGCGTCGACGTCGTCGCCGTCGCTCGACCCGCCCGAGCGCACGCGGCTCAACAGCCCCTGCTGGCGGCGCGTGGACTGGTCGACGTCCGTCTCCGCGAACGCGATGGAGCTGACGCCGCCGACCGCCAGCGTCCGGTTGATGTCGCTGGAGTCCATCGCGTTCTCCGAGACGGTCGTGCCGTCGTACTCGCCCGCTCCCAGCAGCGTCACCACGCGCTTGGCGATCTCGTAGTTCGTGCGCTCGTAGCCGTCCTCGATGGTGTCGCCGCCGTCCTTCCAGGCGTTGTTGTCGAAGACTATCAGGCCGTCAGTCTCCTCGGTGTACGACTGCACGGAGCGAGCGGCGTTCAGCGACGCCCGCCCGCCCTCGTCGCGGCTCGGGAGGATGCCGAGGCCGTAGACCGGTTCGTCGTAGCGGTCGGCGAGGATCTCCGCGAGCACCGGTCCCCCACCGCTGCCCGTGCCGCCGCCGAGGCCGCCGATGACGAGGAACGCGTCGATGTCGTGGAGCGGGACGCTGTCGAGGAAGCGCGCGAGCTCCGGACGGTCCTGCCGTGTCAGCTCCGAGCCGAGCTCGGGGTCGGCGCCCGCGCCGTGGCCCTTCGAGCGCTCGTCGGTCTGCCCGATGAGCACCCGGTTCTGTCGCGGGATGTGCGTGATCTTCTCCAGGTCGACGCTCGCGGTGTTGACCACCGCGGAGAACCGACAGAGCGACCGGCCCGTCTCCCCCTCGTACTCCACGATTCTGTCGGCGATCTTCCCTCCCGCGTTCCCGAACCCGATTACGGCCAACTTCATGGGTTCCCACGGGTGGGCACAACCTTTTGCTATACAGTGACTACCACTACCGTTTGAAGTGTAACGACCGTGTAAAAACAGCCTAACGACCGTGGCCGTCCGGCTCCGTTCCCGCGAAAACCCCACCACTAAGAATTCGGCGCCGGAAGATTCGGTCATGAACGTAATCGTACACGGCGGCGCGGGTTCGACCCCGGACGAACCGGTCCCGCGACGGGCGACGCTCGACGAGGCCGCGAACGCGGGCGCCTCCGAGTCCGACCCCGTAGACGCAGTCGAGGCCGCGATTCGCGTCCTCGAAGCCGACACGCGGTTCAACGCCGGGACGGGCGGCGCGGTGCAGTCCGACGGCGTGATTCGGACCGACGCCGGCGTGATGACCAGCGACCGCGAGGCCGGCGCCGCGGCGTCGATGCCCGGCGTCGAGGCCGCGGTCCCCGTCGCGCGGGCGGTGATGGAGGAGACGCCCCACGTCCTCCTGAACGGCGTCCACGCCGTCGACTTCGCCGCGGACGTCGGCGTGGACGTGGAGTGCGACCTCTGGAGCGAGGACACCCGACAGCGCTGGGACGACCTCGACGACCACCCCGAGGGGAGCCCGCTCGACCACCTCGATTGGATTCGCGACAAGTTCGGACAGCGCGTGGCCGAGCGTAGCGAGGCCACGGAACGAGCGAGCGGCGAAGCCGCGAGCAAGGACCCCGAGGGACGCGCCCGGAAGGACCACGACACGGTCGGTGCCGTGGCGTTCGACGGGGAGAAACTGGCCGCGGCGACGTCGACGGGCGGCCGCTGGCTCGCGCTCGCGGGCCGCGTCGGCGACGTCCCCCAGATCGGCTCGGGGTTCTACGCCGCGCCCGCTGGCGCCGCGTCCGCGACGGGCGCCGGCGAGGACATCGCGAAAGCCACGCTGACGCGCCGCGCCGTCCGCCACCTCGAAGACGGGCTGGACGCGCAGGAAGCCGCCGACCGCGCAATCGCGGAGTTCGGCGAGCTCACCGGGTCGTCGGCGGGCGTCGTCGTGCTCGACAGCGACGGCGGGTTCGGGGAGGCGTTCAACTCCGAGGAGATGCAGACGGCGAGGGCTCGAATGGAGTGAGAGCCCTCGGAATCGCGAACGGCGAACGCAGTGGGCCGTGAGCGGCGAGGAAGTGAGCGGAGCGAACTCCCGCGGAATCAGCGAACGCCGATAGTCCAGTAGCACGCAACCGCTCGGTCGTCGAGCCACGCCAAACCGCCCCAGCGTTCTTAACCGACCGCGTCGTACGGAGTTGCGACGGTTTCCCGCCACGATGCCCGAACGCCCCACGTACGACGGTTTCGCGAAGACGTGTCTGCTGGACCCCGAGCAATGCCGCGAGCGCACGGACGTGCTGTTCCGCGAGGAGACGGAGGTCGTCGACGACCGCGGCGCGTTCAACGGCCACGAGACGTGGGCGGGGACGGCGGCGGTCGCGGTGCTGAACGACGACGGAGACGTGTTGCTCGTGAACGGGCCGGACGGCTGGCGGCTGCCGGCGACGCCGGTGCGGGCGGGCGACGACTGGGCGGCGGTGGCGCGCCGCCGGGTCGCCCAGAAGACCGGGTTCGCCGTCGACATCGACCGCGTGGAGCGCGTGCGCCGGACGAGCTACCGGCTCTCGGGGTCGGCGACGCGCCAGACAACTGGCTACGACGTGGTGTTCCGCGCGCGGCCGCTCGACGAGCCGACGCGGATGGACTACCTCGAAGCCAGACGAGCCAGCGAGGACGGCGACGAGTGGGCCGACGACTGGTTCGCGAGCGTGCCCGACGGCGCCGCCGAGGACGCGTTCCGCGGGGACGTCGAGTGGTTCCTCGGGGACTGAAACCCCGCGGCGGGATTTTTCTGTCGGGGCTGCGAGGACGCGGTATGGATTTCCGCCGCCTGCTCGTCGGCCCCCGCCACACCGCCCTCAGCGCCGGGGTCCCCGTCGCCCTCGCGTCGTTCGCCGCCGCCGCGCTCTCCACGACGCTGATTCTGTCGCGGGCGTCCGGCGGCGGCGTCTACTTCCCCTTCGACGCGGCGCTCGTCGGACTCGCGGCGAGCGCCGGCTACGCCGCCCGCTACCGCGCCGCCGTCGTCTGTCTCGCAGTCGGCGCCGCGGCGTCGGCCGGCTCGTACGTCGGCTTCCACGCGATCCGCGGCGACGAGACGGTCGTCGCGGTGCTCGCGCGGATCGCGGGCCGGGCCGACGTGCTCGGGGCCGGTCTCGTGTTCGGCGCAGTGGGCGGTGTCGTCGGCTTCGTCGTCGGGTACGCCGCCCGGCGCTGGCGGACGGGCGCCTAGTCCCGCAACCTCTTTCCCGCGTTCGGGCCAAGCCGTTGGTATGGCAGACAGCGTCGAAGTGGGCTCGGAGGCCTACGAGAAGTACGTCGAGGCCGGCGAGATTCTGACCGAAGTGATGGCGGAGGCCGCCGACCGCGTGGAGGTCGGCGTCACGCAGCTGGAGGTCGCGGAGTTCGCCGAGGAGCGCATCCGCGAGCTCGGCGGCGAGCCGGCGTTCCCGGTGAACATCAGCGTCGACGAGGAGGCCAGTCACGCGGCGCCTGGCGCCGACGACGACACGGAGTTCGGCGAGGAGATGGTGTGTCTGGACGTCGGCGTGCACGTCGACGGCCACATCGCGGACGCCGCGACCACCGTCGACCTCTCCGGGAACCCCGAGCTCGTCGAGGCGGCCGAGGAGGCCCTCGACGCCGCCGTCGACGCCGTCGAACCGGGCGTCCACACGGGCGAAATCGGCGCCGAGATCCAGGACGTCATCGAGGCGTACGGCTACAACCCCGTGGTGAACCTGACGGGCCACGGCGTCGACGTCTTCGACGCACACACGGGGCCGAACGTCCCGAACCGCGCCGTCGACTCCGGCACCGAGCTCGAGGTCGGGGACGTGCTCGCGATCGAGCCGTTCGCGACCGACGGCACGGGGAAGGTCTCGGAGGGCTCGGACACCGAAATCTACGAGGTCGTCGGCTCCGGGAACGTCCGCGACCGCCGCGCGCGCCAGCTGCTCGACGACCTCGAGGCGTTCGACGGGCTGCCGTTCGCGGCGCGCTGGGTCGACTCGCCGCGCGCGGAGATGAGTCTGCGGCGCCTGGAGATGGCGGACATCGTGCGGTCGTACCCGGTGCTGAAGGAGCGCGAGGGCGCGCTCGTCAGCCAGGACGAGCACACGCTCGTCGTCACCGAGGACGGCTGTACGGTGACGACGAACTAGGCGTCGTTCATCCGCTGGGCTCGCCGGCCGCCGCACTCGCGGCAGGTCGTGACGCGGTAGGGCTCCCGGGAGAATTCGGCGTTCTCTTCGGCGGCGCTCTCCGTCCGGAGTTCGACGGTCACCGTGTGCGGGGTCTCCCGCCCGCAGCTCTCGCAGGGCTCCGTCATGCTGTCGGCGTGAGGCGTCTTGCTGGCCATCGGAACCACCCGTTTAGATCAACTCGTTCTAGACGTAAATAAACTCCCGGAGCAGTGAATGTGGACAGTTGACATGGCGGGCGGTACTCACCGAAAAACACCTGTCGCGGGCCGCCGACCGCACCCACATGGACCAGGTGTTCGCGCCGTGGCGAATCGAGTGGGTCGAACGCGACGACAAGAACGAGGACGTCGACTGCGTGTTCTGCGAGTACCCCGAGCGGGGCGACGACCGCGAGCACCTCGTCGTCGCGCGCGCCGAACGCGCGTTCGTGATGCTGAACAACTACCCGTACAGCCCCGGGCACTGCATGGTCATCCCCCACGACCACACGGGCGACTACACCGACCTCGACGACGAGACGCTGCTCGACCACGCGCGCCTCAAGCAGGCGACCTTCGACGCCATCGAGGACGCCTTCGGTCCGGACGGGTTCAACGCCGGCCAGAACCTCGGCGGGGACGCCGCGGGCGGCAGCATCGACGACCACCTCCACACGCACGTCGTCCCGCGGTGGAGCGGCGACACGAACTTCATGCCCGTAATCGGCGACACGAAGGTCATCGTGGAAGCCCTCGACGAGTCCTACGACCGCCTGCACGAGGCGTTCGCCGACCACCCCGCGGCCGTCGAGACCAACGCCGGCGCGCCGAAGCTCGTTTTCGACTGAATCGAAACACCGAACCCCCCGGGCTGGGTAGGGCGGCGTGATGGACCGGAGTTCGGCGGTCCGGCACGTCGGCGGCGTCGTCTTCGCCGCGAACCTCGTGCTCGTCGTCGCGAAGGCGGGCGTCTGGTGGGCCACCGGGAGCATCGCGGTCGGCTCCGAGGCAGTCAACAGCCTCGCCGACGTCGCGTACTCGCTGGTCGTCGTCGGCGGCCTCTACCTCACTACGCAGCCGCCGGACTTCGAGCACCCGCACGGCCACGAGCGCATCGAGCCGTTCGTCTCGCTGTTCGTCGCAGTGGGCGTGCTCGCCGCGGGTGCCGGCGTCATCTGGTCGGCGTCCACGTCGCTGCTCTCGGGGTCGTACGGCCGCAGCGCCGGCCTCGTGGGCGTCGTTCTGCTCGTCGGAACCGCCCTCGGAAAGTACGCACTCTACCGGTACTGCCTGCGGGCCGCCCACGACTACCACTCGCCGGCCGTCCACGCCACCGCCCTCGACAACCGCAACGACATCCTCACCGCGAGCGCCGCGCTCGCTGGCGTCCTCGGTTCGGCCGCCGGCTACCCGATTCTCGACCCGGTGGCGGCGCTCGTGGTCGCGCTCGGCATCCTCTACACGGGCTACGAGATCATCCGCGACAACGTCAACTACCTCGTCGGCGCGGCGCCGCCCGCGGACCTCCGCGACGAGATTCTCGAACGCGCGCTCGCCCACCCCGACGTGGAGGGCGCCCACGACGTCGTCGCCCACTACGTCGGCCCCGAGGTCGACGTCAGCCTCCACGTCGAGGTGGAGGGCCAGATGACCCTCCACGAGGTCCACGACATCGAGACCGAGGTCATCGAGTCGGTCCGCGAGCTGCCGGAGGTCGACGACGTGTTCGTTCACGTCGACCCGAAGGGGCTCGGCGAGTGGAAGGAGGAGCGCCGCGCCCGGTAGCGAGCCGCGAGCGCGCCGGACGGCAAGAACTTCTATGCCAGTCCGCGACGAACCGTCAGCTATGAGCGAGACGCGCCAGCTCAAGTGCCTGAAGTGCGGCCGCACCGCGGCGCCCGACAGCGACTGGGCCTCGGGTACTCACCCGACGCTCGGGTCGATGACGCAGTGCCCGGACTGCGGTAGCACGAACGTCCAGACGAAACGATAGCGCCCGCCGCCGCCGCGCTGTTCGCCGTCGAGTGGGCAGTGAGAACCGTCACGGACTCGCCAGAAACCGAGGGTTCGGCAGCGTAGCGGCGCCTCAGTCCGCGGTCGTGCTCGCGCGCCCGTCGTCGGCGTCGACCGGCGTCACGGGCTCGCCGAACGCGTAGACGGTCTGGTGGCCGGTGACCTCGACGGTCGCGAAGTCCCCGGGTTCGAGGCCGTGCTCGCTGGCGTTCTGGACGATGATCTGCCGGTAGGCGTCGTCGTAGCACTTCACGGAGTCGCCGGTCCCCTGCTCGGTGACGAGCACGTCCCGCTCGGTGCCGACCATCGCCTCGTGGGCGTCGCCGACGACGTCCATCTTCAGGTCGGTCATCGCCTTCGAGCGGTCCTTCTTCGTCTGGCCGCCGAGCCCCTTCATGTCCGCCGCGTCCGTGCCGGGGCGCTTGGAGAACCGCGTGACGTTGATCTTCTCCGGGCGGGTCTCCCGCAGCAGCGCCATCGACTGCTCGTGGTCGCGCTCGGTCTCCGTGGGGAAACCGACGATGAAGTCCGTCGACAGCGTCCACTCCTCTAAGTAGTCGTCGAACGTCTCCACGATGTCGACGTACTGTTCGACCTCGTGCTGGCGGCGCATGTCCGCGAGCACGTCGTCGCTGCCGGACTGCACGGGCGCGTGCAGGAAGTTGTAGATCTCGTCGTGCTCGGCGAACACCGCCGCGAGCTCCTCGCGGATGCCGTGGACGCCGCCGGGGTTGGCCATCCCCACTCTGACGCGGAAGTCGCCCTCGACCTCCGTGGCGATGCGCTCCAGCAGTTCGGGCAGCTTGCGCTCGCCCTCGTCCCAGCCGTAGACGCCCGTGTCCTGGCCGGTGATGCGAATCTCCTTCGCGCCGGCGTGGACGAGCGCCCGCGCCTTCTCGACGTTCTCCTCGACGGGCGGGGAGTCCACGCGCCCGGTCGCCTGCTTCGTGATGCAGTACGAGCAGTTGCTCATGCAGCCCCGCGCGATGGGGAGGATGCCGATGACGCCGTCCAGGATGGGGTCGGCGTCGGGCGTCGTCGTCGGGCACTCGCCGTTCGTCACGGCTTCCGGGACGTCGTCCCAGTGCAGCACCTGCGCGTCGACGTCCGCGTCGGCGAACTCCTCGCCCTGCGCGAGCGCCATGCAGCCCGTGACGATGAGGTCCGCCGTCTCCTCTTCTAGCTCTTGGGCCCGCCGGAGCATGTTCCGCTCCGTCTTCTCGACGACCGTACAGGTGTTCAGGATGGCGACGTCCGCGTCGTCGGCCCCGTCGACCTTGTGGTGGCCGGCGTCGCGGAGGCGCCGCTCGATCTCGCGGCTCTCGCCGCGGTTCGAGGTGCACCCGTACGTCTCGATGTGGTACCGGGCCATGCGTTGGTCCAATCCTTGGCCGCCCGCGGTCAAAAACACGACGATAGCCGTCGGCCGCTCCCGGCGGGCTCTGCCTACCCGTCGAACGTCTCCACGATGTTCACGCCCGAGGAGGCACCGATGCGCTCGGCCCCCGCGTCGAACATCGCTCGCGCGTCCTCGTAGTCGCCGACGCCGCCGCTGGCCTTCACGGGGAGGTACTCGCTCATCAGCTCCACGTCCGGCACCGTCGCGCCGCCGTCCGAGAACCCCGTCGCGGTCTTCACCATGTCCGCGCCGGCGTCCTTCGCGGCCCGGCAGGCGTCGTGTTTCTCCTCGTCGTCGAGCAGCGGCGTCTCGATGATGACCTTCACCGGGAGCGGCGTGGCGTCCACGACCGCTTCGAGGTCCTCGCGGACGGCGTCGAGGTCGCCGGCCTTCAGGCGCCCGACGTTCGTCACGACGTCGAGCTCGTCCGCGCCGTCCTCGTGCGCGAGACTGGCCTCACTCGCTTTCGCCTCCGTGGCGTGCTGGCCGTGCGGGAACCCGACGACGGTCGCGACCGTGAGGTCGTCGGGCGCGTAGCTCCGCACGTCGGCGACGTAACACGGCGGGATGCAGACGTTCAGTCCGTACTCCGTGGCCTCCTCGACGACGCGCTCGACGTCGGCGGGCGTCGTCGTCGGGCCGAGCACGGTGTGGTCGACGCGCGCGGCGAGCTCCTCGCGATTCATGTCGGAAGAGACGGAGTCTTTCATTAAAATATTGGCGATAAATCCGACCGAGACGCGCTGAATTGACGTTTCTGATAACGCGACCTCAAACCTTAAGTAGGGAAATTCGGCTGTCGGTGGTATGCACCAAGTCAGTAGGCGCGGGTGGCTCGCGGCGACCGCCACCGCGCTGACCGGCGGCGCGGGCTGTCTCGGGCTCCGAGACGGCGACGACCCCGTGACCGTCGGCTCGTTGCTCCCGCTCTCGGGCGAAGGAATGCTCGGCACGATGGCGTCCCACCACGAGCGCGCCATCGACGCCGCCGTCGCGGACGTCAACGACGCCGGCGGCGTCCACGGCCGCACCGTCGTCCACGAGGTCGGGGACACCGCCGCCGACCCGGAGACCGCCGGGGAAGCCTACCAGTCGCTCGTCGACGAGGGCGCCGTCGCGATCGTCGGCGCGGTCCTCAGCAGCGTCACCACGGCGCTCGCCGAACGTCCCGCCGAGGACGGCGTCCTCCTGCTCAGCCCGTCCAGCACCAGCCCGTCGCTGGCGTCCGCCGGCCGCGGCGAGGACGCCAAGTACTTCGGGCGGACGTGCCCGAACGACCGCCAGCAGGCAGCCGCGATGGCGAAGATTCTCGACGACCGGCGGTACGCCGACGCCGACGACGCCACCGTGCTCTACGTCGACGACGCGTTCGGGACCGCGCTCGTCGACGCCGTCACCGAGGCCACGGAGACGGAGATCAGGGCGACCGTCCCGTTCGCGCCCTCGGACCCGGACGCCGGTACCCGCGTCACCGCCGCGACCAGCGGCGGCCCCGACGCGGTCGTCTTCGTCGGGACGCCCGGTCCCTCTGGCGCGGTGCTGGACGAACTCGTCGCCGCCGACTACAGCGGCGAAGTCGTCGTCAGCGCCGGGATGTCCGTCGACGCGTCGAACCGTGACTACTCGGGGACGTACACCGCGTCCGTCGCGTCCGCGCGCACTGTCGGCACGCAGCGCCTCGAACGGGACCTCGTAGACCTCGCGCCGCTGATGGCGTACACGGTCAACGCCTACGACGCCGCGATGCTCGCTTCGCTCGCCGCCGAGCGCGCCGGCGACGTCACCTCGACGGCGGCCGCGCAGTCGCTGCGCGCCGTCGCCGGCGGCACCGGCCACTCGGTCACCGTCGGCCAGTTCGACCGGGCGAGCGAGCTGTTCGACGCCGGCCGCGAGGTGAACTACCGCGGCGCGTCGGGCGCGCTCGACCTCCAGCCCGACCTCGAACCGCTCTCGGCGTACCTCGTCGAGCGCGTGCAGGGCGGCAGCGTCCAGACACTCGAACTCCTCCAGCGCTCGTACTTCGGGGGTGCGGAGGCGTGAGCGACCGACTCAGCGGCCGCTTCGAGCGCTTCCTGCCCGAGCGCGTGCGCCGGAGCTACGCGCTGAAGTTCAACGCGCTCCTGCTCGCCGTCGTCCTCGTGCTCGCGGCCGCGGGCGGCGTCGTCCACCTCCAGACCCAGCAGACCGTCGGCGCGGACACGGAGGCCGACGTCTCCGGCATCGCCGACCAGCAGGCGGCCGCGCTCAACGACTGGGTGAGCCAGAAGAAAGCCACCACGCGGTTCGTCGCGAACGACCTCGAAGACGACAACCGCAACGTGGAGGCGCGCCTCGAACGCACGTTCGCGACGCTGCCGACGGACGCCCACTCCATCCACTACGTCGACACCGGCTCGGACACCGTCATCGCGAGCACGGACGACTCGCTGTCCGGGCAGACCGTCGCCGCCGACGAGACGCCGTGGCTGTCCTCGCTGCGGGAGGGCGGCGACGGCATCAGCCTCTCGGAGCCGTACGAGGCGGGCGACGAGCCGGTCGTCGCGTTCTCGACGGTGGTCGGGGACTCCGGGCGCGCGGTCGTGCTGACCGCGTCGCTGGCCGACCGCTCGCAGTCGTTCGAGGTCCCGGAGGCGACCGGCGACGTGAAGGTCGTCGGCGGTGACGGCGACGTCGTCTTCGACAACCGCAACCGCGCGCTGCTGGAGCCGTACACGACCAGCGACGGCAGCGTCCCCGAAGGCGTGGAGACCGCGCGCGCTGGGGACACGACGTTCGGCGTCGTGAGCGAGCGCACGGGCATGGACGACGGCCGGTACGCCACCGCGTACACGCCCGTCGTCGGCACGAACTGGGTGCTCGCGTACCACGTGCCGCGCGGCGACGCGTACGCGCTCCAGTCGCAGGTCACCCAGAGCGTCGCCGTGCTCGTCGTCATCGCGCTCGTCGGCGTCGCCGCCGTCGGCCTGACCGTCGGCCGCCGCACGTCGAACGCGCTCGAAGAGGTCGCCGAGCGCGCGGACGCCATCGCGGCCGGCCGGCTCGACGCCGACCTGCCGGAGACCCGCCGCACCGACGAGGTCGGCCAGCTCGTCGCGTCGTTCCGCTCGATGCGGTCGTACCTCCGGACGGCAGCCGACCAGGCGGACGCGCTCGCCGCCCAGGAGTTCGACGACGACGTCCTCGACGAGGAGCTTCCGGGGTCGTTCGGGGAGTCGCTGTCGGAGATGCACGAGCGCCTGGAGACGCTCATCACGGACATCGAGGCCGCGCGCGCCGACGCCGAGCAGACCCGCGAGGAGGCCGAGCGCCTCAACGAGGAGCTGGAGGCGACCGCGGACGCGTTCAGCGAGGAGATGGCGGCAGCGGCGGACGGCGACCTCACGCGCCGCCTCGACCCGGACGCCGACAGCGAGTCGATGCAGGCCATCGCGGACTCGTTCAACGAGATGCTCGAAGAGCTCGAGGCGACCATCCGGCGCGTCCGCGACATCGCGGACGCCGTCGACGACTCCAGCCGGGACGTCGCGACGAGCGCCGGCGAGATTCGGAACGCCAGCGAGCAGGTCAGCGACAGCGTGCAGGGCATCTCCGCGAGCGCGGAGACCCAGCGCGAGAACCTCGACGAGGTCGGCGACGAGGTGACGTCGCTGTCCGCGACCGTCGAGGAGATCGCGGCGAGCGCCGACGACGTCGCCCAGACCGTCGACGAGGCGGCCGCGGAGGGCGAGCGCGGCGCCGAGCAGGCCGAGGCCGCGATGCGCGAGCTCGACCGCATCGAGGCGACCGCCGACGACGCCATCGAGCGCGTCGAAGCGCTCGAAGACGCGGTCTCGTCCATCGGCGAGGTGACCGACGTCATCACGGACATCGCCGACCAGACGAACATGCTCGCGCTGAACGCGAACATCGAGGCGAGCCACGCCGACACCGACGGCGACGGGTTCGCGGTGGTCGCCGACGAGGTCAAGAGCCTCGCGGAGGAGACCAAAGACTCCGCCGGGGAGATCGCGGACCTCGTGGAGTCCGTCCGCGAGGAGGTCGACGACACCGTCGAGGACATGCACGAACTCGGCGAGCGCGTGAACACGGGCAGCGAGACCATCGACGACGCGCTGTCCTCGCTGGACGACATCGTCGAGCGCGTCGAGACCGCGAACGCGAGCGTGCAGTCCATCAACGAGGCGACCGACGAGCAGGCCGCCTCCACCGAGGAGGTCGTCACGATGACCGACGAGGTCAAAGACCTCAGTGACCGGACCGCCGAGGAGGCCCAGGACGTCTCCGCGGCCGCCGAGGAGCAGACCGCCTCCGTCACGCAGGTCGCGGACCGCGCGGGGGACCTCGAAGACCGCGTCGAGGAGCTCAACGGGCTGCTCGCGCAGTTCGACGTCGAGGGCGGCGACGGCGTCGAGCCGACCGGTACGGCGTCGAGCGGTGATTCGGACGGTCCGGCGGCCGCGCCGGACGGCGGCAGCGACCGGTAGCGGCCGCCGCTGCGCGCTCGACTCGATTTCGGCCACGTTCGCCAATTCCTTTTACTCCGTGGCGCCTAGTCGCGGCCATGCTCGCACCGCAGGTCGACACCACCGCCGACGACATCGCGGAGATGGAAGTCCGGGGCGCCGCCACTATCGCGCGCGCCGCCGCGGAGGCGCTGGAGGCGCAGGCTCGCGCCAGCGAGGCGGACACGCCCGCGGCGTTCCGCGAGGACCTGCGGGCGGCCGCCCGCCGCCTCCGCGACACCCGCCCGACCGCCGTCAGCCTGCCGAACGCGCTGCGGTACGTCCTCAACGAAGTGGACGGCGACTCCGTCGAGGAACTCCGGGAGGCGACCGTCGAGGCGTCCCAGCGCTTCCGCGCGCAACTGGAGCGCGCGCAGGACGACCTCGGCGCCATCGGCGCGAACCGCCTGCGGGACGGCGACACCATCATGACGCACTGCCACTCGACGGACGCGCTGGCGTGCGTCGAGGCCGCCGTCGACGACGGCAAGGAGATCGAGGCCATCGTCAAGGAGACCCGCCCGCGCAAGCAGGGCCACATCACCGCCAGACAGCTCCGCGAGATGGACGTCCCCGTGACGATGGTCGTGGACAACGCCGCGCGGCGCTACCTCGACGACGTCGACCACGTGCTCGTGGGCGCGGACTCCATCGCCGCGGACGGCTCCGTCATCAACAAGGTCGGCACCAGCATCCTCGCGGTCGCGGCCCGCGAGCGCGGCGTCCCCGTGATGGTCGCCGCGCAGACGCTGAAGCTCCACCCGGACACGCTCACCGGCCACACCGTCGAGATCGAGATGCGCGACGAGTCCGAGGTGCTCAGCGACGAGGAGCGCGCGGACATCGGCGACGTGACCGTCGAGAACCCCGCGTTCGACGTGACGCCGCCGCGGTACGTCGACGCCATCGTCACCGAGCGCGGGCAGTTCCCCCCGGAGAGCATCGTCACCCTGATGCGGGAGCTGTACGGCGAGGGCACCAGCGAACCCTGGGCGGAGGAATAGCAAGGTTTTCGAGGCGCGCGGCCACCCACCCGGTATGGTCTTGCCTTCTGGGTTCGCGCTCCCCCCGCTCCCCTATCTCGCGGTCGTCGCCGCGGCCGTCGCCGCCGTCGGATGGCTGCTCGTCCGCGAGTCGCCGCCGGTGACCGACCGCACCGTGCTCGCGTTCGGCCCGTGGATGGTGCTCGGGTCGACGCTGTACGTCTGCTTCCAGCTCGGCGTCTTCCCGGACGCCGTCGCTCCTTTCTTCGGTTCGCCCATCGTCTACGCGACGACGTTCGTCGCCGCTGGCGCGACGTGGCTCGCCGCGCGCCGCACCGACCGGACGCTGCTCGCGCTCGCCGCCGTCGGCACCGCGCTCGCCGTTCTCCCTGCTGCTGCCGCAGTCAACTACGGGCTCGCGAACGACACGCTGACCCTCGCGTGGCCCCTCGCCGCCGTCGCCGCCGCAGCCATCCTCGGGCACGTCGCGTGGTGGGGCGTCGAACGCCTGCGGCCGGACGACGCCGCCATCGTCGGCGCGGCCGGCGCGCTCGCCGTGTTCGGGCACGTCCTCGACGGCACCTCCACCGCGGTCGGCGTGGACGTCCTCGGGTTCGGCGAGCAGACGCCGCTCTCGGCGGCCATCATGCACGCCGCCGCTGGCCTCCCGACCGAACCCGTGCTCGGCGTCGGCTGGCTGTTCGTGCTCGTGAAAGTCGCGCTCGCCGCCGGCGTGGTCGTCCTGCTCGCCGAGTACGTCCGCGAGGAGCCCGCCGAAGGTAACCTCCTGCTCGCCGTCGTGACCGCCGTCGGGCTCGGGCCCGGCGCGCACAACGTCCTGCTGTTCGTCGCCGCGAACCCCGCAGGATTTTAGCGCGGGCGCACCGACCACCGGGGTATGGTTCGTGTAGTCGCCGCCGGCCACGTCAACTGGGACGTCACGCTCCGCGTCGACGCCCTCCCGGAGCCGGACGGCGAATCCCGCATCGTCTCCCAGCGCCGCTCGGGCGGCGGGAGCGCGGCCAACGCCGCGGTCGCGCTCGCCGGCTTCGACGTCGACACCGGGCTCGTGGGGAGCGTCGGGGACGACGAGAACGGGCTGCTCGCGCGCCGCGAGCTCGACGAGGTCGGCGTCGACCTCGACGGCCTCCGCGTCGTCGAGGACGCCGAGACGAGCGTGAAGTACCTCGTCGTGGACGGCGACGGCGAAGTGATGGTGCTCGGCAACGACGGCGCCAACGAGGCCGTCCACCCGGCGGACGTCGACGCCGACTACGTCGAGCGCGCCGACCACGTCCACCTCACCAGCCAGCGCCCCGAGACCGCCGCGCGCATCGCCGAACTCGCCGACGAGGCCGGCGTCAACGTCTCCTTCGACCCTGGCCGCCGCCTCGACGAGCGCGACTTCTCGGCGGCCATCGACCGCACCGACGTGCTCTTCGTCAACGACCGCGAAGCCCTCGAAATCCTGGAGGAGGACGCCACGTACGCCGAGTCGGACGTCGACTGCCGCGTCGTCGTCGTGAAGCACGGGTCGGACGGCGCGACCGTCCACACGCCCGACGCCTCCTTCGACCACCCCGGCTTCGACGTCGAACCCGTGGACACGACGGGCGCAGGGGACGCGTTCGCCGCCGGGTTCATCGCCGTCCACCTCGACTACCCCGAGGACTACGAGCGCGCCCTGGAGTTCGCGAACGCCTGCGGCGCGCTCGCCGCGCGCTCCGAGGGCGCCCGTACTGCCCCCTCGTTCCCCGAAGTGGAGGCGTTCCTCGGCGAGCAGTTCTGACCCACGTTTAGGTGGCTGGCCGCCGTGCTTCGGGACATGCGACTCCTCGCGGCGTTCCCCGACCGCGTGCTCGCGTACGACGACGGCGGCTTCGCGACCGTCTTCGAGGGCGACGTGCAGTGTCTCGACGCCGGACCCGCGGGCGTCTACTGCGGCACGGGCGACGGCGTCTACCGGCAGTCAAGCGACCCCGACGACTGGGCGCGCGTCGCGGACCTCGGGGACGTGACCGCGGTCGCGAGCAGCGAGTCCGGCGCGTGGGCGGGCACGCAGCCGAGCGCGGTCTGCCACGCGCCCGACGGCGAGACGTTCGAGAAGTGCGGCGGACTCACGGACCTGCCGTCCAGCGACGACTGGGCGTTCCCGCCGCGGCCCTCGACGCACCACGTGCGGTGGCTCGAACCGACGGGCGAGCGGCTCTACGTCGCCGTCGAGGCGGGCGCGCTCGTCCGGTCGCCGGACGGCGGGGAGACGTGGCAGGACCGCGTCTCCTCGGGGCCGTACGACACGCACTCGATGGCGACCCACGCCGACCGCCCGGACCTCGCGTACTCGGCCGCGGGCGACGGCTTCTACGTCACCGAGGACGGTGGCGACTCCTGGCGCACCGAGGGGGGTGGACTGGACCGCACGTACTGCTGGAGCGTCGTCTGCGACCCGGGGGACCCCGAGCGCGTGCTCGTCTCCGCCGCGAACGGCCCGCGGAGCGCCCACGACGCCGGCACCGCCAGCAGCGCGGTCTTCCGGAAGGACGGCAGCGAGGCCGACTGGGAGCGCTGCGACGACCTCCCGGGGCCGCACGGGCTGCTCGCGGCCTCGCTCGCCGCAACAGGGCCCGGAGAGGCGGTCGCAGCCACCAACCGCGGACTCTTCCGCACCGACGACTGGGGCGCGTCGTGGACCGAACTCGACACCGACTGGCCTGCCGCCCTCGAATCGGAGCGCCCGCGCGGGCTCGCCGTCGCGTGAGTCGCGGTGCGCCGACCGCAATCCCCGCTCTTTTTCTCCGCGGGCGCGAACCCGCTGGCATGGCGAAACAGCCCCACTTGCTCGTCGAGGACGGCGACGTCAACGACATCGCGTTGCTCCCCGGCGACCCCGGCCGCGTCGACCGCATCGCCGGCCACTGCGACGACAGCGAGGTCGTCGCGGAGAACCGCGAGTACAAGGTCGTCAACGCCACCTACGACGGCGTCGACCTCACCATCTCCTCGACCGGTATCGGCTGTCCCTCGGCGGCCATCGCCGTCGAGGAGCTCTCCCGCGTCGGCGTCGAGACGTTCCTCCGCGTCGGCACCATCGGCGCGCTCCAGGAGGACATCGAGGTCGGCGACATGATCGTCGCGACCGGCGCCGCCAAGGAGGAGGGCACGAGCAAGCGCTACGAGTCCCCGGTCTACCCCGCCGTTCCGGACTACGACGTGCTCACGAGCGTCGTCGACTCCGCCGAGGCCAACGACGAGGAGGTCCACGTCGGCCCCATCGTCAGCGACGACGCGTTCTACAACGAGGACGAGGACTTCGTCGACGACTGGAACGACGCCGGCCTGCTCGCCGTCGAGATGGAGGCCGCGACCGTGTTCTCGCTGGCGCGCCGGAAGGGCCTCGCCGCGGGCGCCATCTGCACCGTCGACGGCAACCTCGTCGCCGGCACCCAGAAGGGCGCCGACGGCGACGACGAGCTCCCGGAGAAGGCGAAGAACAACGTCGCGCGCGCCATCGACATCTCGCTGGACGCCGTGACGCGGCTCGCGTGAGGTAGCCGAAACACCCAACTACCGGGCCCGTCGAGTCGGTGGACATGTTCTCGGAGTTCCGGCAGCGACTCGCCGCGGTCCGGCGGCGCGTCTCCCGGTTCGAGCGCCGCGAACTCCGGTCGTTCCGGCGGTGGCTGGAGACCACGAGCAACCTCCTGCACGTCTCCGTGCTGCTGTTCGTCCCGCTGCTCGTGGGACTGGTGACGCTGCTCGCGGAGACCGTCGAGGTGGTCTCGTTCCTGCTGTTCCCGCCGCTGGCGTCCGGGACGTACACGCTGTTCGCGGAGCCGGAGGGCCAGTACTCGGACCCGCAGACGTTCGTCGGCGGGCTGACCGTCGGCGCGCTCTGCGGGTGGGGTGCCGTCGAACTCACCGCGATCGCGTACGGCGTGCCGACGGGCGAGGTCGGCCTCGACGCGGGCGCCGCCGCGCTCGGCGTGTTCCTCACGGGCGCGGCGACGTGGGGGCTGGACCTCGAACTCCCGACGGCGTTCTCGACGGCGCTGCTCGTGCTCGTCACCGGCACCGCGCAGTTCGCGTACGTCGTCGCCGTCGCGCTGTCGGCGTCGCTCGTCGCGGTCGTGTTCGTGGTGTGGCGCCGCGAGTTCTACGAGGAGCGCGCCCGCTTCCTCTACCGCACGACGGAGGCCGACGACCACGTCGTCGTGCCGATGCGCGGGGAGACCGCCGAGCAGGCGTCGATGCTGGGCGCGCGCATCGCGGCCGCCCACGACGCCGGGAAGGTCGTCCTGCTGGACGTCGTCGACGACGAAGAGATCGCGGCCGCCGAGCGCGAGCACATCGACGACGAAGACGCCACGTCGGAGGCCGAGGAGCGCGCCGCCGACGCCGCCGCGGGCCGCCTCGAACAGCAGGCCGCGCGCATCGAGACGCGGGTCGGCGTCCCCTGCGACGTCGTGGTCGCGGTCGCCGACGGCAACCACGCGAAGACGGTGCTCTCGACCGCCGAGGAGGCGAACTGCGACCTCGTCGTGGCGCCGTTCGAGTGCCGCGAGGACGGCACGCTGACGCCGTTCCTCCGGCGCCTGTTCGGCAGCCGCATCGACGTGGTCGCGCTCCAGTCGGCTGGCGAGCGCACGCGCTGGCGGCGCATCATGGTGCCCGTGCGCAGCGCCTCGGACGTCGCGCACGCGATGCTGGACTACGCCGAGCGCCTCGCCGGCCGCGGCGGCTCCATCAGCGTCTGCTCGTGTATCGACGCCGAGCGCGAACGCCGCCGCACGGAGTCGATGCTCGCGAACCTCACGGAGACGGTGGGGACGCGCTGCGAGACGCGGGTCTCGCGGTCCTCCATCGAGTCGTTCGTCGAGCGCAACGACGCCCACTACGACCTCGTCTTCCTCGGCGCGAGCACCGACCGCTCCGCGGCCTCGAAGTTCCTCTCGCGGCCGACCTACGAGCGCCTCCAGAACCTCGACACGGACATCGCGGTCGTCCACACGGCGTGACTACTCGTCGCCGAGCACGTCCGCGGCCTCCTGCTCGGCGTCTTTGTCGCCGAGCGCGGAGCGCGCGAGCAGCCGGCCGCCGATGACCGCGGGGCTGATGACGGTGTCCGCGCCCGCGCGCCGGAGCTTCTGCTCGTTCTCCTGGTCGGTCGCGGCGGCGACCACGTGGACGTCGGCGTGGCTCTCGCGAACGGTGAGAATCACGAGCGCGTCCTCGCCGTCGTCGTTGGTCGCCGCGACGACCGCCCGCGCGCGCTCGACGCCGACGCGGTGCATCGCCTGTTCGTCGGCCGGGTCGCCGACGAACACGTTCACGTCCCGCTCGCGCAGGTGGGAGACGTCCTCGTCGTCGTCGGTCACGACGACGAACTGGCGGTTGCTCGCCGCGAGTTCGGTCAGAACCGGTTCCGTCAGGTCGCCGTAGCCCGCGACGACCACGTGGCCGTCGAGGGACTCGAGGTCACTCTGTGTCATGCGTCCGAGGGCGCTCGCGAAGCGCGCTTCGAGGGCGGGGCCGAGCAGCGCCGTGAGCGCGATGGCGAAGCTCGCGGTGCCGAGCACGACCACCGACAGCGAGAACAGCCGCGCCTCCTGGGTGGTCGGCGTGACGTCGCCGTAGCCGACCGTGCTGGAGGTCACGAGCGTGTAGTAGAACGCGTCCAGCATCGTCGAAACGCTCGTGAACCCGCGCTCGCCGCGGAGCGCGTACGTCCCGATGGTGCCGTACGTCTGCACGCCGGCGAGCGCCCCGCCGGCCGCGAGCTGGCTCGTCGTCAGCGAAATCGGCTCGTCGAAGCGGCTGCGCGCGGCCGCGAGCACGGGGAACGCGAGCACGGACAGCGCGACCAGCGGCACCGAGTACGGCGTCGCCTGCACCAGTCCCTGCGCGGCGGTCACGGGCAGGAGCACGAGCGTCGAGTACCACGCCACGCGGAGCCCGCGGCGCAGGCCGAACGCGCTCATCGCCATCAGGAACCCCGTCAGCGAACCCGTGAACCCCGCGGTCTGGCTGATTGTGGGCGGGATGTACTGCGCGAACGGCCCGAAGTTCGCGGTCGGGTCGACGATGCCGAGGACGCCGACGCCGACCGAGAGCGCGGCGACCGCGAGCGTCAGCGCGACGGCCACCCGCCCGGTCACCCGCTGTACGCCCGGCACGTCCATGTCACAACGCGCGTAGCCGCCCGCCTTAACGGCAACGGCACGCACCTGCCGGTATCGTTTTGTCCCGGGCGCGACTGTTCGGGCGTATGACTTCGACTCCCGTGCAGGCGCTGCACGGCATCTACCTCGGGCTGCTCGCGGGCGTGATTCCCGCGCTCGTGTCGTTCGGGTTCGGGTTCCTCTTCCGGTACGTCACCGGGCTCTCCGTCCCCGCGTTCGGTGTCGTCGTCCTCGGCGTCGCGCTCGCCGGCGTCAACGGCGGGTTCCTGGCGTTCGCCGACCCCACCATCACGCAGGCCGCGAACTCCACGACGCTCGTGGTCGCGGTGCTCGTGGTCGCGCTGCTGACGTTCTACACGCACGCCGTCGGCGACCGGCTCGGGTCGACGCTGCCGCGGCGCATCAGCCTCCGGTCGCTGCGCGCCCGCACCCTCAACGCGGAAGCCATCAAGCTCGTCGGCGGCCGCAACGAGGTCGCCGTGAACGTCGTCGGCGGCGTCCGCGACCTCGAGGGCTACCCGCCGCTGCCGGAGTCCCTGCGCGTGTCCATCCGGGAGGCCGAGTGGACGTTCCCCGCGGACCTCCCGCTGTCGGAGCTGGAGACGCGGTTCGTCGACCGGCTGCGCTCGGAGTTCGACGTCCAGGAGGCGTCGGTGTCCGTCGACGAGCACGGCCGCGCGACCGTCGCGGCAGCGCCGCCCGCGGCGGGCGTCTCGAAGCGCACGCCCGTCGGCCAGCGCGCGGTGTCGGTGTCCGCGCTCGTGCCGACCGGCATCGCGCGCGGCGACGAGGTGACCGTGCTCGCCGGCGAGGACCGCGTCACGGGCACGGTCGTCTCTGCGAAGTCCGGCAAGAAGTCGTCGGAGACGCCGGCGTCCGCGCCAGCGCCAGCGGCGGAGCCGGACGTCGAGCCGGCGGCGGCGCCCGCGCCGACGACGACCGGCGGCGAGGGCCGGGTGACCGTCGCCGTCTCGCGGCCGGACGCGGAGACGCTGCTCGCCGCCGACGCCACCCGAATCGTGGTGCGGGCGCGGGGCACGCGCCGCGAGTACGAACTCCTCGGGCTGCTGCGCCGCGGCGGCCAGCGCGTCCGCCGGCTCACGCTCGGCGCGGACGCGCCGTTCGTCGGCGCGACGCTCGGCGACGCGAACGTGCGGGACGCGTACGGCGTCGCGGTGCTGGCGGTCCACCACGACGGCTCGTGGACGGTCGCGCCGCTCGGCGACGTCGGGCTGTCGGCCGGCGACGACGTGTTCGTCGCGGGGCCGCGCCGCGAGCTCGACGCGTTCGAGGAGGTGGCGGCGTGATTCCCGTCTCGATGGTGGAGCTCGCGGAGGCCGGCGGCGTCCTGCTCGCGGCGGGCGTCGCGGTCGCCGCACTCGCGGCCGCGTTCCGGTGGTACTTCCGCCAGCAGCTCCCCTCCGGGGTGGCGCTGCTCGTGGACGTCTCCGTGGTGGCGTTCTACCTCAACACGCGCGTCGCGCTCGGGCAGGCGGTCGCCGGCAGCACGGACGCGCTGGCGGTCGAGGCGGTCGCGTTCAACCTCGCGGTGTTCGGCGGCGCGGTGCTGGTCGCGCCCGCCGCCACCCGCGGCGGCGACCGCCTCGGCGTGCAGGTGCTCGCGGCGACCGGCGTGCGCGAACTGGAGGGCGACGTCGGCCGGCTCGTGAAGGCCGTCGGGCGCGCGCTGGCCGTCCAGCTCCCCGAGGAGATCGCTGACATCGAAGGGTACGACCCGGTCGGCGACGACGTGAAGGCCGCCCTCGCGGGGACGACGTTCATCTTCCCGCGCCGGCTCACCGTCGCGGAGCTCCGCGACCGCGTCGTCACCCGCATCAAAGACGACTACGACGTCGGCTACGTGGACGTCGAGCTCGCCGACGACGGCTCCGTGACCTACCTCGCGCTCGGCAGCCGCACCGCGGGCATCGGACCGACGCTCCCGCCGGGGACGGCGGCCGTCGCGGTGAACGCGGACCCGCCGAACGCGGCCGGCCCCGGTGACCTCGTGCAGGTGTGGCGGACGGACGCCGAGCCCGCCGAACGGGTCGCAACCGCGGAGATTCGCGCGACCTGCGAGGACACCGTGACGCTGTCGCTGGACGACCACGACGCCTTCGAGCTGGCGGGCGGGAGCTACCGGCTGGCGACGCTCCCCTACGAGCCGGGCGCGGACCGCCAGTTCGCGGCGCTGCTGCGCGCCGCCGACGAGACGATGGTCGTCACCACCGTGGAGGCGGGCAGCACGCTCGACGGCGGCACCGTCGGGGGCGTCGAGGGGACCGTGGTGGCGGTCCGTTCCGAGAGCAGCGTCGACGCCATCCCGAGCGCGTCCCGGCCGCTCGCCGCCGGGGACACGCTGTACGTGGTCGCGCGACCGGACGCCTCACGGCGCCTCGACGCCGCTGCGACCGCCGCGGAGGAAGTCAGCCAGTAGCGGGCGCTGCCGAGCCCGTAGCACATATGGGCGGCCGCCGCCGAGGGACGTGCATGGAGTGGAAGCTGTTCGCGGACCTCGCGGAGGTCGGCGGCGACCGACGGATTACGGTCGACGCCGATGTCGACGCGGGCGCGACCGTCGGCGACGCCCTGGACGCGCTGCTCGCCGACCGCCCCGCGCTCCGGGACCGCGTGCTGACCGACGACGGCGACGTTCGCGAGCACATCAACGTCCTGCGGAACGGCCAGAACGTCGCTCACGAGGACGGCCTCGACACCGACCTCGACGCGGGCGACGAGCTCGCGATGTTCCCGCCCGTGAGCGGCGGCTGATGCGTACCATCGCTCACCGCGGGTTCGCCGGTGTCGCGCCGGAGAACACTGCTGCCGCGGTCCGCACCGCTCGCGAGCGCGCGGACGGCGTCGAGGTCGACGTCCAGCCCGCGGCCGACGGCACGCCGGTCGTCTTCCACGACCAGCGCCTCGACGGCGAGGGCGACTCCCGCGGAATCACCGACGCCGAGGGCTTCGTCTGGGACGCCGACCCCAGGACGCTGGCGGACGCGGACGTGCTCGACAGCGGCGAGCCCGTCCCCACCTTGTCGACAGTCGCGACCCTCGTGCCCGCGGGCGTGGAGTTCCACGTCGAACTGAAGAACCCCGGAGTGGCGGACGCCCGAATCGGGCTCTCCGGCCCGGACGCGGCGGCGTGGCGTCCGTTCGTGGAGTCTGTCGCGGACGCGCTCGCGGACTGCGAGGCGCCGGTCGTGCTGTCGTCGTTCTTCGACGGCGCGCTCGAAGCCGCGACCGAGGTCCTCCCGGAGACGCCGCGGGCCGCGCTCTGTCTCGACCCCGACCGCGGGCTCACCCGGGCCAGCGAGTTCGACTGCCGCGCGCTCCACGCGCCCGTCGACGGCCTCAGCGAGTCCGTCGTCGAGCACGCCCACCGGGACGGCCGCACTGTCAACGCGTGGACCGTCACGGACTGGCAGGACGCCGTCGCGTGCGCCGACGCCGGCGCGGACGGCGTCATCGCGGACTACCCCGGGGTCGCCGCGTACGCCGGCGGCCCGTCGCGGCTCGCCTGACTACTCGACGGCCTGCTCGAACTCGCGTATCGCGCGGTCGGTGCCCGCGACGAACACCTCGTCGCCGGCCGCGATTTCGGCCGTCCGGTCCGTGTTCATCTCGCCGCCGTGGACGACGCCGACGACCGTCCACCCGTGCTCGGGGTCGCTCGCGTCAGCGACCGTCTGCCCCGCGAACGGCGCCGCGTCCGCGCGCACGAGCCGAATCTGGCCGACAGGGTCCATCACGCGCTCGCCGTGGATTTCCGCGGCGACCAGGCGCGCGCTCACGCGCTGGACCGACAGCACGTAGTCGGCGCCCGCGCGGAACGCCGCCGACGCCTTCTCCGTGTCCGTCACGCGCGCGAGAATCTCCACGCCCGGGGACAGCGAGCGAGCCATCGCCGTCGTCAGCAGCGCCGCCGCGTCGCTGTTCACGGTGACGACGAGCGCGGTCGCGTCCTCGATGCCCGCGGCTTCGAGGGTCTCCGGCTCGGTCACGTCGCCGACCACGTCCGGGTCGTTCGCGGGGGACTGGTCGACGGTCGTCGCCTCCACGCCGTCCGGGAGTGCCTCGACAGCCGCCGTGCCGCCCTCGCCGAGCCCCGCGACGACGACCCGCGAGTGTTGGCGTCCCCGCGTCGTCTGGACGCCGGAGATTTCGCCGGCGGCCTCGTCGATGACGTCGCTCGGCCCCGCGACGACGAGCACGGTGTTCGGCGTGAGGCGGTCCTCCGGCGACGGCGGCAACCGCAGTTGGCCGTCGAACCAGCCCGCGACGAGCGTCAGCTCCGGGTGGCGCGCGAGCGGTGACTCCCCGACGCTGACGCCGTGCAGCGTGCTGCCGCGGCGGACGAGGATCTCCCGGATGGCCACCTCGCTGCTCGCGTGGTCGCCGACCGAGACGGGGGTCGTCGCCTTCTCCGCGAGGCGCTGCCCGATGAGCGAGTGCGGCGCGACGCTCCGATCGACGCCGATCTCCGCGAGCGCGGCCTTCTGGCGGGTCGACGGCGTGAAGCTCACGACGCGGAGACCCTCGTTCAGTTCGAGCGCGGTGAGCACGATGCTCGCGGTCTCGTCGCCGGCGTCCGTGATGAGCACGCTCGCGTCTCTGATGGACGCCCGTTCGAGGTCGTCGCCGTCCTCGGGGTCGCCGTTGATGGCCTGGTAGCCGTCGTCGGAGAGCCGCATCGCCTCGTCGTCGTCGGACTCCACGAGCACGTAGTCGACGTCGAGGGTTTCCAGTTCGTCGAGCAGCACCTCGGTGTCGTGGCGGTACTCCGCGACGACGACGTGGTCGCGCTTGGGCGTGAGCCTGTCGTCGAGGTTCATCGGCGTGCGCTCGAACAGCGGGATGACGAGCACGCGCAGCGTCACGAACCCGATGACGACGCCGGACACCTGGATGGTCGCGACGAGGGCGTTCATCCACGGCGTCTCCCACGGCGAGTCCGCGCCGAACCCCGTCGTCGTCAGCGTCTCGATGACCGTGTTGAACGCCTGGAGCGCCGTCCGCGGCCGTCCCTCGAGGTTCGCCATCCCCCAGTAGTAGACGGCCGTGAACGTGAGCACGACGGACACGAGACTGACGGCGTACACCACCACCAGCCGCTGGCGCTGCGTCAGGTCGTCGGGGTCCAGAGAGATGTCGCGGAGTTCCCGCATTCGGATGTCCGTGGCTACCGCCCCCTCCGTCAAAACGTTTCGCGACGGCTACGCCCGGTAGTCGGCGGTGAGGTCGGCGGCCATCACGAAGTCCGGCTCCTCGCCGATCTCCGTGCGCGTGACCGCGACGTCGCTGACCGCCGCGACGTCCTCGGGAATCAACACGCGCGTGCGCTCGGCGCCGACGCTCGCGGCGTCCGCGGCAATCGCGTCGAGCAGCGACTCGCAGGCCGGCTGGTCGGCCCACGCGCCGACGCCGTACTCCGCCACCGTCTGCTCGGCGTCGTCGTCGTCCTCGCGCTCGAACGTGCGCGAGCGGAACGCGAACCCCCGCGTGCCCGTCGTCTCGTCCTGCACGACGACGAGGCCGCCGCGGTCGGCGGCCGCGGCGAGGCGGTCCCGCGTGAGCTCGGCGAGCGCCCACGACTCGTCGGGGTGGAGCGCGAGTCCCCGGAGGTGGTCGCGAGCGGCGCTGTCCTGCCAGAAGCGCCACGCCGCGTTCGCGTCGCCCGTGATCTCGTGGTTCGCGCTCGCATCGCTGTCCGGCGCGGGGTTGACCCAGCGGAACTCCGTCGCGGGCGCGAACCCGGTCGCACGAGAGTGCCCGAGCCCCATCACGTTCCACGAGAACACCATGTTGCGCGCGACCGTCGCGCCCCGCTCGCGCGCCCAGTCGAAGCCCTCGTGGACGAGCTTCGAGCCGACGCCCTGCCCGCGGTAGTCGGGGTTCGTGCGCATCCCCTGCGCCCACGCCTCGTGCTCGGACAGCAGCACGAACTGCGCGACCGCGGCGACGTCGTCGCCGGTGTCCGCGACGAGCGTGCGCTGGCGCGGCCCGTCGCTGTCCACCCAGTCCTCGAAGACCTGCGGGATGTAGTCGCCGTCCTCGCGGCGGTCGGCCCACGTGTCGCTGGCGAACGCCACCACGTCGTCGTAGTCTGCGAGCTCCGCGGGGCGAATCTCGACGCCCCCGCTCATTCCCAGGGGACGGAGCGCTCGGTGATTTCGCCCGCGAGCGGCGTGCGCATCGTCTCCGCGGCGTTCTCCGTGTTCGCGAGCGCCCACATCAGCTTCACCTTCGCGGTGCCGGGGAGCATGTCCTCGCCCTCGACGACGCCCGCGTCGAGGAGGTCGCGGCCCGTGTCGTAGACGCGGTCGCAGACCCTGCCTTCGAGGCACTGACTGGTCATCACGACCGTCGTGCCGTCCTCGACCAGTTCCTCGATGGTGTCGATGAACTCCGTGTGGACGTGCCCGAGGCCCGTTCCCTCGATGACGACGCCGGATTTGCCCTCGCAGGCCTCGAAAAACGCGGGGTCCATCCCGGGCGTGAACTTCACGAGTTCGACGTCCGAGTCGAGGTCCGCGTCGATGTCGAGGTCCGTCTCGCCGCGCTCGTCGTACTCCCCGGTGAACTCGACGCCACGGGAGTCAGCGGTCGCGTCCTCGCTGGCCTCGTCGTAGTCGACGTAGCCGAGCGGCTCCGCGCCGACGGTCTCGAAGGCGTCGCGGCGGCTCGTGTGGTTCTTCCGGACGCGCGTGCCGCGGTGGAGCGCACACTTGTCGTCGCTCTCGGAGGCGTGCATGCAGACCATCACCTCGGCGGTGTCGGCCTTCGCGGCCTCCACCGAGCAGACCGCGTTCATCACGTTGTCCGAGGACGGCCGGTCCGCGGAGCGCTGGCTGCCCGTGAAGACGATGGGTACGGGCGTGTCGAGGACGAACGAGAGCACGCTCGCGGAGTACTGCATCGTGTCCGTGCCGTGCATCACGACGACGCCGTCCGCGCCGTTCTCGATCTCCTCGTGGACGGCCTCCGCGAGCTCCCGCCAGATCGGCGGCTCCATGTTCTCCGAGAGGATGTTCGCGACGACGCGCCCGCGGTAGTTCGCGCGGCCCGCGAGGTCCGGCACCGCCCGCAGCACGTCCTCGGCGTCGAACTGCGCGGTGACGGCGCCGGTCCGGTAGTCCACGGTCGAGGCGATCGTCCCACCAGTAGAGATGAGTGCGATGGTCGGCAGGTCGTCGTCGAACTCCACCTCGGAGGCGGCCTCCTCCTCGGGCTCGCTCTCGACGTCGTAGACGTCCCGCTCCAGCACTTCCACGTCGGCCGCGTCGCGGTCGACGCCGACGTTGTACCCGGAGTCGAGTTTCACGACGAGGTGGTCCGGCTCGGCCGACGGCAGCAGCACGCCCTCGTGGGTCGTGCCGTCCCGCCGGACGCGCACGCGGTCCCCTGTGTTCATGTCGAGAGGATTCCGGACGCGCCGACGAAAAGGTTGCTACTCGGCTTACTCGGCGATGCGCCACTCGCCGTCCGTCCGCGTGACGACGTCCTGCTCGCGCAGCGTCTCGAGGACGCCCTCGACGAGCGGTTCGGGGGCGTCGAGGGTCGCGGCGACCGCGCTCGCGGAGCGCTCGCCGGCCGCCAGCGCCGCGAGCACGTCCGCGTACAGCCGCTCGTTGCCGTCGCCGACGGCGTCCCCGAGCTGGCCCTGGACGTCAGCGAGCCGGCCCTGCACCCAGCGCTGGGCGAGCGAGAGCTCGCGTTCGAGGTCCTTGAGCTCCTCGAGCTTCCCCGCGAGGTCCGCGACGTCGTCGTTGCGGTCCTGCTGGATGCGGATCGAGACGTGCTGGCAGCGCGTCAAGTCGAGGTCCGCGCTCGCGGGGTACGCGGACTTCGCGCCGAAGTCGAACGGCGACAGCCGGACCTCCAGGCGGAGGTTCTCGGCGATGTGGAAGTACTTCCGGCGCTGGTCGTCGACTTCGGACTCGACGAGCCCGGCGTCCTCCAGCCGCCGGAGGTGGTCGATGACGGCCTTCGGGCTGACACCGAGGTACTCCGATATCTCCGTGACGTAACAGGGTTTCCGCGCGAGCAGTCGGAGGATGCGTCGCCGGTTCTCGTTCCCGAGTATGTCGAGCAGTGCCCCCGAATCCATCTTCACCCGGAGTTAGCGGCGAACGCGGATAAGGGTGTCTGCTCTCGGTGAAACTGCGCGACGACTCGGGGGTCCGCCGGAGCGCTTAAGTCCTTCCATGCCAGAGTTTGACACACATGTTCGAGGCATTCTCGAGCGGCTACTACCTCGGACGGCTGTACGTCGAACCGACCGGCGGCGACCGCGCCGTCATCAACAGCCGTCACCACGAGCGGGTCAACGAGCAGCTGTACGCCAGCGACGAGGGAATCTCCCGGACAGACCTCCCGCTCGTGATGAAGCTCGGCGCGGCCCACCTCCCGGTCCACGGCGGGGACGACGTGCCCGAGCGCACGCTCGCCGTCCCCGAGTCCGTCATCGAGAACGCCGACGTCGAGAACCCGCCGTCGCTCGAAGAAGTGCTGCTCGCGAAGCGGGAGCACGCCGCCCGCCTCTTCGACATGGGCGCCGTCTGACCGCCCCGGTGGGAAACGCCTAAGCGCCCGGGCCGCCGCCATTCGCTCATGCTGGACGACCTCCTCGGGCGCACCGACCTCAAGGAGCGCATCGAGGACCTCGAGGACGAGAACGAGTCCCTGCGGAACCGCCTCGACGCCGAGAGCGAGCGCCGCAGTGAGGCCGTCCGCGACAGGCAGGAAGCCGAGGAGCGCGTCAACGAGCTCGAAGACCGAATCACGGAGCTGGAGGACCGCGTGCGCCGACAGGGCAGCGGCGACGGCGAGCCGGAGTTCCGGGGGCGCCGGGACCTCCGCGGCGAGCGCCGCGAGCGCGTCGTCGCGCTCCTGGACAGCGTCGAGAGCACCGAGGAGGGCGTGCTCACGGCGTACGTGCCCGACGACCCGCCCGAGTCCGTCCGCGAAGCGTTCGGCGACCGCGCGCCACTCGTCGAGCGCGCCGCGCCCTGCCTCGTCGTCCGCGACCCCGAAGGTCTGCTCTCGGCCGCGCTGCGCCCGCCGAACCCGCCGGAAGCGTTCGCGGCGTGGGACTCGACCGTCCAGATGGAGCGCGAGTGGCTCGCGCCCACGGGCCAATACGCGCTCGCAGTCGTGCGCGCGGACCTGTTCGCGCTGGGCGTGTACGATGCCGATTCTGGCGACGGCCCGCAGCCCGAGCGCGTCCACTTCGAGGGGTTCACCAGCGACGTGAAGGGCAAGCACTCGAAGGGCGGCTTCTCGCAGGACCGCTTCGAGCGGCGGCGCGAGAGCCAGATTCGCGAACACCTGGAGAAGTGCCAGCGCGCGCTCGACGGCGTGGACGCCGAGCGCGTGTTCGTCGTCGGCGAGGGGACGCTGCTCGACGAGTTCGACGCCGACGCGACGGCCGCCGTGGACGCGACGGGGAAGCCCGAGGCAGCGCTCGACGACGCGCACGACGCGTTCTGGACGGTGCCGCTGTCCCTGTTGTGACTGCTCGCTCGCGCGGTTGCCTCCGGCTTCACGCTTAAGGCGGCGGGGGGCCTCCGTCGTCGTATGAACGTCGCACTCCTCGCACACGAGCAGTTCCCCGACCGCGCGAAGACCGCGGTGGGCGTCCTCCGGTACGCCGACTACGACGTGGTCGCGGTCCTCGACAGGGACAACGACGGCAGCCGCGTCGCCGACCACGTGCCGGACGTGCAGGACGCGCCCGTGGTCGCGTCGATGAGCGACGTCGACGAGGACGTGGACGCGCTCGTCATCGGCATCGCGCCCATCGGCGGCGGGTTCGAGGAGTCGTGGCGGCCGGACGTGCGGAACGCGCTCGAGCGCGGCTGCGACGTCTACTCGGGCCTGCACTACTTCCTCGAAGACGACGAGGAGTTCGCGGCCCTCGCCGCCGAACACGGCGCCGAACTCTGGGACGTGCGGAAGCCGCCCGCGGACCTCGGCGTCGCGGACGGCGTCGCGGACAGCGTGGACGCCACGGTCGTCACGACGGTGGGGACGGACTGCTCGGTCGGGAAGATGACCGCTACGCGGGAACTGTACGAGACCGCCCGCGAGCAGGGGATGGACGCGGCGTTCGTCGCGACCGGGCAGACCGGCATCCTCATCGAGGGCGAGGGCATCCCAGTCGACCGCGTCGTCTCGGACTTCGCCGCGGGCGCGGTCGAGCAGATGGTCCTCGAAGCGGGCGCGGACCACGACTACGTCTTCGTGGAGGGACAGGCGAGCATCGTCCACCCCGCGTACTCGGGGGTCACCGCGAGCATCGTCCACGGATCGATGCCCGACCACCTCGTGCTCTGCCACGAGGTCGGCCGCGACTCCGTCCACGGCTACGACCAGGAACTCCCGCCAGTCGGCGAGTTCGTGGACCGCTTCGAGGCGTTCGCCGAACCCGTCGCCGACGCGGACGTGGTCGGCGGCATGCTGAACACGCGCAGCGTCGACAGCGACGACGAGGCCCGCGAGGCAATTGCGGACTTCGCGGACGCCATCGACGCGCCCGCCGACGACCCCGTGCGCTTCGACCCCGGGTCGGTGATCGAGGTGATTCGATGAAGGCGTCCTTCGAGCGCCGCGAGTTCCCGCTCGAACACCCCTTCACCATCTCGCGGGGCACGCAGCAGACCGCGGGGAACGTCGTCGTGCGCGTCGAGGACGACGACGGCAACGTCGGCGTCGGCGGCGCCGCACCGTCCCCGCACTACGGGGAGACGGCCGCGACCGTCGAGGCGGTGCTCCCGGACCTGCTCGCGGTCGTCGAGCGCGCCGACGACCCGCACGCGCTCGCGCGCATCGAGACCGGGATGCGGGAGGTCGTCTCGGACAACCCCGCGGCGCGGGCCGCGGTCAGCATCGCGTGTCACGACCTCGCCGCGAAGCGCGCGGACCTGCCGCTGTACCGCTACTGGGGGCTGGACGCCGCGAACAGCCTCGACACCTCCTACACCATCGGCATCGACGACGAGGAGACGATGCGCGAGAAGACCGCCGAGGCCGTCGACGCGGGCTACGGCACGCTGAAGGTGAAACTCGGCACGAGCCGGGACGAACAGCTCCTGTCGGCGGTCCGGGAGGCCGCGCCCGACGCCACCATCCGCGTGGACGCCAACGAGGCGTGGACGCCGAAGGAGGCCGTCCGGAACATCGAGTGGCTCGCCGACTACGGCGTCGAGTTCGTCGAGCAGCCCGTCCCCGCGGAGAACCGCGAGGGCCTGAAGTACGTCTACGAGCGCTCCCCGCTCCCGATCGCGGCCGACGAGTCCTGTGTCGTCGCCAGCGACATTCCGGACATCGCGGACCGTTGTGACATCGCGAACCTGAAGCTGATGAAGACCGGCGGCCTCCGCGAGGCCAAGCGACTGGTTCACGCCGCCCGCGCGCACGGCCTCGAAGTCATGTGCGGGTGCATGATCGAGTCGAACGCCAGCATCGCGGCGGCCTGCCACCTCGCGCCGCTGCTGGACTACGCCGACCTCGACGGCTCGCTGCTGCTCGCCGCGGACGACTTCGAGGGCGTTCCGATGCCCGCCGGCCGCGTCGACCTGCAGGCCGTCGACCGGCCCGGCACGGGCGTCCGCGAGGCCTGACTCCGCGCTTCGATCTTCGGGGCGTGCGGCACGCGGCCGCACCGTCTCAACAGGCTTATGGGTGCCTCCGGGCGAAGGAAAACCCACATGAGCAGCGTTACTGTGACGCTCCCGGACGGCGCCACGCTGGACGTCGACGCCGGGGCGACGGTCGAGGACGTAGCGTACGAAATCGGGCCCGGCCTCGGCCGTGACACAGTCGCCGGGAAGCTCGACGGCGAACTCGTCGCGAAGGAGGAACCCATCACGGAGGACCGCGAGATCGAGATCGTCACCGAGGGTTCCGACGACTACCTCGACGTCCTCCGGCACACGGCCGCGCACGTGCTCGCGCAGGCCCTCGTCCGCCACCACCCCGACGCGAAACTCACCATCGGCCCGTACACCGACGAGGGGTTCTACTACGACATCGCGGACGTCGAGCTCGACGCCGACGACCTCGAGGAGATTCAGGCAGAAGCCGAGGACATCATCGAGGCGGACTACGACGTCGAGCGCCTCGAGTACGACCGCGAGGAAGCCGTCGAGAAGTACGAGGACAATCCGTTCAAGCGCGAGATTCTCGACACCGAGGCGGCCGGCGAGGACCCCGTGAGCTTCTACAAGCAGGACGGCTTCGAGGACCTCTGCCAGGGCCCGCACGTCGACTCCACGGGCGAAATCGGCGGCTTCGAGGTCCTCGAAACCTCGGCGGCGTACTGGCGCGGCGACGAGGACCGCGAGACCTTGACTCGGGTGTACGGCACGGCGTTCCCGACCGAGGACGGCCTGGAGGAGTACCTCCAGCGCCGCGAGGAGGCCAAAGAACGGGACCATCGGAAGCTCGGCTCCGAGATGGACCTGTTCTCCATCCCAGACGTCACGGGCCCCGGCCTCCCGCTGTACCACCCGAACGGGAAGACCGTGCTGCGGGAGCTCTCGGACTACGTCCACGGGCTCAACCGCGACATGGGCTACGACGAGGTCGAGACCCCGCACCTGTTCCGCACGGAGCTCTGGAAGCAGTCCGGGCACTACGACAACTACGTCGACGACATGTTCCTCATGGACGTCGACGACGAGGAGTACGGCCTGAAGCCGATGAACTGCCCGGGCCACGCCACCATCTTCGACCAGTCCTCGTGGAGCTACCGCGACCTCCCCGTTCGGTACTTCGAGGACGGCAAAGTGTACCGCCGCGAGCAGCGCGGCGAGCTCTCCGGGCTCTCGCGGGTGTGGGCGTTCACCATCGACGACGGCCACGTGTTCGCGCGCGCCGACCAGATCGAGGAGGAGGTCCGGCGCATCATGGACCTCATCTTCGAGGTGCTGGACACGTTCGACCTCGACTACGAGGTCGCGCTCGCCACGCGCCCCGAGAAGTCCGTCGGCAGCGACGAAATCTGGGAGCAGTCCGAGAGCCAGCTCCGCGACGTCCTCGACGAGCAGAACGTCGACTACGACCTCGAACCCGGCGACGGCGCGTTCTACGGGCCGAAGATCGACTTCGCGTTCGAGGACGCGCTCGGCCGCACGTGGGACGGCCCGACCGTCCAGCTCGACTTCAACATGCCGGACCGCTTCGACCTCGAATACACGGGCTCGGACAACGACGCCCACCAGCCGGTGATGATTCACCGCGCGCTCTACGGGAGCTACGAGCGCTTCTTCATGGTGCTCATCGAGCACTACAACGGGAAGTTCCCGACGTGGCTCGCGCCCGAGCAGGTCCGCATCCTCCCCGTGACCGACGACAACCTCGGGTACGCCCACCGCGTGAAGAACGAACTGGAGGGCTACCGCGTCGAGGTCGAGGACCGCGACTGGACCGTCGGCCGGAAGATCCAGCAGGCCCACGACGACAACGTCCCCTACATGCTCGTCCTCGGCGACGACGAGGAGGAAGCCGGCACGGTCTCCGTGCGCGACCGCCAGGAGCGCGAGCGCAACGACGTCGACGTCGACACGTTCGTCGACCACCTCGACAGCGAGGTCGCGGAGAAGCGCACCGAACCGGACTTCGTCGGGTAAACAGCCGACTGCGGGCGCGAGCCCGCCGGTACTCGGCTACGCGCGCTCTTCTTCGCGGATGGCGTCGAGCTCTTCGTCGACGCCATCCTCGTCGCCCTCGCCGACCGCCGGCTCGCCGCTCTTGTCGGCTCGCCCGACTGGGTCCTCGCCGGCGGGCTCGCGGTCGATCTCCGCCACGGCGTTATCGAGGTCGTGGCCGCCGTCCTCGACTTCGACGTCCACTGGCTCCTCGCGCTCGCCGTCGCCGTCGACGTCCGCGCGGATGGCGTCCAGCTCCGCCTCCACGTCGTCGCGCTCGCCGTCGAGCTCGCGGTCGATGCGGTCGCGGTCGTCGCCCAGCGGCCCGTCGAGGCTGCCGCGCTCGCTGAGCTCGTCCATCGCCGCCGCGCGCGCCTCCATCTCCTCGGTCTGGTCGCGGGCGCGCTCGATGGCGCGCGCCACGTCGCCGTTCCCGTCGTCGATGCCCGTGACTGCCTCCGAGACGCGCGTTCGGGCCTCCGCGGCCTCGTGGCGGGCCTTCATCGTCTCCTTCTTCGTGCGGAACTCCTCGACTTTCGCTTCGAGGTCGTCCTTCTGTCCTTCGAGGTCCCGCTGGGTCTGTTCGAGGCTCGCGATCTGGTCGTCGATTTCGGCGACCTGGTCGCGCTTGCGCTGTTTCTTCTCGAGGGCGCGCCGCGCGAGGTCGTCCCGACCCTGCCGGACGGCCTCCCACGCCTGGTCGTCGTGCTTCTCGACGTTCTGCGCGAGGCGCTCGCGCTGGACCTCGAGGCGTTTCTTCTGGGCGGTGAGGTCGGCCAGCCCCTGCTCGACGTCCCGGAGTTCGTCGCGGAGCCGCTGGTAGGAGTAGTCCAGGGTCTCCGTCGGGTCCTCGGCGGAACTGACGAGGGCGTTCAGTTTCGACCGGACCGCGTACGAGAGTCGTGATACGATACCCATACACACGGATTGGGGCTCGGGACGTAAAACGTTCACCGCGTGCCCGACCGGAGGGAGGGCACGTTGACGCGAACGGTGAGCGAAGCGAGCCGTGAGCCGCGTGCTCGAACGTAGTGAGAGCACGGAACGAGCGAGCGGGGAACGGAGTGCCCCGCGCGAAAGACCACAACCACAGCCTACACGACACCCGACGCCGAACCCTCGTCCATGCAACAGGAGACCGTGCTCGTGCCCGGCGGCCGGGACGTGGAAGCGACTCTCGACTCGCCCGACGGGGGCGCCACGGCGTGCGTCGTGATGTGCCCGCCACACCCCCAGCACCGCGGCCACCGCGGGGACGACCGCCTCGTCGCCGTCGCCGAGTACCTCGTCGAGCGGGGGGTGGCGGCGCTGCGCTTCGACTACGGCGACTGGGACGAGGGGCTCGGCGAGCGCGAGGACGCCCGGAACGCGGTGCGGTGGGCGAGCGAGCGCTACGACGACGTGGGCCTGTTCGGGTTCAGCTTCGGCGGGAGTATCGCCGCGCTCGCGGCCGCGAGCGTCGACGCCGACCTCTGTGCGGTGTCGCTGCTCGCGCCCGCCGCGGAGCTCGAAGCCGGGCTGGACGCCGCGGCCGCGCTCGAAGAGATAGCGGCGCCGCTGCAGGTGGTGTACGCGACGCGGGACACGACCGCGGACTGGGAGCCGGTGGTCGAGGCCGCGCGGGGACTGGACTGCGACGTCGTGGAACTGGAAGCAGACCACTTCTTCGTCGGGCGCACCGACAGCGTCGCCGAGGCCGCCGGGCCGTTCCTCGCGCAGTCCTGCTAGGGCGGAACAAAAACGGTGGCAAGCGCGGGGCCGCTCTCGGCCCCTGACGGCCCGGGACGTGGCAGCGAGTGGCGGGCCGCGGGCGTCCCGAAACCGTTTTTGCTGCGCCCGCCGGACGGTCAGTATGCCGACGGAGACCGGATACGACCCATCACTGGGCAGCAAGTTCGTGTTCGTCACCGGCGGGGTGATGTCGGGGCTGGGGAAGGGCATCACCGCCGCCAGCCTGGGCCGCCTTCTCTCGAACGCCGGCTTCGACGTCACGGCCGTCAAAATCGACCCGTACCTGAACGTGGACGCGGGCACCATGAACCCCTACCAGCACGGCGAGGTGTACGTGCTGAAAGACGGCGGGGAGGTCGACCTCGACCTCGGGAACTACGAGCGGTTCCTCGACGTCGACATGACCTCCGACCACAACGTCACCACGGGCAAGGTCTACCAGGAAGTCATCGAGCGCGAGCGCGCCGGCGACTACCTCGGGAAGACCGTCCAGATCATCCCGCACGTCACCGACGACATCAAGCGCCGCGTGCGGGAGGCCGCCGACGGCTCCGACGTCTGCATCGTCGAGGTCGGCGGCACCGTGGGCGACATCGAGGGGATGCCGTACCTCGAAGCCCTCCGGCAGTTCCGCCACGAGGAGGACGACGAGGACATCCTGTTCGCGCACGTCACGCTCGTCCCGTACTCGAAGACCGGCGAGCAGAAGACCAAGCCCACCCAGCACTCCGTGAAGGAACTCCGGTCCATCGGTCTCCAGCCGGACGTCCTCGTGGGGCGCTGCGAGGACGAACTCGACCCGGACGTCAAGGAGAAGATCGCGCTGTTCTGCGACGTCCCCACGGACGCCGTCTTCTCGAACCCGGACGTCGAGGACGTCTACCGCGTCCCGCTCGTGGTCGAGGAGGAGGGCCTCGACGACTTCGTGATGGACCGTTTCGACATCGCCGAGGACGCCCTCCCCGAGTCCGAGCGTTCGACCGAGTGGCGGGACCTCGTCACCCGCGAGCGCAGCGGCGAAGTCGACATCGCGCTCGTCGGGAAGTACGCCCTCGAAGACGCGTACATGAGCATCCACGAGGCGCTCAAGCACGCCGGCCTCGAGCGCGGCGTGGACGTGAACGTTCTCTGGGTGGACTCGGAGAAGATGAACGACGACCACCGCGAGCGCCTCCGGCAGGCCGACGGCGTCGTCGTCCCCGGCGGCTTCGGCTCCCGCGGGACCGAGGGCAAGATTCGGGCCATCCAGTACGCCCGCGAGCACGACGTCCCGTTCCTCGGGCTCTGCCTGGGCTTCCAGCTCGCGGTCGTGGAGTACGCCCGGAACGTCCTCGGCTGGGAGGGCGCTCACTCCGCGGAAATCGACGAGGACACGCCGTACCCCGTCATCGACCTGCTGCCCGAGCAGTACGACCTCGAAGACCTCGGCGGGACGATGCGGCTGGGCGCCCACGAGACCCAGATTCAGCCCGGGACGCTCGCCCACGACGTGTACGGCGACACCTCGTGTACGGAGCGCCACCGCCACCGCTACGAGGTCAACCCCGAGTACATCGACGTCCTCACCGAGAACGGCCTGACGTTCTCCGGGGAGGCCGGCAACCGCATGGAGATACTGGAGTACGACGACCACCCGTTCTTCTTCGGGACGCAGTTCCACCCCGAGTTCCGGTCGCGGCCGACACGCGCGAGCCCGCCGTTCGTCGGGCTGCTCGACGCCGTCCTCGAGGCCACTGACACGAAGGCGGAGGTGGTGAACTGATGGTCGACGTCGAGGAGTTCGTCGCGGACGCCAAGGAAGAAATCCGTGAGGAGCTCGGCGACAGCACCGCCATCATCGCGCTCTCGGGCGGCGTCGACTCCTCTACGGCCGCCGCGCTGGCGTACGAGGCGGTCGGCGACCAGCTCGTCCCCGTCTACGTCGACACCGGCCTGATGCGGAAGGGCGAGACCGACGAAATTCGGGAGGTCTTCGACTACATGGACAGCCTCCGCGTCGTCGAGGCCCAGGACCGTTTCTTCGACGAACTCGCGGGCGTCACGGACCCCGAGGAGAAGCGCCACGTCATCGGCGAGCAGTTCATCCGGGAGTTCGAGACGGTCGCCGACGAGGTCGACGCCGACTACCTCGTGCAGGGTACCATCTACCCGGACCGCATCGAGAGCGAGGGCACCATCAAGAGCCACCACAACGTCGGCGGGTTGCCCGAGCGCGTCGGCTTCGAGGGCATCGTCGAACCGATGCGGGACCTCTACAAGGACGAGGTCCGGGAGGTCGCGCGCCACCTCGACCTCGAGGAGATCATCAGCGAGCGCATGCCGTTCCCCGGCCCCGGCCTCGCCGTGCGCGTCATCGGCGAAGCCACGCCGGCGAAGGTCGAGGTCGCCCGCGAGGCGACCGCGGTCGTCGAGGAGGAACTCGAGGAGTACGACCCGTGGCAGGCGTTCGCCGCCGTCCTCGGGAAAGCGACGGGCGTGAAGGGCGACAACCGCGTGCACGGCTACGTCGTCGCCGTCCGCTCGGTCGAATCCCGTGACGGGATGACCGCCCGCGCCCAGGAACTGGAGTGGGAGACCCTCCAGCGCCTGCAGTCCCGCATCGCGGGGACCATCGACAACGTCTCCCGCGTCGTCTACGACGTCACCCACAAGCCACCCGCGACAATCGAGTACGAATGAAGGCAATCGTCGTCGGTCCCGACCGCGGCATCGTCGACGCCCTCGAAGCCGAGGGCGTGGCAGTCACCAGCATCGAGGGCGTCGCGTCCGGCGAACGGCTCGAAGACGCCGGCGTCGCGGACGCCGACCTGCTGGTCATCACGGACGCCGCCGAGGCCACCGCCATCCCCGTCGCTCGCGAGCAGAACGAGGCCCTGAAAATCGTCGCGTACACGCCCGACTCGATGCCCGAGTTCGTGAAGGGCGTCCTCGACCTCGCCGTCGACCCCGCGCTGCTCGGGGCGGAGACGGTCGCCGAGGAACTCGTCGGACCCGACAGCTAAGGGCTTCCGCGGTCTCCGTTCTGGCGTGTCACTCGACCGCTACCCCGACCTCGCGCCCGACGCGGGAGAGGTCGTCACGGAGGAGCTGTACTACTCGCCGGACGAACTCGTGAAGGCGTTCGCGCTCGGCCCCGGCGCCGAGGTCGAACCCCACGAGCACGGCGACCAGACGAACACCTTCCACGTGCTGGAGGGCGAACTCGTCGTCGTGCAGGGCGACAGCGAGGAGACCGTAGACGCTCCGGGCGTGGTCGTCCACGAGCGCGGCGTCGCCCACGGCGCGAGAAACGAGAGCGACGACGTCGCGGTGTTCACGGCGACGATGGCGCCGATGGAGTCATAGCGAGAGCGCGACCGGCCGGCCGGGCCGCTTGCCCTCGCCGTCGACGGCCGCGGAGTGGGGGCTGACGTGCTCCCAGCAGACGAACTTCTCGACGCTGCCGGGCTCGTAGAGGAAGTAGTCCGCGGGCTTCGAGCAGAGCGCACAGTCCGGGTCGCCGTCCGCTGCCTCGATAGCCGCCGACAGCGCGGCCTCCGGGCTCGCAGCGCGGTCATCACCGCTCGAAGCACCCATACCCGAGAGAATACGCCGCTCTCCCGTTTAAATTGTCGGCCGATTCAGGGCGCCAGGCGCTCCAAGACCGGAATCTCCTCGCGCCGCTCGTCGCTCACCGCGTCCCACTCGATTCCCTCGGGTTTCTCTGCGGGAGCGTCGGTGTCGACGACGCGCTCGGGCGTGACGACGTAGTCCATCGGCACGTCGTGGTCGCTCGTCGGAATCTCGTCGTCGACGACCTGGCGCTCGTGGACGGTCGTCACCGTCGTCGTGTCGTCACCCACGCGGTCGAACTCGCGGAGCAGCGCGAACTCCAGGTCGCTGTACCCCTCGCCCTTGCCGACGCGCTCGCCGCGCTCCGTGACCGCGACGCTCCCCGAGACGATGAGGTCGACGGGCTCGACGTCCTCGGGTCCCACTGCGGTTCCGTGCTCGCCGATGCCGCTGACCGTCGTGGCGTCGTCGACGTCCGCGACCTCCGCGGGGTCGAGGCGGAGGAAGCACTCCTCGTCGCGCAGCCGCGGCACCGCGACGTACACCGTCTTCCCCGCGCGCAGCGCCGCCCGACGCACCGGCAACTGCGGGGCGTCCGGGTTCGCCTTCACCACGTCGGCGGCCGCCCACGCGTCCGTCTCGGCGAGCCGGTCGGCGGCGTCGCTCGCGCCCGCGAAGTTCGGGATGCGGCCGTGCGGCGGGAACGGGAAGCGCGCCTCGCCGCTGTCTTCGAGGTCGTCCCAGACGCGCTCGCGGAGCTCCTGCTTGTCCATGCGTGGGCGTGCGCGCCGACGGGACGTGAATCCACGGTCCCGCGATCCGGAAACGCGTGCTGCCGCCCGTGTGCCTTTCCCCGTGCCCGCCGTCGTTGTCGACGTGACCGACTCGCAGATGACCGCGCACGTGATCGAGGAGTACGGCTCGCCGGACGTCTTCGAGGAGACGACCGTCGAAACCCCCGAGCCCGGGCCCGAGGAGGTCCGCGTCGAGGTCGCGGCGACTAGCCTCAACCCCGTCGACTACAAGATTCGACGCGGCGACATTCCCGACTTCACGCCGCCGTTCCCCGCGACCCTGCACTGCGACGTCGCGGGGGTCGTGGACGCCGTCGGCGACGACGTCGAGGCCTTCGAGCCGGGCGACGAAGTGTACGGGATGCCGGGCGGCGCGGGCCGACAGGGCGCGCTCGCGGACTACGTCGTCGGGCACGCCGACACGTTCGCGCCCGCTCCCGACGCCATTCCGCTGGAGGACGCCGCGGCGCTCCCCGTCGTCTCGACCACCGCTCTGGAGATGCTCACCGACAAAGCCGACGTGGGTGACGGCGACGAGCTGCTCGTCTACGGCGCCAGCGGCGGCGTCGGCCACATCGGCGTCCAGCTCGCCGCGAACCTCGGTGCGACGGTCACCGCGACCGGTTCGACCGCCGAGAAGCGCGACCTCGCTAGCGACCTCGGCGCCGACGCCACCGTCGACTACACGACCACTGACGTCGCCGACTACACGGCCGAGTACGCCACCGGCGCCGGCTTCGATGTGGTGTTCGACCCCGTCGGCGACGACCACATCCAGACGGCCTTCGACGCGGTGCGGCCGTTCGGGACGGTCGTCACCACCGAGTCCAGTTCCACGCAGGACCTCTCCGCGATGCACGCCAACTCCCTCGAACTCGGCGTCGTGCTCGTCATTCTCCCCGTGCTGCTCGGCGAACGACAGGAGCGAATCGGAGAGGAACTCCGCGAAATCGCTTCGCTCGTCGACGACGGCGTGGTCGAGCCCGTCGTCTCGGAGTACTTCACGTTCGACGAGGTCGCCGAGGCCCACCGCCGCGGCGAAGCCGGCGACTTCCACGGCAAGCTCGTGCTCACCCGCGAGTAGCCCGGCGGCGCGCGACGCGCGCAACGACCCGCGACCCCGGAACCCACTCCGGGGTCGCCCCGCGGCGGGTGAACTGACGCTTAATTCGGCTTAATTCGGGTTCAGACGGCCTATCGAGCCGGAAATTCGAGTTCAGCGCTACCCCGGTTGAAGTGGGTGGCGGGCCGAGAAGCGACTGCGATGAACGCACGCAAACTGCTCACGCTGGCCGTCGCGGCGACCGTCCTCGTCGGCGGCGTCGCTGCGGTCGGCGCGGCGACCCCCGGCAACGCACCGACAGACGAAGCACCCGACGAAGCGAACGGGAGCGCACCCGACGACGCCGACGACGCCGAAGCCGACGACGACGCGGACGAGTCGGACGTGAACGAGACTGACACCGACGAGAACGAGTCCGCTGGCCCGCCTAGCGACGTCGGCCCCGCTGCGAACGCGTCGGAGCACGCCGAAAACGCGTCCGACGCGGCCGGCGAGCGCGGCCCGCCGACCGACCTCCCGGAGCAGGTCCCGGAGCACGTCTCCTCGATTCACGACGAGATCCAGTCGTTCCTCGGCGGTGAGGTCGACGACCTCGGGAACGCGCTGAGCGGCCTGCTCGGTGACGACGGCGACACCGACGACAGCGACGACGCGGTCGAGAACGAGACCGCGACGAACGAGACCACGACCGACGAGAACGCGTCCGCGAGCTCGCTCGCGCCCGTCGCGTAACGCTTCCGTAGCGTCGCTCCGTTCTTTTCCGGTGACTCCGACGCGTAGCGGCCGCGCTACCGATCGCGGCTCGCGAGCCCGACGAGGTGGCCGATTTCGGGGACGACCACCTGCTCGCTGCCGAGCCGCGCGGCGTTCTCGCTGCCCGGCAGGCAGAACACGAGCACGCCGTCGGTGACGCCCGCGGTCGCCCGCGTGGCGACCACCTTCTCCCCGATCTCCTCGTAGGAGCGCCGGCGGAACAGCTCGCCGAACCCGGGGAGCTCCTTGTTGAACAGCGGCTCGGCGGCGTCGACGGTGACGTCGTCTGGCGTGACGCCCGTGCCGCCGGTGGTGACGACGACGTCGACGTCGTCGCGGCTCGCGAGGTTGTCGATGCCGGACTGCACGCGGTCGTAGCTGTCCCGCACGAGCTCCCGCGTGACGACCTCGTGGCCGTCGGCCTCGAACGCCTCGGCGATGGCGTCGCCAGCCGGGTCGTCGTCCAGCGAGCGCGACGTCGACACTGTCAGTATCGCGAGGCCGACCCGGTCGACGTCGTGATGGTGGTGGTCGTGGTCGTCCGCGTGCTCGTGCTCGTCGCCGTGTGCTTCGTCCTTGGCTGGTTCCCCGTCGGCGTCGTCTGCGGGCTCTTCGTCGGGTTCGTCGTCCCGCCGGGTCTCTCGGGATTGGAAGTCGACCATGCTTGGACTTCTCGCGCCGCGGGGAAAAGCGTGGACCCCACAGTTTTGGTCGGCGCCCGCGAGTGCTCGGGTATGCAGGCAGTTCAGTTCGCGGGCCACGGCGGCACCGAGGTCGTCGAGTACGGCGAGGTTCCGGACCCCGAGGTCGGGCGGGACGAGGCGCTCGTGGACGTGAAGGCGGGCGCGCTCAACCACCTCGACGTGTGGACGCGCCGCGGGATGCCTCAACTCGACCTGGCGATGCCCCACGTGCCGGGCAGCGACGCGGCGGGCGTGGTCGTCGAGACGGGCGAGGACGTCACGCGCTTCGAGGAGGGCGACCGGGTCGCGGTCTCCGCGGGCGTCTCCTGCGGGGACTGCGAGTTCTGCCGGGACGGCGACTACCCGCTCTGTTCGTCGTTCCACATCATCGGCGAGCACGTCCCGGGCGTCCACAGCGAGTACGCCGCGGTCCCCGAGGACAACCTCGTCCCCGTCCCCGAGGGCGTCGGTTGGGAGACGGCCGCGGCCGCGCCGCTGGTCTTCCAGACGGCGTGGCGGATGCTGCACACGCGCGCCGACATCGAAGCCGGCGAGAAAGTGCTCGTGCTCGGCGCCAGCGGCGGCGTCGGCCACGCGGCCGTCCAGATCGCCGCTCACGCGGGCGCGGAGGTGTACGCGACCGCGAGCAGCGCGGAGAAGCTCCGGTACGCCGAGGAGATCGGCGCCGACCACGCCATCGACTACGAGACCGAGAACTTCGCCGACGAGGTTCGCGCGCACACCGGCAAGCGCGGCGTGGACGTCGTCGTCGACCACGTGGGAGAGGCGACGTGGGGGGACTCGCTGCGATCGCTCGCGAAGGGCGGCCGGCTCGTCACCTGCGGCGCGACCACGGGCGGGCGTCCGGAGACGCACGTCCAGCGGCTGTTCTGGAACCAGCTCTCCGTGCTCGGTTCCACGATGGCGACGCCGGGGGAGGTCGACGACGTGCTCTCGCTGGTCTGGGACGGCACGTTCGACGTCCGGATTCGGGAGACGCTCCCGATGAGCGAGACTGGACGCGCCCACGAACTACTGGAGAACCGGGAGGGCTTTGGGAAGGTAGTGGTAACTCCCGACAGCGAACGCCAATGGTGACCCACGACCCCCGCGAGGACTACGACGACGCCGAGGCCGGGATGAGTGAGCGCGCGCAGTGGCTGGTCGTCGCGGCGCTGGTCGTCTCCGGGCTGCTCGCGCCGCTGTACCTCTACGTCGTCGGACCGGGAACGTTCGGACTCAGCTACCGGGACACGTACCTCGCGGTGCCGATGATTCCCGCGATTCTGCTCGGCGCCATCGGCGTCTGGACGGCGGTCCGCGGCCGCTAGTCGGCGTCCGCGGCGGTCCGCTGGTGCGGCGTCACGTCCCACTGCTCTCGCGTGTACGCCATCTCCCAGAAGTCGTGTTCTAGCTGCGCGCTCCGGTGGAACGCCGCGCGCATGTCCTCGCGGGCGCCCGGGCGCTCGTCGGCGAGGTCGTCGACGAGTTCGCGCATCCACGAGACGGTCTCTCGGAAGGTGTCGCTGGTGTACTTCTCGACGAACGGCGTGTAGCGGTGCTCGCCGTCCGCGAGCTCGGCCATGTGGTCGGCGACGTCGAGGTAGCCCTGCCCACAGGGGTAGACCGCCGCGGCGACGGTCGCGAGGCCGCCCTCGCGGGCGGCCCGCACGAGGTGGTCGGTGTACGCCTGGCAGGTCGGCGCCTTCTCGGCGCCTTCGAGGTCCGCCGGGGTGAGCCCGTACTCCTCGGCGAACGACCGGTGGAGGTCCATCTCGTCGGCGAGGATGCGGTGGGCGGTCTCCGCGAGCCGCGCGGTCCGTTCTTCGCCGTCGGCGCTCGCGGCCGCCAGCGAGAACACGTCCGCGTAGTCCAGCAGGTAGCGGTAGTCCTGCTCGACCCAGTGCCGGAACGCCGCGGCGTCGAGCGTGCCGGCCGCGAGCTCGGTGACGAACGGGTGGTCGTACTGGGCTTCCCAGACCGATTCCGCCTCCGCGAGCAGCGTGTCGCTGAACGGCATACCCGAAGTGGAACGCCCACCGAGAAATAACTTAGTGGTACAACCTACTTATTACCGAGGCGGACGGCCTCGGGCTCGAAGCGCTCGCCGGTCCACGTCCACGCGTCCAGAATCGGCGGGCGCGCGGCCAGCGACGCGAGCACGTAGACGTACCCCGGCCACGACGCCCGCTCGCGGTCGGTGTCGCTCATGTGTGCGGGGCCCGCGGGGTGCGAGTGGTAGAAACCGACGACTTCGCGCCCCGTCGCCGCCGCTTCGTCGAAGACCGCCAGCGTCGCCTCCGGGTCGAGTTCGTAGGTCACGCGCGACGCTTCCGCGACGTTCGGCACGCGGCGCGCGGTCGTCGCGATCACCTCGTCTCCGTCCCGGCGACCGAGCAGCGCGCCGCAGGCCTCCCGGGGCGCGTCCGCTCGCGCGTGGTCGAGCACCGCGTCGTAGGCCGCCCGTCGGAGTTCGAGCACGGCCGTGTTTGGGAGCGCTCCCGGAAAAATCCGCCCGACGGCTCGCGCTACTCGCGGGCGCCGTCCGGCACGGGGTCGGCGTCGCCCTCGAAGTCTCGGCGCATCGCGATCTCGAACCACGGGCAGAGCCGGAGCTGGCGGTAGTACCGCGGATTCTCGTAGAGGTCCTCGTAGTCCGCCCAGAGGATGCCGCCGACTTCGTCGGGGTCCGGGTCGAGGCTCGTGTCCGAGAGCGTCGCGACGAGCACCGCGCAGACCTCCCACTCGACGCCCTCGTCGAGGTAGTGGCGCTTGTACTCGAAGCGGTCCGTGACCTCCAGGTCGTCGTACTGGTCGGGCGTGATGCCGAGCTCCTCTTCGAGGCGCTCGCGGGTGGCCTCCTTCTGGCTCTGGCCCTCGACGGGGTGGCTGGCGACGGTGCCGTCCCAGTGGGTGTCCCAGAGGCGCTTGCGGGCGGCGCGCTGGGCGAGCAGCACGCGGCCGTCCTCGTCGAACAGCAGGCACGTGAACGCGCGGTGGCGGATGCCGTCGCCCGTGTGGGCGTCGAGGCGGTTCACCGGACCTTCCTCCTCGTCGTACGCGTCGACGGCGACGACGTCCTGTTCGGCGTTCTCCGCAGCCTCGTCCGTGCGCGTGGACTCGACGGGCACGTCGGGCCCTGAATCGCTCATGGCGCCAACGACGGGGACGTGGGTAAATAGCGCTTCGACTCGGCGCGGTCAGCCCATCTTCTCGTCGAGGATGAGCCGGGTCTTCGTGGAGACGACCTCCTCCTGCTCGCGGGCCTTCGAGACGAGCTGGTTGACGCCGCCGGTGTCGGTGGCGTCGACGACGAGCACGATGTCGTCCTCGCCGGACACCTGCCAGACGAAGTCCACGGGCTCCCAGTCGACCATGCGGTCGCCGACCTCGTGGGTGTCGACGTCCATCGCCACGCCGATCTCGATCATCGCCTTCACGTTGCCCGTGGAGGTGGTGACGGTGAACCGTTCGATGACGCCGTCCTCGACGAGGCTGTCGACGCGGTTGCGGACGGTGCCCTCGCTGACGCCGATGTCGTCGGCGATCTCCGTGTACGGGGTGCGGGCGTCCCGTCGGAGCGCGTCGAGGATGCGCCGGTCGATGTCGTCCATACCCCGGATTCACCCCCTCGCACAAAAAGGATTTCGAAAATCGTAACCTCGCTACGAAAGCAAGGTTTATACTCCGGTAGTGCGTTTGAATCTCGTAATGTCGGACGCCTACCTCGCGTTAGAGACCGGCGACGTGGTCGAAGCCAACGCCCGTGCCTCCGGGCAGGCGCGAGGCGAACTCGTGTTCACCACCGCGTACACCGGATACGAGGAGAGCCTCACGGACCCGTCCTACGAGGCGCAAGTGCTCACCTTCGCGTACCCCCTCATCGGGAACTACGGCGTCCGAGAAGAACGCTTCGAGTCGGACCGCGTCCACCCCAGCGCCGTCGTCGCCCGCGAGCTCACCGACGACGTCGCCGAGTGGCTCCAGGACGAGGGCGTCCCCGCCGTCGACGGCCTCGACACCCGCGACCTCGTCCTCGACATCCGCGAGGGCGGCGCGATGAAGGTCGGCATCGCTGCCGGCCCCGACGCCACCCCCGAGGACGCCCGCGCGCAACTGGAGGACTGCCCGCACATGAGCGACCTCACGGACATCGGCAGCCGCGTCAGCGTCGACGAGCCCGAGGTCCACGGCGAGGGCGACGTCGACGTCGCGCTCGTCGACTGCGGCGCGAAGGGCTCCATCGTCTCCTCGCTGGTCGACCGCGGCGCTACCGTCCACGTCCTCCCCTACGACACCACGCCCGCGGAGCTCGCGGCCGTCGACCCGGACGTGCTGTTCATCTCGAACGGCCCCGGCGACCCCGCGAACTTCGAGGCCGCCGAACAGCTCGTCTCCGAGTTCGTCGGCGACCTCCCGGTCGCGGGCATCTGCCTCGGCCAGCAGGTCGTCGCCCGCGCGCTCGGCGGCACCACCGAGAAGATGGACTTCGGCCACCGCGGCGTCAACCAGCCCGTCCTCGACTACGACTCCGGGCGCGTCGTGATGACCACACAGAACCACGGCTACACGGTCGCCGAGCCCGGCGACCTCGAGGTCACGCAGATCAACGTCAACGACGACACCCCGGAGGGCCTCGACTCCGAGGAACTGGACGTCGTCACGCGCCAGTACCACCCCGAGGCCAACCCCGGCCCGCACGACAGCCTCGACTTCTTCGACGACGTGCTCGCGCTGGCCTCAAGCCGCACGCCGGTCACGGCCGACTAGGGAAGTTCAGTTCTTCGTCCGCGAGCCCGCGGAACTGCGTCATCGCCTGGTCGCCGAGCACGCCCTCGGCGGTCGCCAGCACCGTTCGCGCGTTCCGCCCGCGGGTCGCGCCCACGAGCGTGTCTAGCAGCCGGAACAGCCGCTCGCTGGAGACGTACATCGACAGCACGCCGAGGCTGTCGACGGCCACCCAGCCCTCGCCCGGCTCGACGTGCTGGAACGCCTTCGAGAACTGGATGCTCACGCCCGTCAGGTCGCTCGGGCTGACGCGGTCGGTCACCCACAGCGGGCCGTCGTAGTTTACCTCCGTCCCCGTCACGGGGACGACGCCGACCCGCCGCGGGTCGCCGCCGCGGGCTTCGACTGCGCGTTCGAGCTTCCTCAGGTTGCCGTCGGTCGTCACCAGCAGGAGGTTCTCGAACGCTTCCGCGGGCAGCACGTCGACGACGCGGTCGCCGCTGGGCTGCACGCAGAGCGCGACCTCGCCGGCCGCTAGCTCGACCGCCTGCGTGTCGACCTCAGCGGTCACGCTCGAACCCTCCGACGAACTCGTCGGTCTCTATTTCCGCGCCGTCGCCGCGCCCGAACGTCACGAACTCGCGGGCGAACCGCCACGTCGCCGCTACGCTCACGAGCGCGCTGGTCGCGTACACGACGTACGCCACCACCTCCACCGCGGCGCCCGCCACGTCGAGGTCGACGAGCAACTCGAGCACCGATCCCGCCATCAGGCAGGCCAGCGCGGCGACCAGCAGGAGCACGCCGTCGCGGTAGAGGACGTTCCGCGAGTACGCGACCACGGGGTACGTGAACCCCGCGCAGAGCACGACCAGCACCGCGACCTCCAGCACCCACGCGGTCATCGCGGTCACCGGCCGACCACCCGCCGTTCGGTCACGAGCGCCACGAAGCGCCAGCAGGCGACGGCGATGGCGACGATCGCGATCGCCCACAGCGCGAGCGCGACCTGGCCGCCGTCCGCGGGCGTCGCGGGATGCAAGGTCGCGCCCGTCGAGACGGTCATCGCGCCGAAGACGACCGGCAGCGGCGCGATTGCGCGCCCCCACTCGGTCCCCGCGAACCCCACGGCTGCGATGGTCGCGAACGTGCACGCCACCGCGCTCGCGGCGAACGTGAGGATGTTGAGCGCTATCGTGGCGTGCGACGCCCACGTCGGCAGTGCCATGCTCGTCCGCCAGATAACGTCGGGGTCACTAAGCAGTTGGGACGCGTCTGACGCCTCTCAGCGTACTGAAAGAACGGTGTTGAGAGAGCTAGCGCGAGCGCGGAGCCGCGGCCTCAGCCCCAGCGCTCGTCGCGAATCGGGCGCTCGCCGACCGGCATCACGTCGAGGTCGTCGCCCTCGTGGGCGAGGCCTTCGAGGGTCGCCTCCGCGCTCTCGACCGTCGAGAGGTACGGGACTTCTTCTTCGACGGCCGTCCGCAGCGACTCCTCGTCGCGGGAGACGACGAAGTCGACGTCACCTTTGCGAATCGCCGCCGGGACGTCGTCGAACGTCTCCACGTCGAAGTACTCCTCGAAGCCGTCGACGGGTAGGTCGACGACGGCAGTGCCACCGATTTCGGGGTCGTTGCCGGCGGCGCGCTGGGCCTTCCAGTACGCCAGCCCCGGGTCGGCGGCCGTGCCCATCACTTCGCCCGTGGACTTCATCTCCGGGCCGAGGCGGGGGTCCGAGCCCGGCAGGCGGTCGAACGGCAGCACGACCTCCTTGACGCTGTACTGCTCGGGGACGCCCTCGCTGACGTCGAGGTCGGCCAGCGAGTCGCCGGCCATCACCTTCGCCGCGAGCTTCGCGATGGGGACGCCGGTCGCCTTCGAGACGAACGGAACAGTCCGGGACGAGCGCGGGTTCGCCTCGAGGACGTACACCTCGCCGTCCTGCACGGCGAGCTGGACGTTCAGCAGGCCGACGGTGTCCAGCGCGGTGGCGATGTCCTCGGTGACCTCGCGCACGCGGCCGAGCGTGTCGTCGTCCAGCGAGCGCGGCGGAATCACGCACGCCGAGTCCCCGGAGTGGACGCCCGCGCTCTCGACGTGCTCCATCACGCCGCCGATGAGGACGTCCTCGCCGTCGGAGACGGCGTCGACGTCGAGCTCGACGGCGTCCGCGAGGAACTCGTCGACGAGGATGGGCTTGTCCGGGCTCACGCGGACGGCCTCCTCCATGTAGTGTTTGAGTTCGTCGTCGTCGTGGACGACGTCCATCGCGCGCCCGCCGAGCACGTAGCTCGGGCGGACCAGCACCGGGTAGCCGATGTCGTGCGCGAGGTCGAGGGCTTCCTCCTCGCTAGTCGCGGAGCCGCCGTCCGGCTGGCTGATGCCGAGTTCGTCCATCAGGACGTTGAAGCGGTCGCGGTCCTCCGCGAGGTCCATCGCGTTCACGCTCGTCCCCAGGATTTCCGCGTCGAGCCCGCGGCGCTCGATCTCGGCCTCCAGGGGGTCCGCGACGTTCACGGACGTCTGGCCGCCGAACTGCACCATCACGCCGTCCGCGTCCGTGGCCTCGACGACGTCCGCGACCTCCTCGGCCGTGATGGGGTCGAAGAACAGGCCGTCGCTGGTGTCGTAGTCGGTGGAGACGGTCTCGGGGTTGTTGTTCACGACGTGGGCCTCGATGCCCTGCTCGCGGAGCGCGCGCACCGCGTGCACCGAGCAGTAGTCGAACTCCACGCCCTGCCCGATGCGGATGGGGCCGCCGCCGACGACGACCACGGAGTCGACGTCCGTGTCCACGCGCAGTTCGCCCGCGGCCGCGTCGCCCTTCAGCGGGCCGCTGAACCACTCGGGCCGGCGCGACGAGTAGTAGTACGGCGTCTGCGCCGCGAACTCGCCCGCGCACGTGTCCACCTGCTTGTACGAGCGACCGGGCACGGACTCCTCGACGTCCGTGACGCTCGCGCCCGCGCCGTCGGGCGTCAGTTCGTCCTCGGAGTCGTCGGCGGCCGCCGGCAGCCAGGACGCGTTCGCGTCCTCGAACCCGTCGCCCGCGATCGCCGAAATCTCGTGGTTCGTGAAGCCCGCCGACGCTGCGGCCGTGAAGTCGCCCTCGCTGGCGGCCTCCGCCGCTTCGGCGACGTTCTGGAAGCGCTCTAGGTACCACTCGCGGAAGTTCGTGAAGTCGTTGACCTCCTCGACCGTGTACCCGCGGTCGAACGCCTCGAACACCGCGTACGGGCGGTCCGGCGTCGGCGTCTCCAGGTAGTCGGCTTCGAGCTCTGCGTCGCCGACCTCGCTCCAGTCGATGTCCGGGTCGTACTCCGAGGAGCGCAGCGCCTTCAGCAGGCTCTCCTCGAACGTCCGCCCGATGGCCATCGCCTCCCCCGTGGACTTCATCGCGGTGCCGAGCTCGAAGTCCACCTCGGGGAACTTGTCCTTCGGCCAGCGCGGCACCTTCGTCACCACGTAGTCGATGGCGGGCTCGAAGGCCGCCGTGGTCTCGCCCGTGATCTCGTTCTCGATCTCGTGGAGGCGCTTGCCGAGCGCGACCTTCGCGGTCACGCGGGCGATGGGGTAGCCGGTCGCCTTCGACGCCAGCGCCGACGAGCGCGACACGCGCGGGTTGACCTCGACGACGCGGTACTCGCCGCCGGGCGTGCCGTCGTCGCGCCACGCGAACTGGATGTTACAGCCGCCCTGAATGCCGAGGTCGCGGATGACTTCGAGCGCGACGTCGCGCATCTCCTGGTGGCCGTCGTCCGGGATGACCTGGCTCGGCGTGACGACCGTGGACTCCCCGGTGTGGATGCCCATCGGGTCGATGTTCTCCATGTTGCAGATGATGATACACGAGTCGTCGGCGTCGCGCATCACCTCGTACTCCAGTTCCACCCAGCCCTCGATGGACTCCGTGACGAGCACTTCGTCGTTCCGGGAGAGACGCAGGCCCTTCCGTACGCGGGCGACGAGTTCGTCCATGTCGTCGACCACGCCGGAACCGCTCCCGCCGAGCGTGTACGTCGTGCGCGCGATGACCGGCAGCCCGCCGACTTCCTCGGCGGCGGCCTCGACGCGCTCGCGCAGCGCGTCCTCGTCGAAGTCCTCGACGGACTCGCCTTCGTCCAGCGTAATCGTCGTCGACGCCGGAACTGGTTCGCCGAGGTTCTCCATGCGCTGGCGGAACAGGTCGCGGTCCTCGGTCGCGTAGATCGTGTCCAGGGGCGTCCCCATCACGTCGACGTCGTACTCGTCGAGGACGCCCTCTTCGCCGAGCTCGGCGGTGACGTTCAGGCCGGTCTGGCCGCCCAGCCCCGCGATGACGCCGTCCGGGTTCTCCTTCCGGATGACTTCGGCGATGGCGTCGGTCGTGATGGGCTCGATGTACACCGCGTCGGCCATCTCCGGGTCGGTCATGATGGTCGCGGGGTTGGAGTTGACGAGCACGACTCGCACCCCCTCCTCCTGGAGCGCGCGGCAGGCCTGCGCGCCGGAGTAGTCGAACTCGGCTGCTTGTCCGATCTGGATGGGACCGCTCCCGATGAGCAGTACCGTGCGGTCGTCGTGCTCGCTCATTGCTACTCGTGTGGAGTTCGCCCATCGTAATAAGCTCCGCGGAACTGTGCGACTCTCGGAACTGAGTTACGAACTTCGTAGAATCTCGTGCGGTCGCGCTGCGCGCCGAGCGCCCGCTCAGCGCTGCCGGCGCCCGCGACGTGGGCCTGACACGCAACTGGTCTCCGACTTGCCGGTGCGCTTTTTCGCCGTCGACGACTCTGTGTGGACATGGCTACCGCCGACACCGACGACTTCGACATCGACGAGTTCGACGCTCAGAACCTCCCGGACTCCGTCGACCAGGCCGCCGTCAAGCGGATGCGAGCGGTCGCGTGGGCGCTCGACGACGCCATCCCCGTCCCCGGCACGAACTACAAGATCGGCATCGACCCCATCGTCGGCATCCTCCCCGTCGGCGGCGACGCCGCGACGGGCCTCGTCTCCCTCTACATCGTCGCTGAATCAGCGCGCCTCGGCGTCCCCCGAGAGAAGCTCGTCGCCATGCTCGTCAACATCGCCATCGACGTCGGCGCCGGCTCCGTCCCCGTCCTCGGCGACTTCTTCGACGCCACCTGGAAGGCGAACACCCGGAACTTCAAAATCGCCGTCGAGGAGCTCGACGACGCCGCCCCCGCCGACTCCGGCGGGACGGAAATCACTATCGAGTAATCCGGCGAACGGTCCCACCACGCCCGCTACGCGGGTGTGTCGTACTCGTCCTCGAAGTTCCGGCGGACTCGACGAGTCCGCCGGCGTCCCGTTCGCTGCACTCACGGGACTCCCGAGGGATTTCGAGGACGACACTCACGCAGGCGTGTCGTACTCGTCCTCGAAATCCCGCTGCGCGCGGTACGCGTCCACGAACTCCGCCACGTCGAACTCCTGCATCTGTGCTTCGAACTCCGAAGCCGTGCCGTCGTCCTCGGCGTGGCTCACCGCGTGGTCCATCAGCTCCACGACCAGCTCGACCACTACCTCGTGGAGCTCGCGGGCGTCCATGTCCGTCACCCACATGAGCGCGTACCCGACGCTCCCGTTCTCACTCTGGTCGACGGCCTCCACGGACTCCGGCAGCTGCTCCATCACCGCCCCCAGCAGGTGCGGCGTCCCGAACTCCTCGAACTCGTCCTCGGGCGCCGGCGTCACCGCCTCCTTCAACACCGCGACGATATCCTCCGGCACGAACCGCGACGGCGGATGCATGTCCATCACCACCGCGTGCGTCTCCCCGCACGAGCACTCGTACTCCCGCATCCCCATGTCGAAGTCCTTCACGTGCGCCTCCTCCCCGCAGGGCAGCTCCACCCACCCGTCGTCGTCCTCGGCGCCCGGAACGCGCGGCTCGGTCATTGCCCCTCGGTTCGGCCGGCGTCCGGTTAAGCCCCGCGAACGCCGCCGGTCAGAGGAGACTTTCCGCCCCTCATTGGAATGGGGGCCAACGAGAACGTCCAGAAAGCCCCGGCGCGGTCGACTCGGGGCCTCGCTGCGCTCCTCGGGTCGCTTCGCTCCCTGCGGTGCTTGCGTCGTCCGCCTTCGTCGACCACGCCGCCCCTTTCAGTCCCGGAAGACTCACTGCGTTCGTCTTCCGACCCTCGCGAACGCGCAGCGTTCGCTCAGCCCACCCGTCGCCGGCTGGTCAGTTCGTGTAGCGCGTTTCCAGGCCGAATCTTCATGTCGGCAGTCCGTGTCTGGGCGGCTATGGCCGCCATCGAACTCCGGGACCTCACGAAGCAGTACGGGGACCTCGTCGCCGTCGACGACGTCTCCTTGGAGATCCGGGACGGCGAAGTGTTCGGTTTCCTCGGGCCGAACGGCGCCGGCAAGACCACGGTGCTCCGCACGCTCCTCGGGATGCAGGCGCCGACCGCCGGCGGCGTCTCTATTCTCGGCTACGACACGACCGTCGAGAGCGAGCGCCTCGACGCGCTCGCGGACACCGGCTTCCTCCCGAGCGACCCCCAGTTCGACGAGCAAGCGACCGGCCGCGCGGTGCTGGACCTCCACGAGTCACTGAAGGGCGGGAGCCGCCGCAGCGACCTCCTCGAGCAGTTCGAACCGCCGCTCGACCGCCCGATACGCGAGTACTCCACGGGGAACGTCCAGAAGCTCGGCATCGTGCAGGCGTTCATGCACGACCCCGACGTCGCTGTGCTCGACGAACCCACGTCCGGGCTGGACCCGCTGTTGCAGGACCGCTTCAACGAGTTCGTGCGCGAAGAGCGCGCTCGCGGCGTCACCGTCCTGTTCTCCAGTCACGTGCTCAGCGAAGTCCGGCGCATCTGCGACCGCGTCGGCGTGCTCCGCGGCGGCGAACTCGTCGCCGTCGAGGACGTCGAGACCCTGCTCGACCGCAGCGGGAAGCTCGTCCGCGCTCGCGTCGACGGCGAGCTGCCGCCGGACGCCTTCGACATCTCCGGTGCGTCCGATATCACCAGACGCTCAGTCGACGGCGCGACCCGGGTGTCGTTCACGTTCACGGGCGACGTGGACGCGCTCGTGGACGAACTCGACCGCTACCCGCTGCAGGAGCTCGACGTCGAGGAAGCCCCGCTGGAGGACGTCTTCCTCGACTTCTACGGGGGTGGTGAGGATGCTTGAGCTCGCGGCGTACGGCGTCCGCCGGCGCGTGAAGGGCGCGCTCGCGCTCGCAGTCGGCCTCTCGGCGTTCAGTGCGATGTACGCGGCGTTCTTCCCGTCGCTGACCGGGAACCTCGACCTCGACTCGTACGTCGAGGCGCTCCCGCCCGCGTTCGTGGAGGCGTTCGGGCTGCGCGCGTTCAACACCATCGAGGGATTCCTCGCGACCGAACTCTACCAGTTCGCGTGGGTCATCCTCCTCGGGCTCTACCTCGCGTACAGCGCCGCCTCCCTGATTTCGGGCGACGTCGAGAGCGGCCGGATGGACGTGTTGCTGTCGCTGCCGGTCTCGCGCGCCCGCCTCGTCGCCGAGCAGTTCCTCTCCCTCGTTCCCGGCATCCTCCTCGTCAACGTCGTCGTCGCCGCGGTCACCTGGGTCGCCACCCGCGCCATCGGCTACCCAATCGGGACCGTCGACCTCGTCGTCGTCCACTCGCTCTCGCTCCCGTACCTCTTCGCGTGCGCGGCAGTCGGGCTGGCGTTCAGCGTGCTCGCCGACCGCGAGAGCGTCGCCCAGCGCGCCGCGATGGCGACCGTGTTCGGGCTGTTCCTGCTGGAGTCCGTCGTCGCGAGCACGGACTACGCGTGGGTCGGCGCCGTCGCCCCGATGCGGTACTTCGACCCCACCGCGATTCTCGTCGACGGCACCTACGACCTCGCGGGCGCCGCCATCCTCGTCGGCGCGACGCTGCTGCTCGTCGTCGCCAGCCAGCTGTACTTCCGTCGGAAGGACGTGAACTAATGTTCTCGTATTTTGCAATTTCCTAACCTCCACACATATTGAAGGGGAAAGGTTGGTCATGACGAAGATATGGACGATGACCGACTGGAATTACTATTGACAGAGTATGAGCAAAGCGGTGAGGAATACCGCGTCCGCCATCAATCGCTTCAAAATTCATACTACCTTTTTGTAATCGGTCTATCAGCATTCGGTATTGCGGCAATCAACTCGCTTGATAGCCTAGTCAAGCTTGGGCTGTTATTCTCACTTGGAAGTATAGCGTCGTTTGTACTGGGGTTCGCGATAATAACTCACTTCGTAGAACGACAATCCGCGGGGGTACTCCGAACAAGAGCGGAGCAGGCAATTGAGGAATATACCAATCCCGAAGTTAACCACCGCTTGAATATCCAAAGGCCACTATCTATTCAGTATCACATGATTGGACAAAAGGTGTATATGGACGATTCTGGCCACCTTGCTTTTCGAGATAGAGATTTTAGCATACTGTTCACTCGACCGGATTTTTCTGCTAAGTCTCTTGGACAAGGGATTATTGTTTTATCCATTTTACAGGCGATAGTCGGAATGTTTCTTTTGGGTAGTATTTTCACTATCTGACGAGAATAATTTGGAATCTAGAACTTAGTTGGAAGTGGTTATTGGAGTGAGCATCCGCGAGCGAGCGGCTTGAAAAGCCCGAGTGACGCGGTTCACCGCGCGACCGTAGGGAGCGCGGGCCGACGACTGAGGGACGCGAAGCGGACCGAAGGAGGAGTGCTTTTTCCGCAAGTTTTTGCCGAGGGGCGCCGTAGGCGCCCCGCAGCGCAAAAAGTGCCTGTTTAGGGCCAGTCGTCCCGTACTTCGGCTTCGTCTTCGGGTTCGTCGTCGGTGTCGCTGGCGAGTTCCCAGTCGGCCTTCTCGGCGGCGTCCTCTAAGGGGAGGTACTCCCAGCCGACCTCGTCGGCGAGCGCGCGGTCGTCGTCGTCGACGCCGATGAAGACGTGGCGTTCGGTGTCGAACTGGCGTTTGACGGATTCGAGGCTCTCCTCGCGGCCCTTCGGACCGGAGAAGAAGTCCTGGCGGATGCGGCGTTTCCGGGTGAAGTTGGTGACGACGTACGTGGGTTCGTCGGAGACGACGCCGACGTACTCGGTCCACTGCCGCGCGCCCGCGAACGCGCTCCCGGGTTTCGCGAGTTCCTGGAGCGCGGACAGCTCGAACGCGAGGGTCATGTCCGTGCTCCCGCCGGATTGGCTCATGGCGGAACGTCGGACGCGAACGGGAAAAACGGCTTCGGTCGCGGCGCGGGCGCTACTGGGCGATGTCGAGGCGGTAGTAGCCGGTGAAGCGGACGACTTCGCCGTCCGAGAGGTCGTCGGCGACGTCCTCCGGGATTGTGACGCCGTCGCCGTCGACGGCGTCCGGGAGGACGGCCTGTGCGCGGTCGTGGAGCTCGTCGTAGTCTCGGACCGCCTCTTCGACGGTCGTCGGTGGGGTCTCGGTTGCTCGTAGCTTCGGGTTCAATGTGCTCACCGGCAGTACCGTGTGCCGTGCCAACTTATGCCACGGAAGTTGATAAGGGTGACGGCAGTCCGGGTCGCTACGGCGGCTGAAAGAAGCGAGTCCGCGAAGAGTCCAAAAACGCGCGTTACTGCTCCTGCGGGATCGCGAGCTCGTCGATCTCGAAGTTCTCCTGGAGGAGGACGTCCTGCTGGTCGGCGACGACCGCCTCGTCCTTGATGAGCTTCTTGTACTTCGACTGCGGCGCGAGGTTCCCGATGAGCACGCCGCCGATGAGCTTGCCGTCCTTGAACGTCAGGCGGCGCCACTCGTCGTCGCCGTACTTGCGCTCGCACTCCTCGTCGCCCATCGTCGGGAAGCCAAAGGAGAGGAACGGGAAGTCGAAGTGCGTGATCGAGTACGAGGACACCCAGCGGAACGGCTCGACGTCGACGTCGTGGCCACTGTCCGCGAGCATCGTCTTGCCGGCGAGGGCGCCCTGCTGTTTCGCGGAGCCCCACGAGCCGTTCTGCGCGCGCTGGTCCATGATGGTGTCCCAGTACTGCGTGATGTCGCCCGCGGCGTAGATGTCCTCCGCCTCGGTGCGCATGTACTCGTCGACGTGGACGCCGTCGTCGATGGTGACCTCGGTGTCCTGGAGGATTTCGACGTTGAAGTCGAGGCCGATGGCGACGCCGACGAACTCCGACTCGTGGCGCTCGCCGTTCCCGTCGACGGTGGCGACGACTTTGCCGTCGTCGTCGACTTCGAAGCGGTCGGCGCCGGACTCGAAGACGGGCTCGACGCCCTTCTCGCGGAGGCCCTCGTGGATGATCTCCGCGCCCTCCGAACTGAGCGCGTACCGCCACCAGCGGTCGCCGCGCATCAGGTACTTCGCGTCGACGTCCTGCCCGCCGCAGATGGCCGCGAGGTCGATACCCAGCAGACCCGCGCCGACGACGACGCCGGTATCGGCTTCCTCGGCGTGCTCGCGAATCTTCCGCGCGTCCTGGAACGTCCAGAAGTGGTGGACGCCCTCCGCGTCGGAGTTCTCCACGGGGAGCTGGTTCGGCGTGCCGCCCGCCGCGACCAGCAGCTTGTCGTAGCTGATCTCGTCGCCCTCGTGGGTCTCGACGGTGTGAGCGTCGGGGTCGACGTCCGTGACTAGCGTGTTCAGCTGGAGGTCGATGTTGCGGTCGTCGTACCAGTCGGTCTCGTGGATGCTGATCGGGGCCTCCGGCAGCTTCCCCTTCGCGAACTCCTTGATGAGAATCCGGTTGTAGAGGGCCTCGCCCTCGTCTGTGACGACGGTGACGTCGGCGTCGGGGGACTCCTCGCGGATAGCTTCGGCGGCGGAACTGCCCGCGATACCGTCGCCGATTATCACGTAGGACTCGCTCATGCTCGGAGTGACGCTTTCCGGGTTAAAGTGGATTGCTATCTCCTCGGCCCGGCGAGACCGGTATCGAGCGGCGTGAGCGCCCGTGCGCCCGCTGGTGGCGCTGTCCGTCACGTTCTCGGCGCTCCGAGCGTCGGCTTCGCCCGGCGGTGCACTCGCCGGCGCCTTCTTTAGTCCCGCGTCCGTACGCCGGTGCATGAAACTCCACCAGAACGTCCGGCACTTCGCGTCGCGGAAGGCCCTGGAGCTGCCCGGGGTGCGTTCGGTCGCGAAGAAGGGGCTGGTCGACCTCCACGTCCGTATCTTCTCGGGGAAAGCCGACGAGGCCCGCCGCGAAGAGCGCGAACCCCACTTGGAGGACTTCTTCGACGCGACGATGGACATGTACCTCGCCGCCCTCCAGGAGGGCTACTCGGAGGCCGAGGCCCGCGAGACGACGCACATCGTCGCGAACTTCGACTTCTACAACCACGGCTGGGCGGAGATGATGGAGTTCCCGCCGAGCGAACTCTCCGACCACTACGAGCGCTACGAGACGTTCTTCGACGCCCACGGCGTCAGCGTCGACGACCCGCTCGGCGAGTTCCGGCCCGCGGGCGGCGTCGCCGACGCCCCCGCGACCCCGGAGCGCCTCGACGAAGCCGACTTCGAGCACACGGAGGGCGGCTACGCCGACGACGTCTACGTCGAAACCGAGGACGGCGAGATCCAGCGCGGCGACATCGAGGAGCCCGAGGACGTCGACCCGTCGAAGAGCCCCGGGACGTAGACGCTACTTCTCGCCAGCAATCCTGTCCGCGCACTCGTACCCGGCGACGATGCCGCCGTTGAGCGAGCGCTCGGGGTACTGCGCGCGCGACGCCATCCCCGCGTAGTAGACGCCGTCCGCGACCTCGCTGTCGAGGTGGTAGGGTATCACCATGTCGAGGTAGCCGCGCTCGTAGACGGGCGCCGTCCGTGGGTTGCGCGCGGTCGAAACCCAGTTCACGTGCGAGCGGTCGAACTCGGGGAAGAGGTCCTCGATGCCGTCGAGCCAGTGCTCGGCGACCTCGTCGTCGCTCATCTGCCAGACCGGGTCCTCGGGGCTCTGGATGTACTTCGGGACGTACAGGAGGTGTTCGCCGCCGTAGCGCTCCGGGGGCACGAAGTTCGTGTGCTCGATGAGCGCGCCGAACGGCGCGTCGTCGGCGATGTTCAGCCAGTACGTGTCCGTCAGCGACCGGTCCATGCTGACGACCGAGCAGACCGTCCCCTGGAACGTAATCGAACACTCGTAGCCGGTCAGGGATTCGAGGACGTTCGGCATCGCGGCGACGACGACGGCGTCGGCGTCCACCGTCTCGACGCGCGTGAAGCCGTCGTCGGTGTCGCCGTGCTCGACAGTCACCGACTGGAGTTCGCCGTCTGCGAGCCCGACGTTCGTCACGCGGGCGTTCGTGTCGATGTGCTCGCGGCCGACGTCCTCGACGAGCGCGTCGTTCAGCCGGCCGAACCCGCCGTCGAGGTAGCCCAGCGGCTCGCCGCGGCGGAGGTCGCGCTCGCCGCGGAACTTGATGCGGCCGAGCAGCCACGCCGCCGAGACGTCTTCCATGCGCTCGCCGAACTTCGCTTCGAGGAGGGGTTCGAAGAACGACTCGTAGACGTTCCGCGTGGTGTGCTCGACGCAGAACTCCCGCACCGGGACGTCCTCGAAGTCCTCGAGGTCGTCGTACGTGTCGAACTTCGGGAGTCCGCTGCGGACGTCGACGTCGAGGGTGAGCATCCCGAGTCGGAACGTGTCGTAGAGGCTCAGCGGCGGGAACGCCAGAATCTCCCAGGGCTTGTCCATCGGGTGGACGGTGCCGTCGACGTAGTAGGCGTTCTTCCCGATGGGCCACTGGAGGTCCTCGCGGAGGCCCAGCTCGTCCAGCAGGTCGACGATGGTCTCCTCGCTGGCGGAGAGGTGGTGGTAGAACGTCTCGATGGGGTCGCCGGCGGTCTCCGTGGTCGCCGCGAGGCCGCCCACCCGGTCGGCGGCCTCGAAGACGCGCACGTCGTGGCCGTGGCTCTGCAGTCGGCGTGCGGCCGCCAGCCCCGCGATGCCGCCCCCGACGATGGCAATCATGCCCGGAGTTCGGTCGCGGCTCCGGGTTAACGTTGTGGTCGGCCGGCAGCGAGTCCGCTACGCTTTTGCGCCGGCCCGCGCAACGGTCGGCCATGATTGCCGTCCGGGCGCCGGCGACGAGCGCGAACCTCGGCAGCGGCTTCGACGTCTTCGGCGTGGCGCTCGACCGGCCCGCGGACGTCGTGCGCGTCGAGCGGGCCGACGAGACGACGATCGAGCTGACCGGGATGGGCGCGGACTTCATCCCCGAGTCGCCGATGGACAACACCGCGGGCGTCGTCGCGAACGAGCTCGACGCGCCCGCGCACATCCGCATCGACAAGGGCGTGCGGCCGTCCTCGGGGCTGGGGTCGTCGGCCGCGAGCGCCGCGGGCGCCGCGGTCGCGCTCGCCGAACTGTACGACCGCGACCTCTCCCGGGAGGAACTCGTCCGGGTGGCCGCGGAGGGCGAGGCCGCCGTCTCGGGGGACGCGCACGCGGACAACGTCGCACCCGCCATCCTCGGCGGGTTCACGGTCGTCCGCGACGACGGCATCGAGCGCGTCGCCGCGGACCTCTCGCTGGTCGTCTGTCTCCCGGACATCGTCGTCTCGACGCGGGACGCCCGCGGCGTCGTCCCCGAGTCCGCGGCGATGGACGACGTCGTGGACACGGTCGGGTCGGCGGCGACGCTCGCCATCGGGATGTGCCGGAACGACCCCGAGCGGGTCGGCCGCGGGCTGGAGGAGCACCTCGTGACGCCCGCACGAGCGAAGCTCATCGACGGCTACGAGCAGGCCTGCGAGGCCGCCCGCGAGGCGGGCGCGACGGGCGTCACGGTCAGCGGCGCCGGCCCCGCCGTTCTCGCGGTCTGTCGGGACACCGATCAGCGCGACGTCGCCAGTGCGCTCGTCGACGGTTTCGAGGCCGACGGCGTCGACGCCACCGCGTACCGCTCACGGGTCGGCGACGGCGCGACGATTCTCTGACCGGCCGGCGTACCCGCTCGCGTTCACTCTCGTTCACGCTTCGAGAGTTCTGTTACTACTAGTGGTTACGCTCGTCGAGTAACACTTTTGGGGGACGCGCCCACCGATGTATCTATGGGAATACAACGCCGAGAGCTCCTCGCGGCGCTCGGCACTGGCGCCGCAACGGGGCTCGCGGGCTGTTCGAGCGTCCTCGGTAGCGACGAAGGCGAGCCGGTGGTCGCCGGCGAGACGCTCACGCTCACCACGACCACGAGCACGTACGACACGGGACTCCTCGACGCGCTGAACGCGCCGTTCGAGGACATGTACGGCGTCACCGTCGACTCCGTCGCACAGGGCACCGGCCAGGCGCTCGAGACCGCCCGGAACGGCGACTCGGACGTCATCATGGTGCACGCGCGGTCGCTCGAAGACGAGTTCATGCGGAACGGGCACGGCGTCAACCGCCGCGACCTGATGTTCAACGACTTCGTCGTCGTCGGCCCCTCGGCGGACCCCGCGGGTATCGAGGGGATGGAGTCGGCGGCCGACGCGTTCGCGACCATCGCCGACGCCGAGGCGCAGTTCGTCTCCCGCGGCGACAGCTCCGGGACGCACACCAAGGAGCTCGCCATCTGGTCGGAAGCCGGCGTCGAGCCCGGCGGCGACTGGTACCAGGAGACCGGACAGGGGATGGGCGCGGTGCTCAACATCGCCAACGAGCAGGGCGGGTACACCCTCGCCGACCGCGGCACCTTCCTCTCCCAGCAGTCCGAGGTCGGCCTCACGATTCTCGTGCAGGGTCCCATCGAGGGCGGCCCGGAGCTGCTCTCGAACCCCTACGGCATCCTCGCCGCCAACCCCGCGCGCCACGAGGACGCCAACTACGACCTCGCGATGGCGTACATCGGGTACGTCACGAGCCCGCGGGGCCAGCAGGTCATCGAGGACTACACCGCGAACGGCGAGCAGCTGTTCTACCCGCGCGCGCTCTCGGAGGACCCGGACTTCCAGCAGTACGTCCCCGAGGGCTGGAGTGCTGACGAGTCCAAGGAGTGAAGATGGTCGCAGCACTGGCTGGAGTCGTGCCGCTCGTCGACGCGCTCGCCGCGCAGGCGACAGCCGGTCCGCTGCTCGTCGGCTTCCCCTTCGAGTCGCAGTACGTCGCGAGCATCATCTACGTCTCGCTGTACGTCAGCGTGTTCGCGGTCTGTCTCAGCACGCTCGTCAGCGTCCCCGTCGCCTTACTCGTCGGCTTCACCGACTTCCCCGGCAAGCGCCTCGTCAAGGCCGCCATCAACACGGGCATGGGGTTCCCGAGCGTCGTCGTCGGCCTAGTCGTGCTGTTCGCGGTCTCGAACCAGGGGCCGCTCGGCGAACTTGACCTCGTGTTCACGAAGGAGGCGATGATCGTGTCGCAGTTCGTGCTCGCCACGCCCCCCATCACCGGCATCGCGCTCGCCGCCGTCACGAGCGTCCAGGCCGACGTCCGGGACGCCGCGTTCGCGCTCGGCGGTACCCGGCTGGACGTCGCGCTCGCCGTCGTGAAGGAGGCCCGCTACGGCATCGCGACCGCGGTGCTCGCGGGGTTCGGGCGCGCCATCAGCGAGGTCGGCTCCGTGCTCATCGTCGGCGGCAACATCGCCGGGACGGACGGCGTCTCGAAGACGCGCACGCTCACCACCGCCGTCCAGCTGGAAGCCCGGCAGGGCCGCTACGAGACCGCGCTCGTGCTCGGCGCGGTGCTGGTCGCGCTCGTGCTCGTCGTGAACGCCGTCGTCGTCCGCCTCGGCGACAGCGGCGTCGGCGGAGGTGGGCTACGGTGACTCTCGAGGCGCTCGGCGTCACGCACGCCTACGACGACGCCGGCGAGCCCGTGTTCCGGGACGTCACGCTGTCCGTCGACTCCGGCGAAGTCGTCGCCGTCATCGGCCCCTCCGGCGTCGGGAAGACGACGCTGCTGCGCTTGCTCTCGCTGTTCTCCGAGCCCGACGACGGCCGGGTCGCCCTCGGCGGCACGGACGCGTGGGACGTCCCCGAGCGCGAGCGACTCGCCCTCCGGCGGCGCGTCGGCGTCGTCTTCCAGCAGGCCAGCCTCTTCGACTCCTCGGTCGCGCGCAACGTCGAGTACGGCCTGCGCGTGCGGCGGTCGTGGCGCGAGCGCGTCCGCGACGAGTTCCGCTCGCTCGCCGGCCGCGCCGACACCCCCGAGGCCGTCACGGACGCCCTCGACGCCGTCGGCCTCGCGGACTACGCCGACGAGCCCACGGACTCGCTGTCGGGCGGCGAAGCCCAGCGCGTCGCGTTCGCCCGCGCACTCGCCTACGACCCCTCGTTCCTCCTCCTGGACGAGCCGACCTCGGACCTCGATCCGCGGAACACCGCCGTCATCGAGGACGCCGTCGCGGAGGCCGCGGACCGCGGCATCGGCGTCGTCGCCGCCACCCACGACATGCACCAGGCCGAACGCATCGCGGACCGCGTCGCGGTGCTCCTCGACGACAGCGTCATCGAGGTCGGGCCGGCCGACCGCGTCTTCGAGGACCCGCGCGACGAGCGCGCGCGGAAGTTCATCGACGGCGAACTCGTGTACTAGCCACGCAGCGATCTCCTGTCGAACTGTCAAGCGACGCGGGCGACGTAGCCGCGGCTGAACGACGGAACGAGCGGGGAAAAGCCGCGCTGGCGCGCGTTACAGGCGGTCGATAATCGCGTCGCCGACCTGCTCGGTGGTGGCGTCGCCGCCGAGGTCGGGCGTCCGCGGGCCGTCCGCGAGCACGCCCTCGACGGCGTCGCGGACGCGCTGGCCGTCCTCGTCGTAGCCGAGGAACTCCAGCAGCATCGCCGCCGACAGCACGGTCGCGCCGGGGTTCGCGACGCCCTGGCCGGCGATGTCCGGCGCGGTGCCGTGGACCGGCTCGAACAGCCCGCGCTCGTGGCCGACGTTCGCGGACGGCAGCAGCCCGAGGCCGCCGACGAGGCCCGCGGCGAGGTCCGAGAGCACGTCGCCCGCGAGGTTCGGGCAGACGACGACGTCGTACTCGTCCGGATAGAGGGGGAGCCGCGTCGCGAACGCGTCCATCAGCTCCTCGTCCGTGTCGACGCCCTGTTCGTCGGCGACCGAGAGCACGTCCTCGCGGAAGCGGCCGTCTGTCTCCCGCATCACGTTCGCCTTGTGGACGACCGTGAAGCCGTCCGTCCCGTCGGGGCCGCGGCCGTCCTCGACGAACTCGCAGGCGAACTCCGCGAGCTGTCGGGAGGCGGACGTGGTGACGACCCGGGTGAGCGTCGAGAGGTCGTCGCTCAGGCGGTCCTCGTGGCCCGAGTAGACGCCCTCCGTGTTCTCCCGGAGGAAGACGACGTCGGTCTCCGGGCGGAGCGCGTCCACGCCCGGGTACGCGCGGGCGGGGCGGATGTTCACGAACGAGTCGACCGCCGAGCGCAGCGGCAGGATGACGTCCGCGGCGGTCTCGCCGGCGGCGCCGAACAGCGTCGCGTCCGCGGCTTCGACCGCCGCCCGCGTCTCCGCTGGCAGCGGCGTGCCGGTCTCCTCTTTCACCGCGTCGCCGGCGTCGGCGTGCACGAACTCGAAATCCCCGACCGCACCGAGGACGTCCACCGCGACGGGGACGACTTCCTGTCCGATGCCGTCGCCGGGGATGACCGCTATCTCCTCAGACATCCGTGTAGGGGAGACTCTCGGCGGTTTCGCGCACGGTGTCGGCGTTCGCGCCCATCAGCGCGGTCGTGTCCCAGACGCCGTCGACGAGCGCGCGCCGCTGCGCGTCGTCGACCTCCGCGTCGATGACGGTGTCGCCGTACCGGACTTCCTCGTTCACGACGTCGACGTCGATCTCCTCGTCGGGGTGCTCGTCGATGTAGTCCTGCAGGGCTTCGACGTCCTCCTGCGAGGCGGTGACCGTGGGGATGCCGAGCGCGAGGCAGTTGCCCGCGAAAATCTCGGCGAACGACTCGCCGACGATGGCGTCGATTCCCCACCGCATCAGCGCCTGCGGCGCGTGCTCCCGGGAGGAGCCGCAGCCGAAGTTCGCGTTCACCGCGAGCACGGACGCCCCCTGGAAGTGGTCCTCGTTGAACGGGTGGTCTTTGGGGTTGTCCTCGTCGTCGAAGCGCACGTCGAAGAACGAGAACTCCCCGAGGCCGTCGAACGTGACGACCTTCATGAACCGCGCGGGGATGATCTGGTCCGTGTCGATGTCGTTCCCGCGCACGGGGACGCCCGTGCCCGAGACGTGCTCGACGGTGTCCGCGGGACCGTCGTCGCTCATGCGCGCACCTCCTCGAAGCGCTCCAGCTCACGGACGTCGGTGACCTCGCCGGTGATGGCGGCCGCAGCGACCATCGGCGGGCTCATCAGGACGGTGCGGCCGTCCTTCGAGCCCTGCCGGCCGACGAAGTTCCGGTTCGACGACGACGCGCAGCGCTCGTCGCCGACCAGCTGGTCCTCGTTCATGCCCAGACACATCGAACAGCCGGCGCCGCGCCACTCGAAGCCGGCCTCCTTGAACACCTCGTCGAGGCCCTCGGCCTCGGCGGCGGCCTTGACGCGCTGGCTGCCCGGCACGACCATCGCGCGCACGGAGTCGTGGACCTCGTGGCCCTTCACGACCTCCGCGGCCTCCCGGAGGTCCGGCAGGCGCGCGTTCGTACAGCTCCCGAGGAACGCCACGTCGATGGGGTAGCCCGCCATCGTGTCGCCGGGCTCGACGCCCATGTGCTCCTGGGCGCTGCGCGCGGTGTCCTGCTTGTCCGCGGGCAGGTCCTCGGGCGCGGGAATCTCCTCGGAGATGCCGATGCCCTGACCGGGCGTCGTCCCCCACGTCACCGTGGGTTCGAGCGCGTCGCCGTCGATCTCCACGACGTCGTCGTACTCGGCGTCCGCGTCGGACTTGATGGACTCCCAGTAGGACTTGAGCTCCTCGAACTCCTCGCCCTCGGGAATCTCGTCCCGCCCTTCGAGGTACTCGTAGGTCGTCTCGTCGGGGTTGACGTAGCCCGCGCGAGCGCCGCCCTCGATGGACATGTTACAGATGCTCATCCGGCCGGCCATGTCCATGGCCTCGACGGCCTCGCCGCCGTACTCGTAGACGTAGCCGACGCCGCCGTCGGTGCCGAGCTTCCGGATGACCTGCAGGATGACGTCCTTCGGCGTCACGCCCTCGTCGAGTTCGCCGGTGACCTCGATGCGCCGGACCTTCTGTTTCTCCATGGCGACACAGCCCGTCGCCAGCACGTCCCGAATCTGGGACGTGCCGATGCCGAACGCGAGCGCGCCGAACGCGCCGTGGGTCGCCGTGTGGGAGTCGCCGCAGACGATGGTCATCCCGGGCTGGGTGAGCCCCTGCTCCGGGCCGACCACGTGGACGATGCCCTGCCGGCCCGTCGTCGGGTCCGCGAAGTCGATGCCTGCGTCGCGGACGTTCTGCTCCAGCTCGCTCATCATCTCCTCGGCCGCGTCGTCGCTGTACGGCCGGGACTGGTCGGCGGTCGGGACGATGTGGTCGACGGTCGCGTACGTGCGCTCGGGGTACGCGACGTCGAGGCCGCGCTCTTTCAGCATCCCGAACGCCTGCGGGCTCGTCACCTCGTGGATGAGGTGGAGGCCGACGAACAGCTGGGTCTGCCCGGTCGGCAGCTCCGTCACTTCGTGGCGGTCCCAGACCTTGTCGTAGAGCGTGTTCTCACTCATCGCGTCCGTCCTCGTCCGCTACGGGTTCGCCGCCGCGCTCCCATACGGGGTTCGCGCCCTCGTCGTCCTCGGTCGGCGGCGTCTGGTCGACGTCTTTCATCTTCTGCTCGCCCTTCTCGGGCTCCGCAGCACGCTCGCCTCCGTCGGCGGCCACAATCGGACCGCGTCGGAACACGTTGTTGACGCCGTCGGGCGCCGCGGGGTTGCGCTGGCTGACGTCCTTCAGCGTCTGCTCAGTCATCCGCGGACACCTCCGCCTCCTGCTCCTGTTCTTCCTGCTCGTCGGCCCACGCGAACAGCTCCCGGAGGCGCTCGCCGACGTCCTCGATGTCGTGGTTCTGTTCGGCCGTGCGGCGCTGGCGGTACGACGGGCGGCCCGCCTGATTCTCCGCGATCCACTCGCGGGCGAACTCGCCGTTCTGGACCTCTTCGAGGACTTCCTCCATGTTCTCCCGGACGGACTCGTCGACGACCTCGTCGCCGCGGGTCAGCCCGCCGTACTCCGCGGTGTCGGAGACGGAGTCCCACATGCCGGCGTTCCCGCCCTCGTACATCAGGTCCACGATGAGCTTGAGCTCGTTGAGGACCTCGAAGTACGCCATCTCCGGGCTGTACCCGGCGTCGACCAGCGTCTCGTAGCCGGTCTTCACGAGGCTCGTCACGCCGCCGCAGAGGACGGCCTGCTCGCCGAACAGGTCGGTCTCGGTCTCCTCGCGGAACGTCGTCTCCACGACGCCCGCGCGAGCGCAGCCGATGCCGTCGGCGTACGCCAGCGCCTCGTCGTGGGCGTCACCGGTGGCGTCCTGGTAGACCGCAAGCAGCGCGGGCGTCCCCTGGCCGGCCTCGTAGTTCCGGCGTACGAGGTGGCCGGGGGACTTCGGTGCGATCATCGTCACGTCGACGTCTTCCGGCGGCTCGATCTGGCCGTAGTGGATGTTGAACCCGTGCGCGAACTGGAGCGTGTCGCCGGCGTCCAGTTCGGGACGGATGTCCTCGAACACCGACGGCTGGACGGTGTCCGGCACGAGCACGGAGACGACGTCCGCCTCGCGGGCGGCCTTCTTCGGAGAGGCCACGCGCAGGCCGTCGGCCTTCGCCGCCGACCGCGACGAGGAGTCCTCGCGCAGGCCGACGACCACGTCGACCCCGCTGTCGTCGAGGTTCTGCGCGTGGGCGTGGCCCTGGCTGCCGTACCCGAGTACGGCGACTGTCTTGTCGTCGATGTAGCGTCGGTCGACGTCCGATTCGTGGTACACTGGCTGCGTGAAGTCTGCGTCTGTCATTTGAGGTGGTCTGGAACGACTGCTGTCTTGGTCTCGCCACGCGCCAGCGCCGTCTGTCCGGTTCGGGCGATCTCCCGGATACCGAACTGCCGGTAGGCGTCGATGGCGTCGTTGATCTTCTGCTCGTCGCCGGTCAGCTCGACCGTGATGGTCCGCGGGCCGGCGTCGAGGGTCTTCCCGTTGTACATCTCCGTGATGGCGTGGACCTCGTGGGGGCGGTCGGCGTCGACTTTCACCACCACGAGCTCCCGCGTCACCGCGTCGTCCGCGAGCTCGCGGACGTGGATGACCGGGACGACCTTCTCTAGCTGCTTCTCGACCTGGTCGATACCGGGGTCGGGCTCCTCGACGACGACCGTGATGCGCGCCCAGTCGTCGTTCTGGGTGTCCGCGACGGTCAGCGACTCGATGTTGAACTGCCGCCGGCTGAACAGCCCGGAGACGCGCGCGAGCACGCCCGGCTCGTGTTCGACGAGCGCGGAGATGACGGTGCGCCGCGGCGGGTGCTCGGCCTCGACTTCGGGGTCGACGCGGATGCCCTGCGAGGTCCGGCGGCCCTTCGGCCGCCGACGGTCCTCCGGGGCGGGCCCCGGCAGTCCCTCTCGTTCGGTGTCTCGCTCGCTCATAGGTGGTCCTCCGAGAGCGCGAACTGGCCGTTGTCGCCGCCCGAGGGAACCATCGGGTAGACGTCCTCGGTCGGGTCGATGTAGACGTCGACCACGGCGGGTCCGTCGACGGCGAGCGCTTCCTCGATGACGTCGGGCGCGTCGTCGTAGCCCTCGATGCGGAAGCCGTCCGCGCCGAACGCCTCCGCGAGCGTGTCGAACTTCGGCACCCACGGGTACTCCGAGGCCATCCGGCGGCCGTCGAAGAACGCGTCCTGCCACTGCCGGACCATCCCGATGGCCTCGTTGTTCAGCACGAAGACGGTGATGTCCATCTGCTCGCGCACCGCGACGACGAGCTCCTGACACGTCATCAGGAACGAACCGTCGCCGTCGAAGCTGACGACGGACTGGTCGTCGTCGGCGGCGACGCGCGCGCCGATGGCCGACGGCAGCCCGTACCCCATCGCGCCGAGGCCGTGGGAGGACACCCACGTCCGCGGCTCGGTGTACGTCCAGAACTGGCAGGCCCACATCTGGTGCTGCCCGACGCCGGTCGTGACGACCGTGTCGCGGTCGGTCGCCTCGTCGACGGCCTCCACGACGTACTGGGGTTTCAGCGGCTCGTCCTCGGGGGCCGCGTAGTCGAGGCGGTACTCCTCTTTCCACTCGCGGCACTGCTCGACCCACGCCTCCGTGTCCGGCGAGGTCGGCATCGCCTCGTCGAGCTGGTCGAGGACGGTGCCCGCGTCGCCGACGAGCGGGTGGTCGGCCTCGATGTTCTTCGAGATCTCCGCGGGGTCGATGTCGACGTGGATAACCTCGGCGTCCGGCGCGAACGAGTCGACGCCGCCGGTCAGGCGGTCGTCGAAGCGCGTGCCGACCGCCAGCAGGCAGTCGGTCAGCGTGATGGCCATGTTCGCGTAGCCGGTGCCGTGCATCCCCGCCATCTCGAGGGCGAGGTCGTGGTCCTCGGGGAACGCGCCGATGCCCGGCATCGTCGTCACGACCGGAATCTCGTGCTCGGTCGCGAACGCGTACAGCTCCTCGGTCGCGTCGCCCTTCACGACGCCGCCGCCCGCCAGAATCACGGGCTCGTCGGCGTCGACGATGGTCTGCGCGGCGGCCGCGACGTTCTCGTCGTCCGCGCGCGTCTGCACGTCGACGGTGCCCGGGACTTCGGGCTCGACGGGGTCGACGTCGGTCTCGCCGGTCGTGACGTCCTTCGGCAGGTCGACGACCGTCGGCCCCTGTCGGCCGTGGCTCGCGAGCGCGAACGCCGTGCTCACGTCCTCACCGACCGTGTCGGGGCTGGACGCGAAGTAGTTCGACTTCGTGATGGGCGTCGTCACGCCGACCGTGTCCGTCTCCTGGAACGCGTCGTTGCCGACCAGCTCCGTGGGGACCTGGCCGGTGAGCGCGACGACGGGCTCGGAGTCCATGTCGGCGTCCGCGAGCCCGGTCACGAGGTTCGTCGCGCCCGGGCCGGACGTCGCCATGCAGACGCCGGGGTCGCCGCTGACCGCGCCGTACGCGTCCGCGGCGTGCGCGGCGCCCTGCTCGTGCGCCATCGTCACGTGGTCGAGACCGGAGTCGTACAGCGCGTCGTAGACGGGCATGATGGCGCCGCCCTGCACGCCGAACACCGTCTCGACGCCGGCGGCCTCCAGGGACGCGACGACGGACTCCGCGCCCGTTCGCTTCGCGACTTCGGCCTCCTCGGCGTCGACTCCCTCGGCTTCGGTCGCCTCGCTTTCGGCCTCCGGCTCGGCCTCGTCCGGTTCCGTGACTGCGCCGTGTTCTGTCATCGATACCCCTCGCGCGGTGTCGGGTCGGTTCGTGTGGACTGTGTCATTGCGGATGCTGCGGTGGCTGTCGGTCGTGGGTGATTCCGGACTGGGGGAGAAGTGGTAGTAGGGGAGCTTACGCCCCTACAATACCGACAATCGCACCGCTGCCCGCGAGAAGACCCGTGTGCGCGGCCTGCGGCAACATCGTGCTCCGATAAGCGGCCTCGGTAGATAAAGCCGTTGCTGGGAGCGCAATGCTTGCCGGCCGGCATTACGCCTTCACCTCCTCCGTCACGCGGTCGACACCGACCTCACCCGCGAACGCGCGCAGGACCGCGTCGGTGACGACTTCGTCGTCGCCGGCGTGGGCTTTCACCTTCTTCGTGACCTCGCGGACTTCCTCGTCCGTCGGGTCGTAGCCGGCTTCCTCGAGCTGGTCGCGGACCGCGTGCGTGCCCGAGTGCTTCCCGAGCACGACCTCGCGCTCGGCGCCGACCATCTCGGGGGTCATCACGCCGGGCTCGAACGTCTCGCTGTTCTCGAGGACGCCGGCGGCGTGGATGCCGGACTCGTGGGCGAACGCGTTCGCGCCGACCACGGGCTTGTTGACGGGAATCGGGACCGACGAGCGCTCGGCGACCAGCTGCGAGATCTCCGTGATGGCGGTCGTGTCGACGCCGGTCTCGGCGCCGTACAGGCTCTCCGCGGCCATCACGACTTCCTCGAAGGCGGCGTTGCCGGCGCGCTCGCCGATGCCGTTGACCGACACCTGCATCTGGTCGGCGCCGTACTCCACGCCCGTCAGGGCGTTCGCGGTCGCCAGCCCGAAGTCGTCGTGCGTGTGCACGTCGATGCGGGCGTCCGTGTGCTGGCCGACGAACTCGACGAGCTCGCCGAACCGCTTCGGCGTCCCGACGCCGCAGGTGTCCGGGATGTTGATCCAGTCCACGCCGACCTCGTCGACCGCCTCGACGATCTCCGCGAGGAACTCGGGGTCGGTCCGCGTGGCGTCCATCGGCGAGAACATCACTTCGACGCCCGCGTCGGCCGCCTGTTCGACGGCGGCGACCGAGCGCGCGACGACGTCCTCGCGCGTGCTGTGCATCGAGTCTTCGATCTGCACGTCGCTCGTGGACGCGAAGACGTGGATCATCTCCACGCCCGAGTCCACGGCCGCCTCCACGTCGGACTCCACGACGCGGGCGAGCCCGCACGTGGTCGTCTCGGTGGACGCGGCGATGTCGGCGACAGCCTCGGCCTCCTGCTCGCTGTTGGCCGGGAACCCGGCCTCGATGACGTCGACGTTCGCGTCGTCGAGCGCGGCCGCTATGGCGCGCTTGTCGTCGTAGCTGAAGGAGGTCCGTGGCGTCTGCTCGCCGTCACGCAGCGTGGTGTCGAAGATTCGTACCGACTCGAATTCGTTACGTTGGGCTAACGTGCCCTGGAAGAACTCGTTCCCCCGGACTTGCACCGGGCGCCTCGTTGTGAGACATCGTACCAGTCTCGCCGGGCTCCGGGTATTTACGTGTTTCCCCTTGACAGACGAGCGCACCTCCCGAATCTATCACGATTGTCCGTCCGCATCGACGAAAACGCAAGACGGCGATACATCAAAGGGGATATTAGGCACATTCCCCACTACATACGTCTGAATGTCGGATTGTCGGAGTAGTTCGCCGATTCGCCCTCCGAAACCGGACATTCGTGGAGGGCGCGCGGCGTGCGCGCGCTCCGCACACCCCCGATCGGCGGGCGTAACGATTATGATACGGGATTGAAACGAGTGGTACGTGCAGCACCGGCACACCACCCCGAGCAGTGCGCATCGCCGACGAACGGACCCGGTAGAGGTGGGCGGATGAGCGTCCGCGGCACGATACGAGGTCTCGCCGTGCGCGCGAACCCGCCGTTCGCCGCCGGCGTCGCCGGTGTCTCCCTGCTCGCGCTCGCGTACGCGACGACCGTCGCGAACGTCGTCCACCACACGTACGTCCACGTCATGGCGGGCGTGCTCTGGACGGGCATCGACGTGTTCATGGCTATCGTGCTCGGCCCCGTCGTCGGCAGCCTCGGCGTCGAACAGCGCGCGGCGTTCTTCCGGAAACTCACCCCGAAGACGTCGTTCCTCCTGCCGTCGCTCGCCACCGTCACCATCGCCGGCGGTATCACGCTCGCGCTCCGGCTGCCCGGGCTGTTCTCGCACGCGCACGCCTGGCTCGCCATCTTCACGTTCGTCGCCTTCGTCCCCACGCTGCTGCTGATCGGCTGGGAGTTCGACGCGTTCGGCGACTGGCGCTGGCGGGCGTGGTTCGGCGTCGCGCTCGCCGTCAGCGTCGCGTACCTCGCCGTCACGCTCCCCGACTTCGGGTGGACCGAGCCCGTCTTCGTCGTCGCGCTCGCCATCGTCGCCGTGCTCAACGTCCTCGGGTTCGGCGTGCTGATGCCCGGCGAAGTCCGGATGTACAAGCAGATGACCTCCGAGAACCCCGACAGCCAGGTCATCGCGGACATCGGCATGCGGAACGCCAAGCTCGGCGGCGTGCAGGGCGCGTTCCAGCTCGCGGTCGTCGCCACGATGGTCTACATCCGCTGGGGCGGCTTCTAGCGCTTCGGTATCGGCACTTCGGGGAGCACGGCCTCCGGTCCCTCGTCGTCGTCCTCCACCTCGTCGTCGAGGTACACCGACGCCCAGTACAGCACCTGTCCGAGCGCCGGCAGCGGGTCGCTGCGCGACACGAGATCGTAACAGCACGGCTTCGACGCCGGCGTGACGAACTCCCGGACGGCCGTCAGCGTGTCCTCGCGGTCGAGCACCTGCAGGGCGTCCGTGAACAGGCACCGCGCCTGCACGCCGACGTCGTACTCCAGGTCGGGTTCGGGTTCGTCGCCGACCGCCACCCGGTACAGCAGGTACGGGAAGTTCACGCCCGCGTACACGGAGAGCGCGAGGCTCCCCCACAGCCGGGGGTTGATTTCGAGGAGCTGCGGTTCGCCGGTCCGGGCGTCGACGCGGAACTCCACCATCGCGAGCCCGTACCAGTCCAGCGCCGCCAGGAACTCGTCGGCCAGCTCGACCAGCTCCGGGTCGACGACAGTCTCCCGGTACGTGCTCGCGCCGCCCGACGGCGGCCGCGTCCGGAGTCGCTGCTGGACCGTCAGCGCGGTCAGCTCGCCGGGCGCCCCGTAGAGCGTGTAGACGCCGCGCTCGCCGCCGTTCGGGACGAACTCCTGGAAGATGACGGGGCCGTGGGACGCCCGGAGGTCCCGCGTTCTGTACTCGAGCTCGCGGCGAGTGTGACAGACGGCGGTGCCGTTCCCGCCCTCGCCGCGCTGGGTCTTCACGACCACCGGATAGCCGAGTCGGTCCACCGCGGCGTCGATGCCGCCCTCCCCGGGCAGCACCGTCTCGGGGTGTGGAACGTCGTGCTCGCGAGCGGCCTCGACGGTCCGGCGCTTGTTCACGCCGACGGCCAGCTGCTCCTCGGGTGGGAACGGCAGCGTCGTCGCCGGCTCGAAGCGGTCCCGGTGCTCGGAGACCACCTCCACGGTCGCCTCGCTGATCGGCAACAGCATGTCGTAGTCCCGGGCGCGGACTTCGGCCTCGACGTCGCGCACGAACCCCGACGGGTCGTTCTCGGGCGACGGGAAGACGACGTGCCTGTCGACGTGCCGGGAGAACCCGCCCGCGCTCCACCGGCTGGCGCTCCCGGCGGTCACGTCCACGCCGCGGGCGCCCAGCGAGCGAATCGCGACCACGCCGTGTCTCGCGTTCGCGTCGAGCACTAACGTCGACCCCATTTAGTACCAGTTGGCGCGTTAGCGACTTCAGCGCGGGGCTTGCGAGAGACCCCTCAACGACCCGGACCCCCTCACGTACGGGGTGTTCGGCGCGCTACGGGCGGAGGACTCTCGGTCCAACGCGGAGCGAGAAAATCGGCGCTCGAAACCCGCTCAGTTCCCGCGGCCCTGCAGCTTCTCCTCCTCGGGAAGGTCGACGTTCGCCTCGCCCTTCATGCTCTTGCCGAGGTTCGAGGAGATCTCCGCGAGGCGCTCGGGGTCGTCCCAGTTGTTCACGGCGTCCACGATGGCGCGGCCCATCACTTCGGGGTTCTCCGCGCCGAAAATGCCGGAGCCGACGAAGATGCCGTCGCACTCGTGGTGCATCATCAGCGCCGCGTCCGCGGGCGTCGCGATGCCGCCCGCCGCGAAGTTCACGACCGGCAGCCGCCCCATCTCGGCGGTCTCGTGGACGAGCTCCGCGGGCGCCTCGATGTCGCGGGCGTAGTGCTCGCGCTCCTCGTGGGTCATCCCCTCCAGCTCGCGGATCGCGCCCTTGATGGTGCGCTGGTGGTGGACGGCCTGGTTCACGTCGCCCGTGCCGGCTTCGCCCTTCGTGCGAATCATCGCCGCGCCCTCGTCGATGCGACGGAGCGCCTCGCCGAGGTCGCGGGCGCCGCAGACGAACGGCGCCGTGAACCCGCGCTTGTCGATGTGGTACTTGTCGTCCGCGGGCGTCAGCACCTCGGACTCGTCGATCATGTCCACGCCGACCGCCTCCAGAATCTCGGCCTCCTTCGTGTGGCCGATGCGGGACTTCCCCATCACCGGGATGGAGACCGCGTCGACGATGTCCTGCACGTCCGCGGGGTCGGCCATCCGCGCGACGCCGCCGCGCTTCCGGATGTCAGCGGGCACCGCTTCCAGCGCCATCACTGCGACGGCGCCGGCCTCCTCCGCGATCTTCGCCTGCTCCTCGTTGACGACGTCCATGATGACGCCGCCCTTCTGCATCTTCGCGAACCCGCGTTTCACGAGGTCGCTGCCGCGTCGCAAGTCCTCGAGGTCGGTCTCGGTAGCCATACGAGGGTGTTGCGTGCGCCGCCGCTTAATTGGGTTGGTTGCGGCACGGCCGGGCGGACCGAGATGCTAAACGATTAGGACGTGGCCTCCGGAAGCCCGACAATGAGCGACAGCGACGAGCCTGACCCCGAGGAGTCGGTACGGGAGGCCATCGAGCGCTCCCGGAGCGGCGCGCCCGCGGTCGGGTCGGTCGTCCGCGACCGGTTCACGTCGAACGAGATCTTCCAGCGCATCATCGCCGCCGCCGACGAGGAGATCACGTCGGGCAGCCGCGAGCTGTTCTTCAGCGCGCTCGCGGCCGGCTTCGCGATCACGATCACGTTCATGCTGTACGTCTCCCTGTCGGCGTCGACGGGCGGCGACCCGGTGCTGAGCGCGCTGCTGTACCCGCTCGGGTTCATCTACATCATCATCGGCGGCTACCAGCTGTACACGGAGAACACGCTCCCGCCGGTCCTGCTGACTCTCGAACGGCTCGCCAGCGTCCCCGCGCTGCTGCGGAACTGGACGGTCGTGCTCCTCGGGAACTTCACGGGCGGCGCGCTCGGCGCGCTCGCGCTCGCGTTCGGCGGCGTCATCTCGCCGGACGCGGCCGAGTACGCCGTCTACCTCGGCGAGACGGGCGTCGCCACGGCGTGGTGGAGTCTCTTCTCGAAGGCGGCGTTCGCGGGGCTCATCGTCGCCGGCGTCGTCTGGGTGGAGTACGCCGCCCGCGACACCATCTCCCGGCTCGTCGTCGTCTACATCGCGTTCCTCGCGATTCCGCTCGGCGGCCTCTACCACTCCGTCGTCTCGTTCACCGAGATGACGTTCCTCGTCCTCCAGGGCGACCTCCTCGTCACCACCGGCCTCTGGGAGTTCGTGCTCCCCGTGTTGCTCGGGAACACCGCCGGCGGCGTCGTGCTCGTCACCGTCGTCAACTACTTCCAGACGACCGAACACCGGCTGTCGTCGGCGCGCTTCGACGGCGCCGACCGCCAGCTCTCCGCCCGCGAGTGGCTGTTCGGCAGCCTCGTCGGGCGCTCGTACGTCCCGCTCATCGACCACACCGGCGAGAGCGAGCTCCCCGAGGCGGACAACTACCGCATCGTCGTCCCCATCTCGAATCCGCGGACCGAGACCCGGCTCGTCGAGCTCGCGTGTACGCTCGCCAGTCGGGAGGCGGGCGCGAGCGTCCACGTCGTCCACATCGTCCAGATGCCCGACCGGACGCCCCGCGGCTACCGGCTCGACCAGCACCAGCGCATCGTCGAGAACTCGGACGAGCTGATGCAGGACATCCGTGACGTCGCCGAGGGGTTCGACGTGCCCTGCGAGACGTCGACGGTCGTCTCCCACCGCTCGTTCGAGGAGCTGTTCGACGTCGCGAAGCGGAAGCGCGCGGACCTCGTGGTGATGGGCTGGGGCGAGGGCCGGCTGTGGTCGAACGGCCGCGCCGAGCGCCCGCTCGACGAGCTCACCAACAGCCTCCCCGCGGACGTGCTCGTGTTCAAGGACCGCGGCCTCGACGTCTCCAATCTCCTCCTGCCGGTCGTGGACAGCGTCCACGCCGACCTCAACGCCGAGGTCGCGCGGTCGCTTCGCGAGACCGCGGGCTCGGAAGTCACCCTCATGCGCGTCGTCGACGGCGAACACGAACGCGAGACCGGCGAGGAGTTCCTCGAAGCGTGGGCCGCCGACCACGACCTCGCGGACGCCGACTTCGCGGTCGACACCTCCGGTGACGTCGAGCGCGCGATCGTCGACGCCGCCGCCGACCACACGCTGCTGTTGATCGGCGCGACCTCGCAGGGGCTGCTCGCTCGCCTCGCCACCGGGTCGCTGCACTTCGACATCGCGAACCACGTGGACTCCTCGATGCTGCTCGCCGAGCGCGCGGCCGACCGCGGCATCCTCAAGCGGCTGTTCGGACGGTAGCCGAACCCGCTCCCGCCGTCGTTTCTCGTCCCCGCGACCGCCAGAGCTATGCGGCGGTCCCGAGACGCTCCCGGATATGTCGCTGCCGTCCCGGTCGGACCTCCCGTGGTACCTCGCGCCGCTGCCCGGCTGGCTGGAGGACGTCGCGCTCCGGCTCGCGTGGGTCATCGTCGCCATCAACCTCGCCGGCACCGCGTTCGGGTTCTGGTACTACCGCGTGCAGTTCGAGGCCACGCCGATGCTGGCGTGGCCGGTCGTCCCCGACAGCCCGGTCGCGACGCTGTTCATCGGGCTGTCGCTGGCCGCGTACAAGCTCGACTTCGACGCGGACTGGCTGCACGCGCTCGCGTTCTTCGGCTGCATCAAGCTCGGGCTGTGGACGCCGTTCGTCCAGCTCGTCGTCAACGGCCAGGGCGACCTCTGGTGGGCGATGTACTGGTTCCTCGTGCTCAGCCACCTCGCGATGGCCGTCGAGGCGTTCGTGATTCACCGCTACGCGACGTTCTCCGTGGGCGCGGTCGCGGTCGCCGCGGCGTGGTACGGCTTCAACGACGTCGTCGACTACTTCGTCGGCGCCGCAGGCGGCCCTCACCACACGGTCCTGCGCGCCGAGGTCGTCACTGGCGGCATCACGCACGCGGTCCCCGCCCACGACCTCGCCGCGGCCGCCGCGGTCGCGCTCACGCTGCTCGCGACGTTCCTCGCGCTCGCGACCCGCGTGAAGACTCTGGAGTCTCGGCTCGCGGACTGACCGTCCTCCCGCTTTTTCAGTCCCGGCGTCGTCTGTCCGGACATGTACGACGCGATAGCCGACCTGCCAGTGGTCGTCGACTCGGTCTCTCTCGACCGCGTGGAGCGCGAGACGGCGGCGTTCACGCGTGCCACCACGGTCGTCGCGCTGTCCGGCGACGGCGAGGCGGGCCGCGGCGAGGACGTCACCTACGAGACCGCCCACCACGACGCGTTAGCCGAACACGAAGCCGACACGGCCGACGGCGGGGCGTTCGATCTCGCGGGCGAGTACACGTTCGCGGAGTTCGCCGCTACGCTCGACGAGACGGACCTCTGGCCCGTCGACGACCCCGACCGCGAGGACTTCCGGCACTACCGGCGCTGGGGGTTCGAGGCCGCCGCGCTCGACTTGGCGCTCCGGCAGGCCGGCGAGACGCTCGGCGAGCGCCTCGACCGCAGCCTCGACCCGGTGCGCTTCGTCGTCAGCGGCCGCCTCCCCGAAGGGGACACCAAGCGCGTGGAGACGCTGCTGGACCGCTACCCGGACGCGGAACTCAAACTCGACCCGACCACCGACTGGCCCGACGGGACCTTCGACTTCCTCGCCGACACCGACGCCGTCCGCGTGCTCGACCTGAAGGGCCACTACGAGGGCACGGACGTCGACCAGTCGCCGGACCCCGCGCTCTACGAGCGCGTCTTCGAGGGGTTCCCCGACGCCACCGTCGAGGACCCCGCGGTCACGGCCGCCACCCGCGGTATCGTCTCCGAGCACGCCGGCCGCGTCGCGTGGGACGCGCCGATTCACGGGCTCGACGACGTCCGCGACGCGCCCTTCGACGTGCGCCGGCTGAACGTCAAGCCGTCCAGATTCGGCACGCTCGAATCCCTCTTCGAGACCCTGGAGTGGGCGTTCGAGCGCGACGTCGCGCTGTACGGCGGCGGCCAGTTCGAGCTCTCCGTCGGCCGCGGTCAGATTCAGGAGCTCGCGAGCCTCTTCTACCCCGCCGGCCCGAACGACGTCGCGCCCGGCGCCTACAACGACCCCCGGCTCCCCGACGACCCGCCGAGAAGTCCGATTTCTCCGCCGGAGGACCACGTCGGGTTCGGACTGTAGCTGCTCGGGTAGCCGGTATCCTGGCGGATTGAAAGGGCGAGGGTGTCTGCGGGAACCCCGACGAAGCAAGCGCCGCAGCGAAGCGAGGAGCGTGGTCCGAGAGCGCGGAGCGCTCTTTCGGCGACAGCGAGTCGCGGGACCGCAGACACCCGAGGGCTTTCAGGAGGCGTTGGCCACGCCACCGTCGGGAACAGCACTAAGCGAACTATCCGCCAGCGCTAGTCGTCGTTCCGGTGCGCTCGGACCCACAGCGCCCCGATGCGGGAGAGCCGGGTGCGGTAGGACTTCCCGCGCTCTTCGCGTTCGACGTAGCCCTTACCGCCGGGGCCGAGCTTGTCGACGGTGTACGTGACTTTCGAGCGGAAGCTGTCGGTGTACTCCTCGTTGAGGTCGTCGGCGACGGTCTTCGCGAGGTCGCTGACGGACGCGAACTCGCCGTGGTCGCCGAGCGTGAACAGGATGAGCTCCTCGAACGGCTTGACGTTCGAGAAGGAGGCGACGGGGAGTTCGACGACGTGGCTGCCGTCGATCTCCTTCGCGCCGATGGTGGTGCCGCGCTCGTCGAACTCCGAGAGCAGGTCGCGGGCGTCCTCCAGCTGTTCTTGGACCTCGCTCTCGTCGACGTCGCCGTCCGCGACGGATTCGAGGAGGGCGGCGCTCGCGCGCAGTTCCTCGGCGAGCTCGGTTTCGAGGTACTTCTCGGGGGCGGTGTAGTACGTGTGGATGCGCTCGCGGTCCTCGGGCCGCTCGACCATGATGGAGTGAGCGGCGGTCGCGAACGCGAACGAGACGGTGCGTGGCATCGACGCGATGTTCACCCAGACTTCGCCGTCGGGGTCGGCGTCGAGCTCGTCCTCGATGAGGTCGAACGCCTGCTCGAAGGCGGTGTCGTAGTCGTAGACGTCCGCGACGGAGACGCGCTCGGTCTCGGCGCCGAGGAGGTTCCGGAAGTCGTCCTCGAGCTTGCGGGAGATGCGCTGGCTGTACTCGACGTTCGCCTCGCTGCCGACCGCGCCTTCGAGGAGAATCACGCGGTCGACGGCGAGCTGCTCGCGCACCAGCGGCGCGATGAGCCGGTCGTAGTCGAAGCCGACCGGGACGACGTGCGTCTGCATGCCCGGCCCTTGGGGGAACGCCGGCAAAAGGTTGCCCGTGTGGACGGCGCGCGTTCGGGCCGCGGCGTCGCGCAGGCGTTTTCTCGCTCCGGGGCGTCGAGGCGGCCATGAGCAAGTGGCTGGCCTCGGGGCTGCGCCGGGACGTCTGCGTGGTCGTCGCCAGCGAGGGCGACCCCACCAAGCAGTCCGTCAAGCGCGCGATAGAGCGGAAGAACGACGAGCGCATCCGCCCGAAGCGGTTCAACGGCGCGGTCAACAAGCTCGAAGACGCGGGCATCGTCGACCGCGAACCTGACGGCGTCCACGACCGGCTCACGCTCACCGAGGCGGGCGAGCAGCGCCTCCGCGAGCACCGCGAGTGGGTCGCCGAGCGCCTCGCGGACTGGTAGTCAGTCCGCGGGCTCGAAGTAGACGCTCGTGTCCTCGCTGGTCGCCTGCGCGGTCACCGCGGAGACGCCGACGGTGAGCACGAGTCCGACGGCCATCCCGACGACGGAGGGGAGCCAGCCCCAGTAGGCGTCCGCGAACACCGGAAATCCGCCGACGTACACCGTGGGGCCGAACACCGTCACGAGGTAGAACAGCTGGCTGCCGCCGACGCCCGCGAGCATCCCCGAGAGCGTGGTGTTCCGCCAGTACATCGCCACCCCGACGGGGAGCGCGAGCTGCGCGAACCCGCCGAACGCGGTCTCCCCGATTTCGACGAGCGTGCCGGGCGTGAACAGGCTCGCGACGAACGTCGCGGAGGCGAACACGACGACGCCGATTCGCCCGAGGTAGTTCTCGTACCCCTCGCTGGCGTCGGCGTTCACGAACGGCCGGTAGAGGTCTCGCGTGAAGTACGACGCCCCCGACAGCAGCATCGAGTCCGAGGAGCTCATCATCGCGGCGAGCGCGCCCGCGACGACGAGCGCGGCGAACCAGCCGGGCGTGTACTCGGCGAGAAGCACCGGGAGGATGTTGCCGCCGTCGGGCATCGCGAGGCCGACGCCCTGCGCCCACGACCCGAGCAGGAACGCCGGCACGAACAGCAACACGACGAGCACGGGCCACAGCGCGAACGTGCGCTTCAGGACTTTCTCGGACTTCCCGACGAAGAAGCGCTGGTTCACCTGCGGGAACATCGTCACGCCGAACGCGATGCCGACGGCCTGTGAGAGCATCCACTGCGGCGAGTAGACGCCGCCGCCGAGCGCGCGGAACCCCTCGGGCATCGCGGCGCCGATGCCGCCGGGTTCGGCGGCGAGCGCGCTCGCGATCCACGCGAACGCCAGCCACACCATCGACAGCATGAACACGCCCTGGAGGGTGTCCGTCCACGCGACGCCACGCATCCCCGACAGTACGACGTACGCGATCATGAACAGCGTGATGAAGCCCGCGCCCGCCCAGTACGGGACGACTCCGTCCGTGAGCGCTTCGAGGGCGGTGCCGGCGCCGACCTGCTGGAGCATGACGTACGGGAACAGCCAGAAGATGCTGACGGCCGCGACCAGTCCCCTGAGCGTCTTCGAGCCGAAGCGGTCGCCGAGCATCTCGCCGAGCGTGACGTAGCCGTGCGCGCGGCCGAGCAGCCACTGGCGGTAGCCCAGCAGGTACCACAGCAGGCCGAACAGCACGCCGTCCATCAGCCCCATCACGAGAATCCACTCCGGCCCGGAGGAGAACGCGGTGTTCGGGCCGCCGAAGAACGTGAACGCCGACAGCAGCGTCGCGAACGTCGTGAACAGCAACACGCCGGTACCGAGGCCGCGGCCCGCGAGGTAGTAGTCCTCCGCGGTGCGGTCGGTGACGCGGTACGCGACGGCGCCCACCGCGAGCGCGACGAGCATGTACGCCGCGACGATGCCGATTTCCAGCAGCGCGCTCATCTCGCCACCCCCGCGAACGTCCCCCAGTCGCGGCGCGCGAACGCGGCGAACGCCCCGGCGGTGACGACCATCCAGCCGACGTGCCACCACACCCAGACGGGGAGACCGGCGACCATCGTGGCGTCGTCCCACAGGAACCACGGTATCGCGAGCGCGACGAGGACGACGAAGACGATTCCCCAACCGAGCGCCGAACGCGAGGGCATGTTAGCGCTAGTTGTCTACCTAATCGGGTTAAGTGTTACTGAAAATCTCCGAATATCGGTCCGTAGAATATTTTTCTACTATCTGGCGAACGCGAAGGCGTCGTCGTCAGCTCGTCTCGCGCTCGGGAGTCCCGGCGTGGTCGCCCGCGTGCGGTCGCTTCTCGGAAACTCGGCCGACTCTCGGCGGCTCTGCGGCGTCGCAGGCGGGCGTCGCGACAGCTATTTCCCGCGCGGGTACATAGTTCTAGGAGAGAACAATACTGATGGAGGACACCGCGAAGTACCTCATCCACGCGGACTTCGTCGCCGACGGGGTCGTCGAGCGAACCGACGTGGTCGGCGCCGCCTTCGGGCAGACAGAGGGTCTACTGGGCGACGACCTCGACATCCGCGACCTGCAGGACTCCGCGAAACTCGGCCGCATCGACGTCTCCGTCGACAGCGAGGGCGGCCAGTCGTTCGGCACCATCACCATCGCGTCCAGCCTCGACCGCGTCGAGACGGCGACGCTCGCGGCGGCCCTGGAGGCCGTCGAGCGCATCGGCCCGTGTCGCGCGCAGGTCGAGGTCGAGCGCATCGAGGACGTCCGCGCCGCCAAGCGCCGGGAGATCGTCGACCGCGCGAAGGAGCTGCTCGCGTCCGCGTTCGACGAGGGCGCCATCGACTCCGAGGACATTCTCCGCGAGGTCCGCGAGAGCGTCCGCGTCGAGGACGTCACCGAGTACGAGGGCCTGCCCGCCGGCCCGAACGTCGCGACCAGCGACGCCGTGCTCGTCGTGGAGGGCCGCGCGGACGTCGTCAACCTCCTCCAGTACGGCATCAAGAACGGGGTCGCCGTCGAGGGGACGAACGTCCCCGACGCCGTCGCCGACCTCACCGCCGACCGCACCGCGACCGCGTTCCTCGACGGGGACCGTGGCGGCGACCTCATCCTCCGCGAACTCCAGCAGGTCGGCGACCTGGACTACGTCGCGCGGCCGCCCACGGGGGAGTCCGTCGAAGACCTCTCCCGACAGGCCGTCGACGTCGCGCTCCGCGAGAAGACGCCCGTGGACGCCGCAGTGCCGGTGAGCGGGAGCGAAGACGACGAGGACGAGGCAGCTGCCGACGCGTCCGCAGAGCCCGCCGAAGCCGCGGACGCTTCCGTCGCCACCGTCGAGGCGTCGCCCGACGAGGCGACCGCGGCGACCGACGGCAGCGCGACGCCCGCCCCCGCAGCCGGCGGCGGGTCCGCGAGCACCGTCCAGTCCGAACCCGAATCCCCGGCGGAGCCCGCCGAGCCCGCGCCGAAGACCGTCGCCGACCACGTCGAGGCGGTCGTCGGCGCCGGAACGATTCGGCTACTGAGCGACGACCTCGACGTGCTCTCGGAGGGCGACGCCGACGGCGCCGTCGAGACGCTCGACGCCGCGGAGACGGTCCCCCGAATCGTCGTCGTCGACGGCTCCGTCACGCAGCGCCTGCTCGACGTCGCCGCCCAGCGCGGGGTCGCGAAGCTCGTCGGTACCAGTACCGGCGAGTTCGTCAAGCAGCCCGCGAGCGTCCGCGTCCACACCGCGGACGACTACTGAGTTCTCGGAAGCGTTCCGTTACGCGAGGCCGACCAGCAGCGCGAGCGCGCCGCCCGCGATGCCGCCCGACAGCGTCGCGAGGAAGTTCACGCCCTGATTGCCGACGACGCCGCCCTCGATGAGTGCGCCGGCGACGCTGTCCGCGGTCATCCCGACGAAGCCGGCAGCCACGACGAGCGCCGCGCCGACGGCGCCGAATCCGAAGACGGCGACGCAGAGCGCAGCGATGAGCGCGGCGCCCGCGAGCCCCGCGAGTTCGCCCTGCCACGTCACCGCGCCGTCGGTCCCGGGGTCGACGCGCTCGAACGTGGTGACGAGCCGCGGCGTGTCGAAGAGGCCGCCGACCTCGCTGGAGAGCGTGTCCGCGAGCGCCGTCGCGACCGCTCCCGCGTACGCGAACTGGTACGCGAGGTCGGACAGCGGCACGTGGGCGTGCGCGGCGTACAGCAAGAGTGCGACCAGCGCCGCCGCGGAGTTCCCGAGCACGTTCCCGGTGCCGCGGGCGCCCTCGTTCTCCTCGGCGACGCCGCGCTCGAGCTTCTGGTCGTACCGGAACTTCGTCGTCAGGCTCCCCACGGCGAAGAACGCGATGAGCACGACGAACCAGCCGTAGCCGCCGAGCACGACCGCCAGCAGGCCGAGCAGGACGCCGGTCAGCATCCCCGCGACCGAGGTCGCGTCGAGGGCGTGCGAGACGTAGCCGAACGCGGCGGTGACGGCGAGGGCGACGACGACGCGCTCCCACGCGGTCGCCGGCGCCACGCCCTCGAACGGCGCGAGCACGGCGAACAGCCACAGCAGCAGCGCCACGGTCACGAGCACGACCGGGTCGTCCCGGCCGACGAACACGGACCGCAGGATGCCGGCCGCGAGCCCGCCGCTCGCTCCGATGAACACCCAGTACGGGTAGTTCGCGGGCTGGCCGGTGAGCGACGCGGCGACGGCCTGCCCGGCGAACGCCGCGAGCGCGCCGAGGACGACGAACCCGACCATCGAGAGCGCGCGGCTCTCCCGGACCGCGAGCACGAGCCGGCGGCCCAGGTCGCCGTACCCGACGACGAGCACGCTCGCGACGAACACGCCCACCGGCACGTCGAACAGCGGCACGAGCAAGCCGATGGCCGCCGCCGCCAGCGCGAAGCCGACGAGCGTCCACAGCCGCCCCTCGCGGCGGTCGCGGGCGGTCGAGAACACCTCGAACAGCCGGCCGTCGGGGACGACGGCGGCCGCCGCGGCGACGAGCACGAACGGGGCGGCCGCTGCCCGGCCGAGCAGCGGCGCGACCAGCGCGAGCGACGCCACGAGTGCGAACGCGGCGGCGCGCCGGAGACTCCAGTTCACGTCCGTCGTGGGTTGCCTTGGACCCTACTTAACTTCCCCGAAGCGGGAGCCACGAGACCCGACGCCTGCGCGGGTCCTCCCGACAGCCTTCGAGACCCGCAAGGTTTTGTGGAGCGCCGGCGCACGCTCCCGTGTGGGTCTCTACGACCGCTACCTCGCGCTGCGCGTGCGCCGCCACGACGCCGACGCCCCCGACCACGTCGCGCTCGTCATCACGGAGCGCGACCTCCTCGAAGCCGGCGCGTACGACACGCTCTCGGAGTTCTTCGGGTGGGCGTTCGACTACGGCGCCGACCGCGTCACCGTCTACGTGAGCGTCCTCGACGAGGCCGCCGTCCCGACGCTCGAACGCGAGCTCGCGCGCGTCGACGCGCCCCGCGAGGTCGCCGTCCGCGGCCCCGACGACGACGCGCGCGCCGACGCCCCCATCCAGGTGAGCGTCGGCCACGGCGGCAAACAGGAGTTCGCGACCGCCGTCCAGAGCGTCGCGGAAGCCGTCGACGCCGGCGAGATGGCGCCCGAGGACGTCGACGAGGACGTCGTCGAGTCGGAGCTCGTCTTCCCCGAGGAGCCCGACCTCGTCATCAAGACCGGCGCCGAGCGCCTCTCCGACTTCATGATCTGGCAGTCCGTCTACTCCGAGCTCTACTTCACGGACGTCAACTGGCGGGACTTCCGCAAGCGCGACTACCTGCGCGCGGTGCTGGACTACGAGAACAGACAGCGCAGGTTCGGGCGGTAAGCGTAGCGAGCCGCGTCAGTCCGCGGACCGCCCCTCGGCTTCGATGTCCTCGGGCGGGTCGGGGAGCTGGTCGCGAAGTTTGTCGAGCACGCGGCGGGCCTCACCGACTTCGCTGCCGAGCGCGCGAACGAGCGCGAGCGCGCGCTCCGCTCGGGTGCGGCGCCACGACGCCTCCCGGGACTCGTACGTGCGGACGGCGCGCAGGAAGTCGGTCTTCGAGAACTCCGGCCAGTACGGCGTGCAGAAGAACGCGGCGGCCTCGCTGCCGTTGGCGTGCCACGGCAGGAAGTTCGACGTGCGCTCGTCGCCGCCGGTCCGGATGATGAGGTCGACGTCCTGCACGGGGCTGGTCTCCAGGCGCGCCTCGATCTCCGCGACGTCGACGTCATCCGGGTCGAGGTCGCCGCGGTCGACGGCTTCCGCGACGCCGCGCGCGGCGCCGAGCAGTTCCGCCCGGCCGCCGTACGCGACCGCGATATTCAGCGTGAAGTCGTCGTAGCCGGCCGTCCGGCGGTCGGCGTACTCGATGGCGTCCCGGACGCGCTCGGGGAGCATGTCGATCTCGCCGATGGCGCGGATCCGGACGCCCTGGTCGTGGACGCGGTCGGCGTCCGCGAACTCCCGGAACTTCTCCGTGAGGAGGTCGAAGAGGTGCTGGCGCTCCTCCTCGGGGCGGTCGAAGTTCTCCGTGGAGAACGCGTACAGCGTGAGCTCCTCGACGCCGAGTTCCGCACACCAGTCGAGGACGTTCTCCGTGGTCTCGGCGCCCGCGCTGTGGCCCGCCGTCGCGTCCTTGCCCTGTTCGCGGGCGTACCGCCGGTTGCCGTCCTGGATGACGGCGACGTGCTCGGGCGCGCCGTCGACCTCGTGACGGAGCACGCGCTCGTAGCCGCTGTGCAGCACCGAGCGGAGCCACGTTCGCATCGGGCGAGTGGACGGTGGACTCACGTATCAGCCTTCTGTTCGCTCGTCGACGTAATCGACTGGCCGGGCATCGTCTCGTCACTGCTCGGCACGCCACCCGGATAGTTAGGCGCCGCCAAACCATCGCGTGAGTGCCCAGCGGGCCGAGTGCGAGCGCGCGGCAACCGCCACACGTATGGCCGGGTAGCGTCTCGTCTCGGACATGAGCGAGACGGTCAACGAGGACCTCTACCGGGAGACGGTCGAACTCCTGCAGCCCGGCGACATCGAGCTGGCGGGCGCGGTCGTCCACACGAGCTACGAGTCCAGCGCGGAGAGCCTGCTCCACCAGCTCACCCTCGACGCGGGCGACGCCGTCGCCGAGCACGCCGACGTCGGCGACACGTACGTCTACTCGGGCAACGACAGCGACGAGTTCGGCGTGAACCAGCACCAGGGGCTCACCCTCGACGGCGACGAGTTCGTCTGGGAGTGCCAGCAGCTGCTCCGCGAGGGCACGTTCGACCTCGTGCTGTACTGGAAGGCGACTGGCGACCACGACGCCGTCGTCGCGGACATCGAGGCCCTCGACGGCGTCGAGCGCGTCGTCGGCATCACCGAGGACGGCTACGAGCCGTAGCTCCGTCCCCGATTCGTCCGCGTCGGCGCGCGAGTCGGGCCGTTTATGGTTCGTGCGGACGCAGATGCGCCCATGGATATTGCGGACCTCGACGACCGGGACCGCGCGGTGCTGAACGCGTTCCAGGGGGGGTTCCCGGTCGTCCACCGGCCGTTCGAGCCGGCGGCGCACGCGCTCCGGTCGCGGGGCGTGGACATCGAGCCGGCGGAGCTCCTCGAGCGCGTGCAGCGCCTCGACGACGAGGGCGTGCTGACGCGGTTCGGCGCGCTCATCAACGCGGAGGAGATCGGCGGGAACGCCTCGCTGGTGGCGATGCACGCTCCGGAAGACGAGTTCGAGGAGATCGCCGAGACGGTCAACGGCTTCCGGGAGGTCGCGCACAACTACGAGCGCGAGCACCCGCACCTGAACATGTGGTTCGTGGTGTCGGTCGCGGACGACGAGAACGTCGAGGACGTCCTCGCGGAGATCGAGGAAGCGACCGGCCAGGAGACGTACAACCTCCCGAAACAGCGGGAGTTCCGGGTGGAGGCGAAGTTCCTCGTCGACGGCCCTATCCCGGAAGGGGACGTCGACCTCTCGCACCTGGGGCCGCGGCCGGACCCGACCGACCGCGACACCCTCACGCCCGCCGAGCGCGACCTCGTCATCGAGGTCCAGGACGGCCTCCCCGTCGTGGAGACGCCGTATCAGGCGGTCGCGGAGGAGATCGGCCACGACACCGACTGGGTGGTGCAGACGCTGCGCCGGTTCAACGAGGAGGAGAAGGTGCGCCGAGTCGGCGTCATCCCGAACCACTACTCGCTGGGGTACACGGAGAACGGGATGACCGTCTGGGACGTTCCCGACGACGTCGTCGACGAGGTCGGTCCCGCCGTCGCGAGCCTTGACTTCGTCACGCACTGCTACCAGCGGCCGCGCCACGACGGCGTCTGGGACTACAACTTCTTCGCGATGACTCACGGCCGCACCGATGAGGAGAGCCAGCGCCGCGTCCAGCAGGTGCGGGACGTGATGGACGAGTACTGGGACGTCGGCGACGGCGACTGGGACACGCTGTTCTCGACGCGGATTCTGAAGAAGACGGGCATCCGGCTGGCCGAGCGCGCGGACGCGAACACCGCATGAGCGGGAACCGGGGGCAGACGCCGTGATTCCGCTGTTCCACGACTTCGAGGGGGAGACGGTGCTCGTCGTCGGCGGCGGGCCGGTGGGCGCGCGGAAGGCCCGCCGGTTCGCCCGCGAGGCCGACGTGGTCGCGCTCAGCCCGGAGTTCGCTGACGCGGACTTCGGGGACGCCGAGCGCGTGCAGGCTGCGCCCGAGCCCGGGGACGCGACGGAGTGGGTCGACCGCACGGAACCGGCGCTCGTGGTCGCAGCGACCGACGACGAGGCCGTCAACGACGCGTTCGTCGCCGCGGCGCGGGCCGCCGGCGCGCTCGTGAACCGCGCGGACGAGTCGGGCGGCCGCGAGGCCGACAGCGTGGTGGTACCGGCGACGGTCCGCGACGACCCCGTGACCGTCGCCGTCGCGACGGGCGGCGCGAGCCCGGCGCTCTCGAAGTACCTCCGCGAGCGCCTCGAAGACGACCTCGCGGGTGCCGGCGGTATGGCGGACTTAACCGCGTCGCTGCGCGCGGAACTGAAGGCCGCGGGCGTCGACCCGGAGACGCGGCGAGACGCCGTCAGGGCGGTGGTGCGCTCGGAGCCGGTTTGGAAGGGTTTACGTACCGGTGGGACAAATCCTCGCCAAGTAGCCGACGACGTCGTCGCCGACGTCGTGGGCAATTCAGAGTGGTCCACGTGAACGGAAACACTGGCGTCGTCTCGGGCGTGCGCGTCTCCCACGAGTCGGCCTCCCTCTCGGAACTGGAGGCCGCGAGTGCGGACAGCGAGGCGGACGCCCTCGAGGAACTGCTCGTCCAGCCGGCCGTCGAGGAAGCGTTCGTCGTCCAGACGTGCCACCGGTCGGAAGCGTACGTCGTCGCGGACGAGCCGCGCAGCGGGCGGCGAGCGCTCGCCGCCGCGGGCTTCGACCCGGCCGCGGAGGGCGCCGTCTCGATGGGACACGAGGAGAGCCTGCGCCACCTCCTCCGGGTGGCCGCCGGCCTGGAATCTCTCGTTGTCGGCGAGGACCAGATTCTCGGGCAGGTGCGGGACGCCTACGACACCGCCCAGGACGCCGGCGCCATCGGGCACGTGCTCCGGCAGGCGGTCACGAAGGCCATCCACGTCGGGGAGCGCGCTCGCACGGAGACCGCAATCAACGAGGGCGTCACGTCGCTCGGGAGCGCGGCCGTCCGGCTCGTCGAGGGCGAGGTAGACGTCGACGGCGCGACCGCGCTCGTCGTCGGCGCCGGCGAGATGGGCGCGCTCGCGGCGAAGGCGTTCGCGAGCGCGGGCGTCGACCGCGTCGTCGTCGCGAACCGCACGCCCGCTCGTGCGGACCGCGTGGCGGCCGCCGTCGACGCGGACGCGGAGACCGCGTCGCTGGAGGCAGCGCCCGAGCACGCGGACGAGGCCGCCGTCGTCGTCACGGCGACCAGCAGCCCCGAGTACCTCCTCGACGAGGACACGCTCGCCGAGGCGGGCGAGACGACCGTCGTCGACCTCGCGCAGCCCCGGGACGTCGCGCCCGACGCGGCGGCCGTCGACGGCGTCTCCGTCCACGACCTCGACGACCTCGAAGCCGTCACGGAGTCGACTCGCGAGCAGCGCCGGGACGCCGCCCGCGAGGTCGAGGCGATGCTCGAAGCCGAGTTCCAGCGCCTGCTCTCCCAGTACAAGCGCAAGCGCGCCGACGAGGTCATCGCGCGCATGTACGAGAGCGCCGACCGCCTGAAGGCCCGCGAGGTGTCGACGGCCGTCTCGAAGCTCGAAGCCGCCGAGGGCGAGGTCTCCGACGAGGAGCGCGAGGTCCTCGAGTCGATGGCGGACGCGCTGGTCAGCCAGCTGCTGGCGGCGCCGACGAAGAGCCTGCGGGACGCCGCCGAGGAGGACGACTGGTCGACCATCGCGACCGCGCTCGAGCTGTTCGACCCGGACTTCGAGGACGGGATGCCGTTCGACACGGCCACGGGCGAGGCGACGCCCGCTGAGTCCGAGGACTAGCGGCTGTTCTGTCGGCGGGTACGGTTATGTGACTGGCGCGTGACGTTACGTGCATGGCCGAGTTACTCTCCGACGACGAGATCGAGGAGCGAGCGCCGAAGGGCTGGACGCTCGACGGCGACGAGATAACGCGGACCTACGAGTTCGACGACTACCTCAAAGGCGTCGCGTTCGCCAGCGAGGTCGGCGAGCTCGCCGAGGAGGAGTTCCACCACCCCGAGATCCGGATCCGCTACGAGGAGGTCGAAGTCCGGTTCACGAGCCACGAGGCCGGCGGCGTCACCGAGCAGGACGTCGAGCTCGCGGAGCTCTGCGACGAACTCCAGTAGGATGGACGCCCGGTACGTCTTCGCGGTGCGGTTCCGCCTCGACCCCGAGTACGGGGTGCGCGTCGACCCGGAGACGTTCGAGACGCGGATGCAGCGCGTCGCCGCCGAGCCCGGCGAGCCCGGGTGGCTGTTCTTCCGGGACAACCTCTGGCGCGGCGACATCGGCGACCCCGGGCACTTCCGGGAGCTCACCGAGGACGCGCTGGCCGTGGACGTCGACTCCGTGGAGTACCGCGCGTTCGAGACCGACCGCGAGTACTACGACGCGCTGAAGGCGGAAATCGGCGCGAACCTCGACCTGTTCAAGGCCGACAGCGCGGCCGACGTCCTCAACAAGTACCTCGGGAGCTCCGTGGAAGTCCAGGACTGAGGGCAAGGCATTTGCCCCACGACGTCGTAGTGCCTGCTCCGATGCAGCCCTCCGACTACGACGTCTGGCTGTTCGACCTCGACGGCACGCTCGTCGACACCGAGTGGTCGTACACCCGCGAGGTGTTCGACCGCGTCGGCGCCCGGGTCGGCCACGAGTTCTCGGACTACCAGGCGGAAGTGCTGTGGCACGGGCTCGGCGGCTCCCGGAACGCCCAGCTCCGCGAGTGGGGGTTCGAGCCGTCGGCGTTCTGGGAGGCGTTCCACCACGTCGAGGACCCGATGGCGCGCGCGGAGGCGACGTACCTCTACGACGACGCCGCGCACGTCGCGGACCTCGACGGCCCCGTGGGCGTGGTCACGCACTGCGCGGAGTTCCTCACCGAGCCCGTGATGGACAGCCTCGACATCGGCGACTGGTTCGACGTCGTGGTCTGCTGCGACGACGACATCGGCTGGAAGCCCGACCCGCGCCCCATCGAGCTCGCGCTCGCCGACGTCGGCGCGGGCCCGGACCACGACGGCGTCTACGTCGGAGACGGCGCGAGCGACGTCGGCGCCGCGCGGAACGCGGGTCTGGACGGCGTCCACGTCGAGCGCCACGACCCCCACAAGCGCGGGCGCTGCGTGCTCGGCGACCGCCGCGTCGAGTCCTTCGACGACCTCTTCGTCACCCCCCGGAGCGCCGATTAGGCCTCGTAGCCGGCGAGCCCGTCGAGGACGTCTGCGAGGTCGTCGAGCACGTCCACGAGTTCCTGTACGCCGTCTTTCTCCGCGCGTTCCGGGTTCGCGAGCGCGCGCACCGGCTGCTCGCCAAGCTCCACGAAGTCGAGGCCGAGGCGGTCCGCGGTCGCGCGCAGCGCGAGGCCGGCGTCCGCGTCGCCCTCCAAGACTGCCCGCGCGGGGCTCTCCGTGCCCTTCGTCTCGCGTTCGTACCCGTCGATTTCCCCCGTAAGCGTGCGGCGGTCGGTGTCGCGCTCGTCCGCTAACTCCGCGAGCGCGTCGTCGAAGGCGTCCCGCAGGCCGCTCGCGCCGGTGCGATTCGACAGCGTCACGCCCGAATCCACGAGGTCTGGGACTCCCGAGACGCCTAGCGGGTTCCCGGCGGGGACGACGAGCCCCCACTCCCGGGTCCACGACGCGAGCTCCTCGCCGTCGCCCCTGTCACCCGTCGTAATTGCGACGTCCGGGACGCCGTTCCGTAAGCGGCGTGCGCCCTCTCGCGAGCCGAGCCCGAGGAACCGCGGGTTCGCGAGGCGGTCGAGCACGCGGTCGAAGCCCGGGTCGCGCTCGCCGACCGCGAACACCGACGGCGGGCGGACGTCCGGCGAGAACAGCTCCACCTCGACGGTCTCGCCCTCGTCGAGGTACTCCGTGTCGGCGTCCACGGTGACGGTGCCGTCGGCCTCGACGAGACTCGTGGTCGCGCCCGAGCCCTTGTCCACTGGGTAGACGAGCGTCTCGCCGTCCCCGGACTCCACGAGCCCGGCGGGCATCAGGCGCGTGCGTCCCTCGGCGTAGCGCTCGCGGACCGCCATCGTCCCCTCGACGGTCGCCGAACGCGGCTCGGGGAGGCCCGCCGCGTCCCGGATCTTGGGCGCGACGAACGCCCGGAAGATGGTGAGCGCGGACACCGGGTAGCCCGGCAGCCCGACGTACGCGGACCCGCCCATCTCACCGAGTAGCATCGGCTTCCCGGGCTTGACGCTGACGCCGTGCAGGAGCAGTTCGCCGCGCTCCTCGACGACCTGGTAGACGACGTCGACCGCGCTCGCGGAGGTCGACCCCGAGGAGAGCACGAGGTCGCAGTCGTCCGCGGCGTCCCGCAGCACGCGCTCCAGTTCCTCGTAGTCGTCGCCCGCGTGCGGGTACAGCACGGGCTCGCCGCCCGCGTCCCGCACCGCCGCGGCGATGGAGTAGCTGTTCACGTCGTAAATCTGGCCCGCGCGGTGGCTCACGTCGCCGCCGGGCCGGACGAGTTCGTCCCCGGTGGAGACGATGCCGACCTTCGGCTTCGCGCGCACCGGCACCGTCTCTACGCCGAGCGCCGCGAGCAGCCCGATCTCCCGGGACGTCAACAGCGTCCCCGGGCCGAGCACGCGGTCGCCCGCCGCGACGTCCGCGCCCGCGACCATCACGCCGTCTCCGGGCGCCAGCGAGGTTCGAACGGTCACCGTGTCCTCGTCTCGGGCAGTTCGCTCGACCATCACCACGGCGTCCGCGCCCGGGGGAACGGGCGCGCCCGTCGAAATCTCCGCGCACTCTCCGTCGCCGACGCTCACGTCCGGCTCGCTGCCCGCGTGGATGTCGCCGACGCACTCGATTTCGACGGGGTCGGTCTCGCTCGCGCCGAACGTGTCCGCCGCGCGGACGGCGTAGCCGTCGACCTTCGCGCGGTCGAACCCCGGTACGTCGAGGCGGGCGTCGATGCGGTCCGCGAGCACGCGGCCGTCCGCGTCGTCCAAGTCGACGCGCTCGACGCCCGGTGAGAGGTCGAGGCCGGCGATGACCTCGCGGGCCTCCTCGGGGCTGGCGAGGTCGCGGAACTGCTTGCGGTCGCTCATCGGTGGGCCTCCCAGTTCTGTACGGCGACTCCCTCGCGGTCGTCGATGCCCTCCGCCTGCTCGGAGACGACCACCCAGCCGTCCGCGAGCGCGACGCTGGAGAGCACGCCGCTCCCGCTCGCGCTCACCGGCTCCGCGACCGTCTCCCCGCCGTCCTCGCGGAGACGGACGCGCGCGAACGTCCGCACCCCGGGTTCGGAGCGAATCTTCCCGTCCAGCCGAGCCTGCACGCTCGGCGGATCGTCGATCGGCATCCCACCGGCGCGCTTCACTGCGGGCCGCAGGAACTGCACGGCGTTCACGATGCACGCGACCGGGTAGCCGGGCAGCATCACCACGAGCGTGTCGTCGACTTCGCCGAGCGCGACGGGGTGGCCGGGCCGCAGCGCGACCCCGTGGACGAACACCTCGCCGAGGTCTTCGACGACCTCCGGGACGAGGTCGCGTTCCCCGACGGACGAGCCGCCGGTCGTCACCACCACGTCGGCGTCGAGGTCCGCCTCGATTGCGTCCCGGAGCGCCGCCTCGTCGTCGGTGACGATGTCACGGTAGCGCGCGCTCGCGCCCCAGCGCTCCGCGAGCCGGGAGACAGTGAGGCCGTTCGTCTCCACGACCTCGCCGGGCCCCGGGTCGTCCTGTACGAGCTCCTCGCCGGTCGGAATGACCGCGACCTCGGGGCGCTCGTACACCTCGACCTCGCGCAGGCCGACGGACTTCAGCAGCCCGAGATCCGAGGGCCGCAGGCGGTGCCCGGGCTCGTAGAGCCGGTCGCCCTCGGCGACGTCCTCGCCGACGGGCGCGACGTTCTCGCCCTCGCCGACGGCGTCGAACGTCTCGACCTCGCCGCTCGCCGCGTTCGCCTGCTCCACCATCACGACGGCGTCCGCCCACTCCGGGAGCGCGCTCCCCGTGTGCACGCGCTCGGCCTCGTTCTCGCGCAGCACCGCGGGCGAGCGGTCGCTCGCACCGAACGTGTCCTCGGCGCGCACCGCGAACCCGTCCATCGCCGCGCGCCGGTAGTGCGGGACGTTCTGCTCGGCCGTGACGGCCGTCGCGACGGTCCGCCCGTCCGCTTCGGTGAGTGGGACGCGCTCAGTGCGGTCGTGGACCGCCACCCGGTCGAGTAACCGCTCTCGCGCGGCCTCGACGCGCGTTCGTTCCTTGAAGCCGGCGTCGTGCCGGTCGTGCTCGGTCATGGGCGTCAGTTGGGTGGGGGGCGGGGTAAAGGCTGCGTGGGCGACCGCAGGGAGCCCACGTTACCGCGAACGGCGAACAGAGTGAGCCGTGAGCCGCGCGGCACGCCGCGTTGATGCGAACGCGGAGCGCAGCGATGCGTGAGCCGCGTGGGCGACCGCAGGGAGCCCACGTTACCGCGAACGGCGAACGGAGTGAGCCGTGAGCCGCGTGGGCGTTCCCACCCGTCGATTGCGCGCCCGAACCGCCGCTCGACCCGACCACCGTTAGCAGGTGCGTGTCCGACGCGCCTGCCGCAGTGTGGGCGCGAAACCGCGCTTAATTCGGCTTAACCGTCTCGAATCCGGGGCGACGGAGTGCATCGTTGAATACCCCGGCGACTGTTGGGTCAGGTGGCGGCAGACGCACGCCGCCGGTCAGGGCACACTGAGCGTCACTCGCGTCGCCGACGCCACTCCCCCTCCCGCGTCGCCGACGCTCGCCGGGCCGCGTACCCCCACCGACGCGGCCCGCGTCACAGTCTCTCAGCACGCAACTGGTGTGTCGAGCACAGCCGGTTTCACTCTCTGCGCGTTCGCGCTCTCCCCCGACGCGAGCGCGGCCGTCCGGTTCGGACGGCTCCCCTCTCCGTTTTCGCGGTCGTATCCGCCAACGACCACCGGGTTTAACGCCGCGCCGACCCAAGAGGCGTGCATGTCCCGCCTGCGCGAAGCGCTGCGGAGCCTGCCCGACTCGGTGTTCGTGGACGTCATGGAGAGCGACGACGCGTACGCGTTCGTGGTGGACGTGCCGGGCGCGAGCGCGGACTCCGTGGACGTCCGCATCGACGGGCGGACGCTCGTGGTGGACGCGCGCCGCGAGAAGGACGTGCCCGCGGGGTTCGAGTACCGCGTCGAGGAGCGGTCGCTGTTCCTCGAACTGGAGCTGCCGCTGCCGCCGGACGCGGCGACCGAGGGCGCGTCCGGGAGCGTCGACGACGGCGTGCTCGACGTCCGAGTTCCGAAGCGCGGCGACGGCCACACCGTGCCCGTCGAGGGGTAAGACGAGTGGCGCTGCTCCGGTCGTACCGGCGGTTCGTCGCCGTCGTCTGGCAGTTCCTCCCGCTGCTGTGGGGGTATTTGCGGGACCGCCGGCGGTACGTGTTGTTCGGGGGGCGGCGCCGCGTCACCCCGGAGATGCGGGTGGCGCGGGCGCGCCGGCTGCTGGACTCGCTGCTGACGCTCGGGCCGACGTTCATCAAGCTCGGGCAGCTGTTGTCGACGCGGCCGGACGTGCTGCCGCCGGAGTACGTCGAAGTGCTCGCGGACCTCCAGGACCGCGTGCCGCCCGCGAACTGGGAGGACGCCCGCGTCGTCCTCGAAGACGAGCTCGGTGACGTCGACGAGCGCTTCGACGACTTCGAGACGGACGCCATTAGCGGCGCGAGCCTCGGGCAGGTGTACCGCGCGAAGGTGGACGGCGACGAGGTCGCGGTGAAGGTGCGGCGGCCGGACATCGAGGACCTCGTGAACGCGGACCTGCGCGTGATTCGCTGGACGCTCCCGGTCATCGTGCGCTTCGTGGGCGAGTCGCGGGCGTTCAGCCTGCGGAACCTCGCAGACGAGTTCGCGAAGACGATCCGCGAGGAGATGGACTACGGCCGCGAGGCGGAGATGCTCACGGAGATCCGCGGGAACTTCGCGGACGACCCGAAGGTCGTGATTCCGGAGGTCTACGACACGCACTCCAGCAGCCGCGTGCTCACGATGGAGTACATCCCGGGCACGAAGATCTCGGACGTCGAGGAGCTCGACCGCCGGGACGTCGACCGCTCGCAGGTCGCGGAAACCGTCGAGCGGGCGTACCTCCAGATGATCATCGAGGACGGCGTGTTCCACGCCGACCCGCACCCGGGGAACCTCGCGGTGCGGGACGACGGCGCGGTGGTGTTCTACGACTTCGGGATGAGCGGGCGCGTCGACGCGTTCGTCCAGGAGAAGATCGTGGACTTCTACATCGCGGTCGCGAACCAGGACATCGACGCGATTCTGGACGCGCTCATCGAGATGGGGACGCTCTCCCCGGAGGCCGACCGCGCGACGATGGCGGACGTGATGGAGCTCGCGATCCAGGACGCCCGCGGGGAGGACATCGAGACGTACCGCGTCCAGCAGATCGTCGGGAAGGTCGAGGACACCATCTACGAGTTCCCGCTTCGCCTGCCGTCGAACCTCGCGCTGGTACTGCGCGTGGCGACGGTCGTGGAGGGCGTCTGCGTGACGCTGGACTCGGACTTCGACTTCATCACGGTGGCGACGGAGTACCTCACCGAGCAGGGGTACCGCGAGGAGTCGATTCGGCAGTACGCCGAGGAGACCGCCGACCAGTTCCAGCGCTCGGCGCAGTCCGCGGTCCGCGTGCCGCCGAAACTGGAGTCGGCGCTCGACCGCGTGGAGCGAGAGGACCTCCACGTTCGCGCCGACATCGAGGACGGCGACGGCGTCATCGACCGACTGGCGCGCCGGGTCGTGCTCGGGCTGGTGTTCGCGACGAGCGTGCCGACGACCGCGCTCCTCTACACGGAGGCGGACCTGCTCGCGGCGGGCGTCATGGGCGCGTTCACGTTCGCGGTCGGCGCCGGCCTCTACCGGTCGTTCAGGAAGCGCAGCGGTATGCGCGCGGCCCCGCAGTTCACGCGACAGAACCTCCGCGACCGCCGGAACGACTGACTCCGGGCGCCAGATTCTTGCTCGTGCCCGTCCGTTGCTGTAGGTGATGTACCTCGGCGACGAAGCCTGGCCGGACCTCGGCACGTACTTCGAGGAGGAGTCGCTGGCGCTCGTACCGCTCGGTTCCACCGAGCAGCACGGCCCGCACCTCCCCGAATCCACCGACCACGTCATCGCGGAGGCGTTCGCCCGTGAGGCCGCCGACCGCACTGGATTCCTCTGTACGCCCACGGTCAACGTCGGCGTGAGCGGCCACCACCGGCAGTTCCACGGGACGATGTGGGTCGAACCGCCGGTGTTCCGGGAGTACGTGGAATCGCTGACGCGGAATCTCACCGCCCACGGCGTCGACCGCGTCGTCTACGTGAACGCGCACGGCGGGAACGTCCCGCACCTCCGCGAGGTCGGCACGCGCCTCCGACAGGACGAGGTGGCGTACGCGATCGAGTGGATGTGGGACGAGAGCATTCCAGACCTCGTCGGCGACCTGTTCGCGCAGAACGGCCCGCACGGCGGCCCGAAGGAGACGTCGATGATTCAGTACCTCGAACCCGAACTGGTCCACGACGACCGCCTCGCGGAAGCGAGGGACGGCGGCGTGGCGAGCGTCGACGAGGCCGACACCGTCATGCACGGCTCGCGGACGTTCTACGACGCCGCGGACAACACCGGCAACGGCGTGCTCGGCGACCAGACCGACGCCAGCGCGGAGAAGGGCGAGCAGTTGTTCGAGGCGGCGACCGAGCAGCTGGTCGCGCTCTGCGAGTGGCTCGACGACCAGGCGTTCGCGGACCTGCTGCCGGAGGACCACGTCTGATGGACGTCGAACCGTTCGAACTGGAGCGGTGGTTCGCCGAGTACGAGCACGACGCGGACGTGATGCTCGCGGAGAGCGGCGTTCGCAGCCTCCCGGCCGACCGCTTCGACACCGACCCCGGCGACCTCGGCTACGTGATTCCGACGGCGGGCGCGCCCGACGTTCGGGAAGCTATCGCAGCCGAGTACGGCCGGAGCGCCGAGGAAGTCGTCTGCACCGTCGGAACCCAAGAAGCGAACTTCCTCGCGTTCCAGTCGCTCCTGTCCCCGGGCGACCACGCCGTCGTCGTCACGCCGACGTACCAGAGCCTCCACGCGGTCCCGGACTCTATCTGCGACGTGACGCGGGTGCCGCTGGACGAACCGGATTGGGCGCTCGACGTGGACGCCGTCGCCGACGCGATTCGGCCCGAGACCGAACTCGTGGTCGTCAACAACCCGAACAACCCGACCGGGAGACGGCACCCCGAGGAGGCGATTCGCGCGCTGTACGACCTCGCCGCGGACGCGGACGCGTACCTGCTCTGCGACGAGGTGTACCGGCTGCTCGCCGAGGACCCGGTGCCGCCGGTCGCGAGCCTGGGCGAGCGCGGCATCAGCACTGCGAGCCTCTCGAAGGCGTACGGGCTCGCGGGCCTCCGGTTCGGGTGGCTCGCCGGTCCGGCAGAGGTGGTCGAGGCGGCGGAGCGCTGGAAGGACTACACGACGATTTCGCCGTCGAAGTTCGGCCAGCACGTCGCCCGGCAGGTCCTCGACGGCGAGGAGGGAGCGCTGCGCTCGGACGCACTCGACCACGTCCGGGAGAACCGCGAGATCACCGCGGAGTGGGCACGCCGACACGGGCTCGACTGGCCCGACCCCGTCGGTTGTAACGTGTTCCTGCGCGTTCCGGACGGCTTCTCGGGCTCCCGAGAGTTCTGTCGGACAGTCGTGGAGGACGCCGGCGTCGTGCTCGCACCCGGAGACTGCTTCTCCACGGGCGGCGAGTCCTACGACGGCTACTTCCGGCTCGGATTCGGGCTGCCCACTGACGAACTCTGGGACGGACTCGCGCGCGTCGACACCGTGCTTTGAGTGGTTCTCACTCGACACGTCTCTGGCCGTCTCCGCGAGTGTGGGGCCCTCTCCCGGCCGGAACGCGTTCCAAACAGTTTATACCCGGCAGGCGTGAATCGCGCCGTATGGCGAAAGAGCAGACGGAAGTCCGTGACCTGCAGGAAGGCAACTACGTGATGATCGAGGACACGCCGTGCAAGATCAACGCCTACAGCACTGCCAAGCCCGGCAAGCACGGCAGCGCGAAGGCCCGCGTCGAGGCGGAGGGCGTCTTCGACGAGAAGAAGCGCAGCTTCAGCCAGCCCGTCGACGCGAAGGTCTGGATCCCCATCATCGAGCGCAAGCAGGGCCAGGTCGTCTCCATGGAGTCCGACACCGTCGCGCAGGTCATGGACCTCGAGACGTACGAGACCGTGACCATGCAGATTCCCGCGGACCTCGACCTCTCCGCGGACGACAACATCGAGTACCTCGAGTTCGAGGGCCAGCGGAAGATCGTCCAGTAACGGATGTTCCCCGGCGCCAGCCCCGTCGACGAGTCCGCCGACGAGCCGTTCGGCGACGCGGACCACGTCGTCGTGGGCGCGCCGCTGGACGTTTCGACCTCGTTCCGTCCGGGCGCGCGCTTCGGCCCGGACCGCATCAGGAAGTTCGCTCGAACGTTCGAGGACTTCCACCCCGCTACGGGGACACACTTCTCCGAGCTACACGTCGCCGACTACGGCGACGTCCACGCGTGGCACGACACCGCCGCGTACCTCGACTACCTCGAAGGCGTGCTGACTGACGTCCGCTGGGCGGACGCCGCCCCGGTAGTGCTCGGCGGCGAGCACACGGTTTCGGTGGCGGGCGTGCGGGCCGCGGAGCCCGACACGTTCGTCGCGCTGGACGCCCACCTCGACCTCCGCGAGGACCTCGACGGCGACGAGCTCAGCCACTCGACGGTCACTCGGCACGCCCTCGACGTCGCCGACGAGGCCGTCGTCGTCGGCGCGCGCTCGGGCAACGAGGCCGAGTGGGAGCGCGCCGCCGAGGGGGACGTCACCGTGCTCTCTCCCGAGGACGCCGCGGACTGGACGCCCGAGGTCGACGACTCGGTGTACCTCTCGGTGGACATCGACGCCGCCGACCCGGCGTACGCGCCCGGGACGGGCACCCCGGAGCCGTTCGGCCTCGACTCCGCGACGATGCGGGACCTCGTCCGCGCGCTCGCGCCACAGGCCGTGGGGTTCGACGTCGTGGAGGTCAACGACCGCGACGACGGGCAGGCCGCGACGCTCGCCGCGAAGCTCGTCCGCGAGTTCGTGCACGCGAACGCGGACGCCTGACGCCCGGTCGGTGCCGTAACGGCCATCTGTCCGCCGTTCGACTGTTCTGGTGTTCGATGCCCTGGACGCCGAGCACGTACGTCGACTACCGGGTGAGCGTCGCCTACGTCGGGACGGTGCTGAAGTACATCGGCGTGACGCCGCTGTTCCCGCTCGCGCTCGCGCTGTACTACGGCGAGGACCCGCTGCCGTTCCTCGCGGGGAGCGTCGTGATGGTCGGCCTGGGCGCGCTGCTCGAACGCGCCGACACCGGCGGCGAGCTCGGCAACCGCGAGGCGTTCCTGCTCGTGAGCCTCTCGTGGCTCGTCGTCCCGCTGGTCGGGACGGTGCCGTACCTCGTCGCCGGCACGGGCACCGTCGCGGCGCCCGTCGACGCGCTGTTCGAGTCGATGAGCGGGTTCACGACGACGGGCGCCACCGTCCTCGGCGTGATCTCCGTCGAGCGGCACGGCCACGCGATGCTGATGTGGCGCCAGCTCACCCAGTGGCTCGGCGGCATGGGCATCCTCGTGCTGATGGTCGCCATCCTGCCGAAGCTCTCGGTCGGCGGTGCGCAGGTCATCAACCAGGAGGCGCCCGGGCTCGACCTGGAGAAGCTCACGCCGCGCATCCAGGAGACCGCCCGCGCGCTGTGGGCCATCTACGCCGCGTTCACGGTGCTCGCGGCCGCCGTCTACTACGCGCTCAACGTCGCCGGGGTCGCGCCCGAGATGGACCTCTACAACGCCGTCGCGCACGCGCTCACGACGCTGCCGACCGGCGGCTTCTCCCCGAAGGGCCGGAGCGTCGAGGCGTTCTCGCCGGTCGTCCAGTGGGCGGTGATTCCGTTCATGCTCGTCGCCGGGACGAACTTCGCGCTGTTCTGGTACGTCCTCGAGGGCGAGCCGGAGCGGCTCACGCGGAACACGGAGTTCCGGTCGTACCTGCTCGCGGTCGTGGGGTTCGGCGCCGTCGTCTCCGCGGTCCTGTTCGCGGGTGTCGGGCTCGCGGAGACGCCGACGAACGTCGGCACCATCCCGGGGAACGTCGAGGACGCGCTCCGGCAGGGGCTCTTCCAGGTGGTCGCCATCGTGACGACCACCGGGTACGCGAGCATGGACTTCAACACGTGGGACGCGTCCGCGCAGACGATTCTGCTGTTCGCGTACTTCCTCGGCGGCTCCGCGGGGTCGGCCGCCGGCTCCATCAAGATCGTGCGCTGGGTGCTCGTCAAGCGCGCCGTCGGCCGGTCGCTGTTCACGTCCGTCCACCCCGACGCAGTCAGGGCGATACGTCTCGAAGACGTCGTCGACGAGGAGACGATCCGTGACGTCCTCGTGTTCGTCCTCCTGTTTCTCGGCCTGTTCGCCGCCTCCACGATGCTGCTGTACCTCGACAGCTTCCGCGCGAGTGAGGTGACGCTGTCCGGGCTGGAGGCGATGAGCGTCGCCATCGCGACGCTCGGGAACATCGGCCCGGGGTTCGGCGTCGTCGGTCCGATGAACAGCTTCGAGCCGTTCACGAACGCCTCGAAGCTCTACATGGTGTTCCTGATGTGGATCGGCCGGCTCGAAGTGCTGTCCGTGCTCGTCATCCTCACGCCGTCGTTCTGGCAGCGGTGACCGAGCCCGGGGATTGGAGCCGCTTCCGGGGAGGGCAATACACTTCCGGCCCCCTCGTGAAGAACACGGGTATGTACGAGTCGGAGGGTCGCCGGTGTACGTCGTAGTCGTCGGCGCCGGCGAGGTCGGGACCGCCATCGCCACCAGTCTCTCCGAGAACCACGACGTCGCCGTCGTCGACACCGACGAGAGCCGCGTGGAGAGTCTCGTGTACGACGCAGACGTGCTCGGCGTCGAGGGCGACGGGACGGACCTCGACGTCCTCGAAGAGGCCAACGTCGAGGACGCCGACATGGTCATCGCGAGCACGGACGCCGACGAGACGAACATCATCGTCTGCAGCACCGCGAAAGCGGTTTCGAGCGCATTCACCATCTCTCGGGTGAAGAGCGCGAAGTACCTCCGGACGTGGCAGCACTCGGATGTCGCGTTCGGCGTCGACCACATGGTCGGCACGAACGTCTTGACTGCGGAGACTATCGTGCGAGTCGTCGGCCTGCCGGCGGCGCGGGACGTCCAGCTGTTCGCGGACGGGCTGGTCCAGATGGCGGAGTTCACGATCCCCGAGTCGAGCCCGGTCGCGGGGATGACCGTCCGGGAGGCCGACCAGTACGACTCCCTGACGTTCGCGGCCGTGCTGGGCGAAGACGACGTGGTCGTCCCGCGCGGGGAGACGGTGCTGTCGGTGGGCGACGCTGTCATCGTCATCGGGAGCCCGGAGAGCGTCCAGACGTTCTCGCACGCGCTCGCACCGGACAGCGACGGCACGCCGAACGTCCTCGTCGTCGGCGGCAGCGACGTCGGCTACCACACCGCCCGCCTGCTACAGGAACGCGGGCTGAAGCCGCGGCTCGTCGAACGGGACCACGACCGGGCCCGCGAACTCGCCGAACTGCTGGAGGGGACGACGGTCCTGGAGAGCGACGCGACCGACCGGGAGTTCCTCGAACGCGAACACATCGAAGCGGTCGACATCGTCGTCACGGTCCTCGAAAACGACGAGAAGAACCTGCTGGCGTCGCTCATCGCGAAGAGCGCCGGTGCGAAGCGCGCCATCGCGGTCGTCGACTCGGCGGAGTACGTCGACCTCTTCGAGACGGTCGGCGTCGACGCGGCGATCAACCCCCGGGAGACGACCGCGGAGGAGATCACGCGGTTCACCCGCGAGCGCCACGCCGAGAACGTCGCCATCATCGAGACCGACCGCGCGGAAGTGCTCGAAATCACGGTCGACGAGGACAGCGTGCTCGCGGGACGGCCGATTCGCGAGTCGATAGCCGACCTTCCGGACGGCGTGGTCGTCGGTGCGATAACCCGGAACGGGGAGTTCGTCGTCCCGCGCGGGGACACCGTCGTCGAGGTCGGCGACCACGTCATCGTGTTCGTCGACGCTGCGTCCCTCGCGGAGGCGACCAGCAAACTGTAGCACGCGGCGACCTCACTCCCGGGGAATCGGCCGAGTCGTTATGTGAGTGGGGTGGGTAGGACGACTATGGTCGAGTCCTCTGACCGCCCGACGCCGCCGGAGGGGCTTCCCGAGGCGGTCGCGTCGGACCTGAGCGACCTGTCGCCCGAGGAGCTTCGGAACGCCGTCGTCTTCGCTCGCGAGCTCCTTCAGCACCACCACGAGGGAGAATCTCCGGTGACGCCTGCTCCTGGGGAGGACATTCTTCGCGTCACCGAGCACGACGGGTACACGGAGGTCGTCAAGCAGTTCGACTGCCCCGAGGGCTGCAGCGACTGCCCGCACGGCCCGTACCTCTACCACGTCACCGAGGAGCCGCAGATCGAGGGCGGAGCGAAGCCCCACTGGTCGTTCCTCGGGCGCGTCGAAGTCGACGAGGAGTGACAGCGGGGAGGCGACCGCGTTAGGGGTCGAGCCCGGAGATCGCGGCGCGGACGAACACGAGCACCGGGATGATTTCGAGGCGGCCGACCCACATGTTGAGGACGAACATGGCCTCGGCGAGCCGCGACATCGCCGGCCCGGTGATGCCCGAGGAGAGCCCGACGTTGCCCTGCGCGCTCGCCACCTCGAAGAGTGCGTCGGCGTACGTGAAGTCGGGGCCGGCGACGTTGACGAGCACGACGCTGCTGGCGACGAGGACGAGGAGCCACAGCAGCGTGACGATGGCGGCCTCGCCGAACTCCTGTTCCATCGCCTCGCGGTCGAGCGTGCGGTCGCCGATGCGCGCGGTGACGACCGCGTTCTTCGGGAGGAACACGCGGGAGAACTGCCAGATGATGCCGCGCGCGATGGTGTACCCGCGGATGATCTTGATGCCGCCGACGGTGGACCCGGCGGCGCCGCCGAGCACCATCGCGCCGACGACCAGCAGCTTCGCGCCGGCGAGCCAGCGGCCGATGGGCGCCGACTGGAAGCCCGTGCAGGTCAGCGCGCTCACCCACTGGAACGTCGAGTCCCGGGCGGCGTCGAGCTGCGCGGCGTCGAGGCTCGGCGCGGGAAACGGCAGGAACGACTGCGTGGCGAACGCGCCGGGCGCCGAGGGGACTGTCAGGACGTTCTGGAGCGAGAGGACCCCGACGCCGAGCGCGAGCAGGACGAACAGCCAGCGCGTCTGGAGGTCCGCCGCGAGCTCGCTCAGCTCCCGGTCGCGGAGGACGACGTAGTGGACGGGGAACGCGATGGCGCCGAGAATCATGATTGGGAGGAGGACGGTCTCGACGAGCGGGGAGTTGTACGTCGCGATGGAGTTGTCCGTGACGGAGAACCCGCCCGTGGTGAGCCCGGTCATCGCGTGGTTGAGCGCCTGCCACGCGGTCTCCCACACGGTGAGTGACTCGGCGTACTCGCTGGTGCTCGCGCGGATGGCGCCGAACAGCAGGACGAACGCGAGGACGGTGTACCCGACGACGAGCTTCCAGACCGTGCGGACGGTGGAGACGACGCTCGGGTGAATCTTCTCCTCGCGGGCCTCGCTCTGGTAGAGCGCGTAGCTCCCGCTACCGGGCCGGGCGAGGATCGAGACGGTGAGGACGATGACGCCGACGCCGCCGACCCACTGGATGAACGACCGCCACCACTGGACGGCGTGCGGCAGCGACGGCTCGTGGACCGCCATCGTCAGGCCGCTGCCTGTCCACCCGCTCATACTCTCGAAGAACGCGTGCAGCGGGTCGCGGAAGTACGCGAGACTCGACAGCGTCGTCGTGCCGCCGACGGCGATCGGGTCCCACGTGCTCGTGTCGGTGGCTGCCGGGACGAACGTGTCCATGACCGCGGGCGGCGTCAGCCACGCGGTCAGCAGGAACGGGAGCGCGCCGAAGACGGCCACCATCAGCCACCCGCCGGCGGCGATGACCATCCCGTGTTTCATCTTCGGGTCCGGGGCGTCGGCGAACCGCTGGTTGGCGAGGCCGCCGAGGCCGGCCGTGACGCCGCCCGCGACGAGGAACCCGAGCGCGGCGTGGAACTCCCGGAATCCGAGCGCGATGACGGTGGTGACGGTCATCAGCCCGGCCTCCATCAGCAGCAGCGAGCCGACGTCCCGGAGGATGATTTCGAGGTCCGTCGGGAGCAGGCCGTCGTTCCGGCGGGGCATCTTAGCGGTCCTCGGCGCCTCTGAACACGGCGGTCACGTCCTCGGTCGCTCCCTCGCCGGAGTAGACCGTGAGCAGGTCGTCGGCCTCGATGCGCGTGCCCCCGCGCGGCGTGATCGGGTCGCCCTCGCCGTCGCGCTCGACGGCGACGATGAGCATCTGGGGGCCGATGAGGTTCTCCCGGTCGGCCTCCTTCAGGGTCTTTTCCGCGATTGGCGCGCCTTCCTCGACGACGATTTCGAACACCTCCGCCTCTTCGCCGATCTGCATGAAGTCCACGATAGAGGGGTTCTTCACCGCGCGGTAGAGGTACTCGGCGATGAGACTCTGGGGGTTCTGCATGGTGTTGACGCCGATCTGCCGGAAGAGGTTCATGTGCTCGGGGTTGTGGACGACCGAGACGATCTGGGGGACGTCGAATTCCTGGGCGAGCAGGCAGACCATCACGTTCGCGGCGTCCCGGTCGGTCGTCGAGATGAGCGCGTCCGCGCGGTCGGCGCCCGCGTCCTGTAGGGTCTCCTTGGAGGTGGCGTCGTCGTTGATCACGAGGCAGTCGTACTGCCGGGACGCGCGTTCGGCGCGCTCGGCGTCGCGCTCGATGACGACGACCTCGTTGCCGCCCCGCGTGGCGGTATCGATGAGCGGCGTGCCGATGTCGCCGGCACCGACGATGACGATGTACATTCGGTGTTCCTGTTCAAATCCGACGATTGAAAGGCTATCGTTCGTACTGCGGTCGGCTCTCCCGCGCCGACGCCTAGAAGTTCCCGGCGCGCACGCTACTCGAACATGGACCTCTCGGACATCACTGCGGAGTACGGCCAGCGACTGCGCGTCGACGACTACGAGGACGCCGCGACGAACGGCCTGCAGGTCGGCCCGGAGGACGCCGACGTCGAGCGCGTGGCGTTCGCGGTGGACGCCGCGGTCGCGACCATCGAGGACGCCGTGGAGTGGGGGGCGGACCTGCTGGTCGTCCACCACGGCCTCGTCTGGGGCGGGCTGGATTCGGTGACGGGCCGCGAGTACGAGCGCGTGCGGCGGCTCGTGGACGCCGACTGCGCGCTGTACGCCGCGCACCTGCCGCTGGACGGCCACCCCGAGCTCGGGAACGGCGCGGGCGTCGCGGACCTGCTCGGGTTGGAGAACCGCGCGCCGTTCGGCGCACACGCCGGCGAACACGTCGGCACCCGGGGGACCGCGACCTCGGGCTTCACGGCCGAGGAGCTCCGGGAGGCGCTGGCGGCCGAACTCGACCCCGAGAACGGCGTGCAGGTGCTGGACTTCGGGCCGGAGACGCTGGAGGACGTCGCCATCGTCACCGGCAGCGGCGCGGACTGGATCCGGGAGGCCGAGGCCGACGGCGTGGACGCGTTCGTCACCGGCGAGGGCAAGCAGAAGCTCTACCACGAGGCCCGCGAAGCCGGAATCTCGGTGTTCCTCGCGGGCCACTACGCGACGGAGACACTGGGCGTGCGCGCCCTCCGGGACGTCGCCGACGACTGGGACCTGGAGACGACGTTCCTCGACCACCCGACCGGGCTCTGAGCCGCGCGGCCGTCGCGTCGATACCCCGAACGTCCAACCGGCGAGACTCGCCGCGAGACAGTATCACGAGCGAAAATCGGGGGCCAACCCTTTTGTCTCGTCCCGGAGACGAGAGGGAGGAAGATGGGGTTAGCCCGCCAGTTCGAACGAGTCAGGGGGAGTTACGCCGCGAAGCTCGCGGTGGCGCTGCTCGTCGTCGTCGCCATCGCGGTCGGCGTCGGCGCGATGGTGTACCAGCAGACGAACGACCAGCTGCAGGACGACGTGCGCACGGAGCTGTCCGCGAACGCGGACGCTCGCGCCGCACAACTGGACGCGTTCCTCGACAACGTGCGCGGCCAGACGCGGCTCGCGTCCACGCGGCCGGCGCTGTCGTCCGGCGACAACACTCGAATCGCGGGGTTCCTCGACGACCTCGCGGCCAGCGACTCGCTGCCCGAGGGCGTCACCGCGGTCCACTACTACGACGCCGCCGAGGGCCGCATCGTCGAGAGTTCCAGCGACGACGCGGTCGGCGCGGACGCCGCCGAGCGCGGCGAGGCGTACGCCACCGACCCGCCCGCGTTCGAGGGCACAGACGACGTCGCGGTGACGGCGCCGTACGAGGTCGCGGGCGCGGATTCGCCGGTCGTCGCGGTGCTGTCGCCGGTCGAGGGCGCGTCGGAGAAGCACCTCGTCTACGTGGTGAGCGTGAACGCGCTCACGAGCGGGTTCGGCGAGGTCGTCGACGGCAGCCACACCGTCGTCGTGAACAGCGAGGGGACGAACGTCGCGCACACGGACGCCTCGCAGGTGCTCGCGAGCCACGACGGCAGCGAGTCGATGCTCGAACGCTCGCTGTCGGAGTCGACGTTCGTGAACAACGGCGGCACCGTGATGGCGGCCGCGCCCGTCGCCGGCGCGGACTGGACGGTGATGGTGCACGCGCCCGCGAGCCAGGCGTTCGCGCTCGGCGACTACGTCGCGTCCAGCGTCGTCGGGCTCATCCTCCTCACGGTGGTGAGCCTCGCGCTCGTCGGCGTGACGCTCGGGTCGACGACCGTGATCTCGCTGCGCCAGCTGTCGGCGCGCGCCGACGAGATGGCCGACGGCGACCTCGACACCACCATCGAGACCAACCGGAACGACGAGTTCGGGACGCTCGCCGGATCGTTCCGTCGGATGCGTGACTCGCTGTCGGCGTCCCTGACCGACGCCGAGGCCGCGAAGGCGGACGCGGAGGCGGCCCGCGAGGAGGCCGAGGCCCAGCGCGAGGAAGCCGAGCGAGCCCGCCAGGCCGCACAGGAGACGGCTCGCGCGCTGGAATCGGCGGCCGCGGACTACGACGACGCGATGACGGCGGTCGCCGGCGGCGACCTGACGCGGCGCGTCGACGCGGACCGCGAGCACGACGCGATGGCGCGGGTCGGCCGGTCGCTGAACGCGATGCTCGACGACATCGAGGACAGCGTCGCCGCCGCGTCGTCGTTCGCGGACCACGTCTCGACGGCGGCCACGCGGGTCGACGACGGCGCGACGGACGCGATGGACGCCAGCGCGGACGTCTCCGGCGCCGTGGACGAGATTTCGGACGGCGCGACCGAGCAGACCGAGCGCCTCCACGAGGTCGCGGGCGAGGTCGACGACCTCTCCGCGAGCGCCGAGGAGGTCGCCGAGACGGTCGCGTCGCTGGCCGACACCGCGGGGCAGGCGGCGGACGCGGTCGAGGACGGACAGGACGCCGCGGACGACGCGGTCGCGACGATGGACGAGGTCGCCGAGGAGGCCGCGGCGGCCGCGGACGCGATGGACGACCTCGACGGCGAGATGGACGACGTGGGCGAGGTCGTCGACGTCATCGCGGACATCGCCGAGCAGACGAACATGCTCGCGCTGAACGCGTCCATCGAGGCCGCACGCACTGGCGCGGAGGGCGACGGCTTCGCGGTGGTCGCCGACGAGGTCAAGAGCCTCGCGGAGGAGTCCCACGCCGCCGCCCAGGACGTCGAGGACCGCCTCGTGGACCTCCAGGAGCAGGTGAGCGAGGTCGCCGACGAGATGCGGGAGACCAGCGGCCACGTCGCGGACGGCCGCGCGACGGTCGACGAGACCGCCGAGGCGCTCGACGACGTCGTGGAGTTCGTCGCGCAGACGGACTCCGCCGCGGGCGAGATCCGGGACGCCACCGACCGACAGGCCGAGGCCGCCTCCCGGGTGGCGTCGGCGGTCGACGAGGTCGCGAGCATCAGCGAGGAGACCGCCGCGCAGTCGACGGACGTCGCGGACGCGGCGGACGAGCAGACGGAGACGCTCTCGGAGGTCGGGGACGCCGCCGCCGAGCTCGCGGAGCGCGCGGTCACCCTGGAGGACCTGCTCTCGGACTTCGACGCCCGCGGCGACGGGGGTGAGCTGCAGTGACGCCCGAGACGTGGTTCTGGGTGGGCGCCGTCGGCATGGCCCTCGGCACGCTGTTCCCGATTCGGGACGCGATTCGGAACCCCAGCCACCGCCGCTTCGACGCCGTGCTCGCGGGCGTCACCGGCATCGCCGCGGTCGCGTACGCGCTGATGGCGCTCGGCGTCGGCTCGCTCGTCGTGGACGGCGTGACCGTCCAGCTCGCGCGGTACGCCGACTGGCTGGCGACGACGCCGCTGCTCGTGCTCTACCTCGCGATGCTGTCGCGGCCGAGCCGGCGGGCGTACGTCGCGCTCGTCGCCGTCGACGTCGTCGTCATCGCGGCCGGCGTCGGCGCCGCGCTCGTGCCGGCGCCCGAGAAGTGGGCGTTCTACGCGGTCGGCTGCGTCGCGTACGCCGGGCTGCTGTACGGCCTGCTGTACACGCTGCCCGCGGCGCTCGGCGGGGACGCGGACCCGCGCGTCGACGCGACGTTCACGACGCTGCGGAACCTCACCGTCGTGCTGTGGACGCTGTACCCGGTCGTGTGGGTGCTCGCGCCGACCGGCGTCGGCGTCCTCCAGCCGGAGATGGAGGCCATCGTCGTGGTCTATCTCGACTTCATCAGCAAGGTCGGGTTCGTCGCGTTCGCGGTGCTCGGCGCGGACGCCATCGACCGCGTGGCCGCTCCCGCGAGCGAGCGCTCGGACGCGCCTGCGTCGTCGGGGACGGTGGAGGCGCCCGCCGTGGACGACGACTGACGAAACCCTTCTTCGTCACGTGGCGTCCTTCCGGCGAAAATTATCCAATCACGCGCGCTGTTGTCGTTTTCCGACGACCGGCGGGTGTCCGTTCTGGCCGTGGAAAGGGAGAGTTAAGTAGCCGAATCGCAACCCTCGCAACGTACGACTGGCGCGCGGGAGCACTCAAAGTATGAGAGACGAATACGACTTACTCATCGTCGGCGGAGGTATCAGCGGGGCTTCGCTGCTGTACACGGCCGCGAAGTTCACGGACATCGAGGACATCGCGCTCGTGGAGAAAGAAGACGAGATCGCGGCTATCAACTCCCACAGCACGAACAACTCCCAGACCCTCCACTTCGGGGACATCGAGACGAACTACACCCTGGAGAAGGCCGAGGAAGTCAAGGAGGGCGCGGAGCTGCTCGCCGGCTACCTCGAGAACGTCGACGCCGACCGCGAGATGCACAGCAAGCGCTCGAAGATGGTCCTCGGGGTCGGCGACGAGGAGGTCCAGAAGCTCGAGTCCCGCTACCACGAGGAGGGCTTCGGCGACCTCTACCCGAAGCTGCGGGCCATCGGCCGCGAGGAGATCGCCGACCTCGAACCGAAGGTCGTCGAGGGCCGGGACCCCGGCAAGGAGATGCTCGCGCTCCAGACGCCGGACGGCTACGTCGTCGACTACGGCATGACCGCGCAGTCGTTCGTCGAGGAGGCCGAGGAGGTCGACGGCGTCGACGTCTACACCGGCACCGAGGTCGAGGAGATCAACGACACCGGCGACGAGTTCCTCGTGGAGACCGACGACGGCTGGTTTGAGAGCGATGTCGCGGTCGTCGCCGCGGGCTCGCACAGCCTCCAGATCGCCAAGGAGATGGGCTACGGCGAGAACATGAGCCTGCTCCCGGTCGCGGGTAGCTTCTTCCTGGCGGAGGACTTCCTCAACGGGAAGGTGTACACCCTCCAGATGAAGAAGCTCCCGTTCGCCGCCGTCCACGGCGACGCCGACGTCCACGACGCCTCCATCACGCGCTTCGGCCCGACCGCGAAGCTCGTGCCGACGCTCGAACGCGGCCGCATCGAGACGGTCGGCGACTTCTTCGACGTGTTCGGGCTGAACGTCGACTCGTTCCTGAGCTACGCGAACATCCTCGCGGACCGCATCCTCTTCCCGTACGTCGTCCGCAACCTCGTCTACGACGTCCCCGAGATCGGGAAGCGCACGTTCCTCCCCGAGGTCCAGAAGGTCGTCCCGAGCGCGACGCTCGACGACATCGAGCGCGCGAAGGGCTACGGCGGCGTCCGCCCGCAGATCGTCGACACCGAGGCGAAGTCCCTCGACATGGGCGAAGCCAAGATCACGGGCGACGGCGTCATCTTCAACATCACGCCCTCGCCGGGCGCCTCCACGTGCCTGAAGAACGCGATGCGGGACACCGAACAGCTCCTGGAGTTCTTCGACGACGACCACGAGTTCGACGAGGAGGCGTTCCGCGACGCCACTATCGAGAACTTCCCGCGCGGCGACGCCGAGGACGCCACCGCAGAGGCCGACGACTGACCGGCTCCGCGTCGCGTCGTCCGCGCGTTTGCGCTAGTGTTCTGCCCGCGATTCTGGGCGACCCGACTGGGTTCGAGACACGGTCGCCGTTCGTCACTGACTGACTCGCGTCCACTTCGAGCACCGGAATCGCACAGGAACATTTATTACATTCCTCGTCGCAGTAGGGGACACGTCATGTCGGTCGTACCTGTACGCGAGTAACTCCTTCCCGGCCGTACAGCCTTCAGACCGACTCTACCCGCACCCCAAACGTGAGCACACACACCACACGGACGACCGAACCGGAACCGAACACCGAGACGCGGCCGGAACCGTCACCCGCAGAGACCGCCCCGCGGGCGACGCTGTCGGCGGACGACGGCGCGGACCGAACGCACGACGACCTCCCCGGGTCGTGGGTCGCACGGTGTCAGTCCCAGTTCGACGCGGGACACCGCGACCGCCTCCGCAATCTCGCCGACGACGCGAACCACGCGATGCCGGACGGCGTCTGACTGCCTCGCTCCCGCTGCGTTCCGCCGGCGAGCGACCACGCTCGGAATCCTCTTGTCCGTGGCCCCAGTACGTCTACGCGGCCGATGACGACGCCACCGGGCCGACCCGGGGTGGCTCCCGCGGGACGACGAGCCCTATGAGTACCGAGGCCAGCCTTCTACACCGACGTTCCGAACGGCGGTCGTCACTGAGCCGCGCCGCTACCATCTGGTGGCAGCCACGGCTGGCGAACGGTGGCTCCCCGGTGAGGCCGACAGTTCGTCGGGGAGTGCGCCCCGCGACTCGGACTGGTTCCCGGTCGACGCAGACCCGAACACGTCGGTCTGGAACGTCCGGTTGTAGGAGAGGAACTCCAGGGGGAGCGTCCGCTCGACGCCGCCGTACCGGACCGTCGCGTCGAACGCGACGGACATCCGCGTCGTCTGGTCGTTCCGCAGGTGGGTCACCCACCACTCGTCCAGCTTCGAGTTGTCGATGAACGCGCGGGCTTCGAGCGTCCGCGTGCTCTCCGCCGGGATTACCGTCTGCTCGGCGGCCTGGCCGGTCCCGACGACGACGCCGTTCATCCGGACGGTGTACTGGACCTCGGTGACCGGGACGGGGACCGGGAGCGAGTTCGTCACCGTGGCCGACGCGTTGACGGGCGTCCGTTCGGTGGTCGCCTGCCCCCACTGCGCGTTCGTCTCGTTGACGACGAAGACCGTCCGGCCGTACGCCGAGAACCGGCGCGTCTCCTCCGTCTGGAGCGGTGCGAGCAGGTCGGTCTGGAACGTCCGGTTCCGGGTCAGGGACTCCGCCGGCAGCTTCACGCCGGCGAAGCGGACCACGACGGACGGGTCGACCGTGACGGTCGTCGTCTCGTCGTTGTTCACGTGCGTCACCCACCACTCCGGAATCCGGTCGTTGTTCACCCACGTCGACGTCGTGAGGGTGTCGTCGTCGCCGAGGCTCACCCGCTTCTCCTCCTCCGTGGCGAAGACGACGTCGTTCAGCGCGACCGTGTACTTGACGTTCGCCGCGCTGTCGGCGACCCCGAGCAACCACGGGTTGTCGACCGTGATCTCCGTCTCGACCTCGGTGCGGTTCTCCTCGACGGTCCCCCACTCGTTGTCGACAGACTCGACGCTCGGCCGCTCGAAGACGAGGAACCCGTAGACCGCTGCCACGACCAGGAATCCGACCAAGACGAGAACGGCGACCCGCCTCCGGTTGAGGTTCATATCGTGCCCAGCCTAGGCCGTGGATGTGCTTCCGTGACCTCGTGGCAGCGGAAAGCCACTTATTCCCGGGAGAGCGGCGGCTCGGGAGCTACGCCGCTGGCTCGAACGCCACCCGACGAGCCGCGGCTCCCGCTCACTCCCCGTGCGGGTGTTCCTCCATGTACTCCCGGAGGTGCTCGCTGGCGTCGTCCACGGACGACTGCGTCTCCGGGTCTTCAATCTCTCCTTCGAGGGATTCGAGCTTGTCCCGGACCTCCGCGATGCGGTCGACCGTCGAGTCCGAGCCGTCGCGAGTCGTGTCCCGCTCGTCCTCGCTTCCGATGCCGCTCAACAGCGAGTCTAGTTGCGTGTGGACCGGCCCGGACGCCCGTTCGCTGGCCCGGCGGAGGTTCGTGCGCGCGAGTTCGAGGTGGTCCATGTCGTCGTGTTCGCGCCAGACTCGGAAAGTCGTGCGGCCGGCGAGCGAAGGCGTGGGGGTGAACGGGCGGCTTCGGGCCGCGTTCAGAGGTAGGAGTCGTCGTAGGACTGGTCGGACCGCGCGGCGTGAGCGTTCCCGCACTCGGGGCAGTTCAGCCGCTCGGTGTCGTCCATCGTGACGTCCAGCGACCCGCAGTTCCCGCAGTAGAAGCCGTACTGCTCGTCGCGGCTCTCGTCGGTGTACGCGGCGAAGAACGGCGCTTCCGTCCCCGACTCGTGCTCCTCGCGTGAGACGACTACCCGCTGGCCGTCCTCGGTCGTCGCCGTCGTCGTCTCGCCCTCTGTCTCCGTCCCGGGGAGGTCCATGTCGGCGGGCGTCTCGCGCTCGCCGTGCTCGTCGTCGGTCTCCACGTCCGCCGACGACGCCACGTACACGCGCTCGACGAGCGACTCGTCGCCGACCTCGACCTCGCGCTCGTCGGCCTGCTCGAGGCCGAACCGCTCGAAGAACTGCGGGCCCTCCGTGTTCGCCTCCAGCGTGGTCGCCCGGACCTCCGAGGCGCCCGCGTCTTCGAGCGCGTCGCGCATCGACTCGAACAGCTCCGTCCCGATACCCTTCCCGCGGTGCTCGGGGTCGACGAACAACCACCGCAGTTCGCCCCACTCGCCGTCGAGTTGACCCTCGACGTACCCGACGACGGTCTCCGTCTCGACGTCCTCGCTGGTCTCCGCGACGCGCACGAGCGTCTCTTCGCTGTCGAGCTTCTCGGTGACGGCGTCCTCGTCGAACCCGGCCTCGGCGATTCGCTCGATCTGCTGGGGGCTGAGGCTGAACGACGTCGTCATCGAACTCTCGACGAGTTCGCCGATTCGCTCCGCGTCGGCCGCCGAGGGTTCTCGAAGTGTCATGTCGTATCGTTCGACGGTATCACGGATAAGCAACCGGGCAGCACACGTAGTGCACCGCTGAGCCCCCACGAGACCTTTCCAACTGTGGACCGAACGTCCGAGTGATGGCTCAGGACGACGAACCCGACGTCAGCAGCGTACAGGACAGCGCCAGGGACCGCCAGCACGAGCGCAGCGAGCACGTCGAGAACATCGTGAACCGCGTGGACGGCCTGCTGGACGAGGACAAGTACCCGACGACGAGCGAGGAGCTCGCCGCGGAGTACGCCGACGAACCCCTCGACCTCCCGAACGAGACCGAGAGCCTCGGCAGCGTCTTCGACCGGCTGGTCGACGAGCGCTTCGAGACGCCCGAAGAGGCCCGCGAAGTGCTCTACCGCGAGCTCAGCGGCCCCGCGGGCACGAACGACGAGTACAACGAGGGCCGGGACCTCGAACAGCTCGAGGAGGGCACGCAGGACGACGTCACCGACAGCGGCGCCTCGGACATGTGACGACCCGCCGCGGTACGCCCGGCGCGGTTCACCACCCACACCTGCCGCCGTCCATTTAGGTTAGAAACGACAAAGCGCAGGTATACGCGCCTTACGCGCCGGATTCGAGCAGTGATTTTTCCGACTGCGCCGTGTGCACGTGGTATGAACTACACCCGCGGCGTGCTCCTGGTGGTCGTCCTCGCGCTGCTCGCGCTGAGCGTCGCGTTCGTGCTCCCGTTCCTCCAGTTCTTCCTCCTGGCGCTGGTCCTCACGGTCGTCTTCCTGCCCGCGCAGGAGCGACTGGAGCGGCGGCTGAGCCCGTCACGGGCGGCGACTGTCCTCGTCGCGCTCGCGTCGGTGACGGTCGTCCTGCCGCTGCTGTACGTCGTCCGCGTGACGGCCGCCGACGCCATCGCGATAGGGCGGGCGATCCGCGAGGGCGAAGTCACGTTCTCGGGCGCCGAGGACCGCATCCAGGCCCTCGTGGGGATAGACGTCGACATCACTAGCGCGCTCCAGTCCGCGACCGGCGGCGTCCAATTCGACAGCGTCGTGAACGTCTTCGGCGCGGTCACGCACGTCCTCATCGGCGTCGGGCTCACGCTCTTCTTGCTGTTCTACTTCCTGAAGGACCGCGAGGCGTTCTTCTCGTGGCTACACGACCGGATGCCGCTGTCCGACGACACGCAGAGCGACCTCTACGACGAATTCGACCACATCATGAAGGCGGTCCTGCTCGGGCACGTCCTCGTCGCTATCGTGCAGGGCCTGCTCGCGGGCATCGGTCTGATAGCGACCGGCATCCCGAACGCCACGTTCTGGACGGTCGTGATGACCGTGCTCTCCCTGCTGCCGGTCGTCGGCTCGTTCCTCGTGTGGGGGCCCGCCGTCATCTACCTCTTCGCGAACGGGCAGACCGTGATGGCCGTCGGACTGGCGCTGTGGGGGACCGTCGTCGTCGGTGTCTCCGACGACTACCTCCGGCCCATCATCGTCGACCGGTACGCGCAGATCAACCCCAGCGTCATCATCATCGGCGTGCTCGGCGGCATCTACGTCATCGGCGTCATGGGCATCTTCTTCGGCCCCGTCATCATCGGGATGTTGCGCGCGACCGTGGACGCGTTCGCCGAGGAGTTCGACGCCAACGAGATGACCTGACCCTGACGGGCACTCACTTCCCGTACGGCTCCTGTATCACCTCCCGGCCGTCCGGCGTCCTGACGGTGATGGTGTCGCCCGCGTCGTCCCAGACCTCGCTGTCGGCGCCCCAGTAGACGTCCGTCTCGCTGTCGGCTCCACTGCCGCTGTGCAGCGTGACGTGCTGTCCGGCGTCGAGCTCGAACCCCTCCGGGAAGACGAACCGCTCGCCGTCGTCGTTCTCCACGACCCACTCCGAGAGGTCCAGGGCGTCCTCGCTCGTGTTCCGGAACGTCACGTACTCCTCGTCGACGCCGTCCGTGAGCCCGTGCGTCTCGTGAATCTCGTCGAGCACGAACGCGCCGAGCTCGGCGCCGTGCGACGACCCCGACATCGCCGTGTCCGTCTCCCGGTCCGCGGCGTCGTCGTCCGCGTCCGTGGTCGGCGTGTCCTCGTGCCTCGCGGAGTCGCCGCTACGAGCGACCGTCTCGCTGTCGACCTGCGTGGCGCCGCTGCCCTCGTTCCCGGGAGGCGTCGGCTGGTCGTCACTGACGTCGCCCCGGTCGTCCTCGTGAGTGTGCGCCTCGACGTTGCCGGGCGTCTCCTGTCCCTCGACGGCCTCGTCCACGATCTCGTCCCGGTCGACGAACTCGTAGGCCGGCTGGCCCTGTCCCCGGGTGTCCGTCTCCCGGTACCGGAGCGCCAGCGACCGCGCGTCGAAGCGCTCGAAGAACTCGTCCCAGGACAGCGGCTCGCCGCGGCCGTCCTCTGGCTCCGAGAGCAGCCGCAGGTCGTTGCCGTCCGTCCCCTCGGCGCGCAGCGGCACCACGTCGTGGCCGTCCGCCCACTGGCGTATCTGTTCGCGGTCGGTCGTGACCTGCCACGCGGCGCGGTCGGAGTTCCCGGACATGCCAATTGCTACACGGCAGTGCGCCGGTTAACTATTGGTACCGTTTCGCGACTCCGCCGCGAGTACTGCCGCGCTACTCGCCGTAGCCCGCGCTTACGCCGTCCGTTCGCCCGGCCTAACAGCCGCCGTCCGAATCTGCGCCCCCAGCTACGTCGTAGCCGCCCTGCGCTCGGTATATAGCTCCTGTGTGTGCAGGCACAAACGCCAGCCCCGCGATTGCCGTGGTTCCTCGTGAGACCGTGTATCGTCACCGACCGTTCGGTCGTCGCGCACCCGCTGCGAGCAACCACTACGACCCACGTTTCAAATGGAGAGACAGCCACCAGACCCGGACAGCACGCGAGGAGAGACGCCACCGGCGGCGCCGCGCCGCGAGCGAAACGGGCTCGACTTCGACCGGCTGAAACGCCCGCTCCTGGGGGTGGCCGGGACGGCGCTCGTCGTCCGCGGCCTCCAGCAGCGGTCGCTGCGCGGCGCGGCGACGGCGCTCGTCGGCGGCGCGCTCCTGTCGACGTCGCTCGGCGAGAACGCCCGCATCAGGACGATGGTCGAGTCGCGGACCGGTCTCGGCGGCGGCGACGAGGAGACGGCGTTCAGCCGCTCCGTCGTCGTCGGGCGGCCCGCCGACGAGCTGTACGAGATGTGGCGGGACCCCGAGCAGTTCTCCCGCGTCGTCGGGCACTTCGCGGACCTCGCCGAGACCGACGACGGACGCCTCGAGTGGACCGTCCACGGTCCCCGCGGCAAGGACGTCTCCTGGGAGACGGACGTCGTCGAGGAAGAGCCCGGCGAGACCCTCCGCTGGGGGACCGGCGAGGACGCCACCGTCCCCAACGAGGGGTCGGTGCGGTTCACGCCCGCGCCCGGCGACCGCGGCACCGTCGTGACGCTCTCGATCCGCTTCGACCCGCCCGGCGGCAGCGTCGGGAACGCCGCCCTGGAGCGCCTCGACGTCGCCCCGGAGATGCTCGTCGGCACCGCGCTCAACCGCTTCAAGAGCCTCGCGGAGACCGGCGAAATTCCGACGACGAAGGACGGCAACCCCTCCGCTCGTGGCGAGGGTGATCTGGTGTGACGATGGAAGCGCTCACCTGGCACGGCGAGAAGGACGTCCGCGTCGAGGAGGTGCCCGAGCCCGAAATCATCAACCCCAGCGACGCTATCGTCGAGATCACGGCGACTGCCATCTGCGGCTCGGACCTCCACCTCTACAACGGCAAGATGCCGTCGATGCGGGAGGGCGACGTCATCGGACACGAGCCGATGGGCGTCGTGGTCGAGACCGGCGACGACGTGGAGACGCTCGAAGCCGGCGACCGCGTCGTCGTCCCGTTCACGGTCAGCTGCGGCGCGTGCTGGTTCTGCAACCAGGACCTCTACTCGCTGTGCGACAACTCAAACCCGAACGCGGAGCTCGCACGGCAGGCGATGGGGCAGTCGCCCGCTGGCCTGCTCGGGTACTCCCACATGCTCGGCGGGTACGCCGGCGGGCAGGCCGAGTATCTCCGCGTGCCGTACGCCGACGTCGGCCCGGTCAAGGTCAACTCCGACATGGACGACGAGGAAGTGCTGTTCCTCTCGGACATCTTCCCGACCGGTTACATGGCCGCCGAGAACGCCGACATCGAGGCCAACGACACGGTCGCGGTGTGGGGCTGTGGCCCCGTCGGGCAGTTCGCCATCCAGAGCGCGGAGATGCTCGGCGCGGACCGCGTCGTCGCTATCGACCGCGTCGAGGAACGCCTCGAGATGGCCGCCGAGTACGGCGACGCGGAGACCATCAACTTCGAGCACGAGGACGTCTACGACCGCCTGATGGAGCTGACGGGCGACCGCGGCCCCGACCGCTGCATCGACGCGGTCGGCACCGAGGCCCACGGCATGGGTCTGACCTCGACCGCGGACCGCGTGAAGCAGCAGGCGAAGATGGCCCACGACCGCGGGTACGTCCTCCGCGAGGCGATCAAGTGCTGCCGGAAGGGCGGCACGCTCTCCGTCCCCGGCGTCTACCTCGGGGACGTCGACAGCGTCCCGTTCGGCGCGCTGATGAACAAGTCCCTCACCGTGAAGACCGGCCAGACCCACGTCCAGCGCTACCTCGACCCCCTGCTCGAGAAGATCGAGGACGGCGACATCGACCCGTCGTTCGTCGTCACCCACGAGGGGTCCCTGCAGGACGGCCCCGACATGTACCAGAAGTTCAACGACAAGGCGGACGGCTGCATCAAGTCGATACTGAAGCCGTGACCGCGGCGGCCCACCACCGACGGTGGTGAGGTCCCGCTACCCCCCGAACGGGTCAACCCCTTTCAGTGGCAGGGGGAGCCGTTCACGTACTTCCCCGTCGTTGTCTCTGTTGAAATGTCCCTCTCAGAGACCGTCTCGAAGATCGACAGCCTGAGCGACGAACAGCGCGAGTGCATCGAGATCTGCAACGAGGCCGCCGAGGTCTGCGAGTGGTGCGCGGACGAGTGCCTCGGCGACGCCGACATGGAGGAGTGCGCCCGCCTCTGTCGGGACGTCGCGGACCTCACGTCCCTGCACGCGCGCTTCATGGCGCGGAGTTCGAACTACAGCACCCAGCTCGCCCAGGCCTGTGCGGGCGCCTGCGAGGAGTGCGCCGAGGAGTGCGACCGCCACGACGCCGACCACTGCCAGGTCTGCGCGGAGGTCCTCGAGGAGTGCGCCGAGTCCTGCCGACGAATGGCCAGCAGCTAAACTACGCTCGGAAACCCGCGCCACGTCGTTCCAGTGCTCGGCCGGTGCGGACACCGTAGTCAGCTACCAACACAGATGAGTTCAGACGACGGCGGAACGAGCACGACTCGAATCGAGGAACGCCTGCAGCAACTCGGCCACTACTCCCGGCTCGTCAGAGCGGGGCTCGGCGTCATCCTCACTGCGTTCGTCCTCGCGGCCGTCGTCGTCCTGCCCCAGAACACCGACTCGCTCGCGAGCGCCGTCGAGGCGATGCTCACGCCGCTCATCTTCGTCGGCATGGGGCTGCTGTTGTTCGGCATCGGGATGCACCTCCACCTCATGCACATGAACCTGGTTCGGCAGCTGCGCAACGACCCGGAGATGGACGGCACGTCCGCGGACGAACACGGGGATTCGTGAGCCATCCCACCCCAGAGTGACGAGTGAAGCCGCCCAGCGACGGGTAGTCAGGGGCGATCGAGGAACAGCGCGAGGTGGCTGACGACGGTCCGGTTCTCCAGGCCGCCCGCGAGCGCGCCCGACAGCACGCCGATGGTGCTGATGAACGCGCCCGTCCGCACGAGGTCGACGACCCCGACGGCGGGCTCTTCGATGCTCGGCCAGTTCGACATCAGGTTCGGCGGGAACACCACCAGTTCGACGAGCAGGATGATGCCCCAGACGAGCGCGAACAGCCCGAGCATCGCGAGCACGAGCACCAGGAACACCGTGACGTTGACGAGCGCCGTGTGCTCGGTGACGAGGTCGTGGCGCTTCCGCGGGAACGAGAGGTTCTGCGCGAACAGGAGGTAGACGGCCGCGGCGAGCACGCTCGCGGCCGCGAACAGCACGGCGGTGGCGTCGCTCATGTGGAACCCGACGTCCCAGGACTCGGCGCTGAAGACGATGACGAGCGTCGGCGTCACGGCCGCCGTCGAGAGCTTCGGCAGCGACAGCGGCAGCAGGGGCGCGCGGCTGTCGACGAGCGTTCGAGCGACCTCCCGGGGGTTGCGCGCGGCGCTCCGCGCGTGGAACGCGAGCCGCGAGAGCACGCCCCGCGGGCGCGCCTCGGCGGCGGGAATCTCGCCCGCGACCCGGCGGAGCGAGGACTCGACGTCGGCGTCCACGGGCGGCACCGCGCGTCGCTGTGGGTCGAACTCGAACGGCTCCATCGCGCCGCCGTCGGCGTCGCCGTGGCGCGCGCCGAAGACGTGCCCGAGGAGGTGGACGAGCAGCGTCGCGCCGTTCCAGCGCACGCTCGCCGCGTCGAGCGGGCGGCGGGGTTCGCCGCGGGGCGCGCTCCGTAGGTCCCGCGTGGAGACCACCGCGACCCGGGACAGCGGCGACGCCAGCCCGGGGACGAAGCGCTCTCGGCTGGAGACCAGCGGCACGTCGGTCACCACGACCACGACGTCGTACGCCCCCTCGACCATCCGGTGGGTGGCGCGGTCGAGAAACTCGGAGGGCCGGCGCTGGTCGTGGTCCGAGAGCCGCGCGGGCGTTTCGAGGTAGAACCGCCACGACACGTCGGACGCGGCCGCCAGTTCGTCGACTGCGTCCGTGGCGGCCTGCGAGGCGAACGATTCGAGGCTGTCCGCATCGGTCCCGGGCGCGTGCGCGACGAGGACGCCCACGTCCACTCGCAGGTCCGCGGCCCCCTCGCGCTCGGCGGCGACCAGCGCGCGGTCCTCGCGGTGGTCCGACCCGGAACTGTTCACTACGATGGCAGTTCGCCGCGAGAACACTTAACGCCACGTGGCGGAACGGGCCGCTGACCGGTCTCGCCGGACGGCTTTGACACCGGGCGAGTGCAGGCAGACAGCCTAACCCGGGATGTGACGTCCCAATCACACGATGGTGGAGCTCTACGTCCTCGCGCTGACGATAGTCGGCGTCGCGGCGCTCGCGGCGGCGGTACTCCCGGAGCTCCTCTCCGATAGCTACCTCACGCCGCCCATCGTCTTCGTCGCGCTCGGCGCGATAGCGTTCTCGCTGCCGCTCCAGATGCCCGACCCGAGTCCACTCGCGCACGGCTACCTCGCCGAGAAGTTCGCGGAGTTCATCGTCGTCGTCTCGCTGATGGGCGCGGGACTGAAGCTCGACCGGCCGTTCTCGCTGCGGACGTGGTCGACGACGTGGCGGCTGCTGGCGGTGACGATGACGCTGACCATCGCGAGCGCGGCGCTGCTCGGCTGGTGGGCGCTGGGCATCGTGCCCGCGTCCGCCCTCCTCCTCGGCGCGGTCGTCGCGCCCACCGACCCCGTGCTGGCCTCGGACGTGCAGGTCGGGCCCCCCGGCGAGGGGACCGACGACGCCGACGACGACGCCGAGGACGCCGAGCACGAACACGAGATTCGGTTCGCGCTCACCTCCGAAGCGGGCTGCAACGACGGGCTGGCGTTCCCGTTCACGTACGCCGCGATTCTCGCCGCCGGCGCTGGGTTCACCGGCACCGACTGGGTCGGGGAGTGGCTGGCGACGTACGTCGTCTACAAGATCGTCGTCGGCGTGGTCGCGGGCGCGGTCCTCGGCTACCTCTTCTCGAAGGTGCTGTTCGACTTTTCGCCGACGACGCGCCTCGCCCGGGCCGTCGAGGGAACCGAGGTGCTCGGCGTGACGCTCCTGATTTACGGGCTGACGGAGCTCGTGCAGGGGTACGGCTTCATCGCCGTCTTCGTCGGCGCGGTCGTCATCCGCCACAACGAGCAGTCCGGGAAGTACAATCAGGCGCTGCACGACTTCTCGGAGGTCGTCGAGCGGCTCGCGATGGCGCTGCTCGTCACGCTGTTCGGGGGCGCGCTCGCCACCGGGCTGCTCGCCCCGCTCACGCTGGAGGCGGCGGCGGTCGGGCTGGTGCTGGTGTTCGTCGTCCGGCCGCTGGCCGGCGTGCTCGGACTGCTCGGCTCGCCCATCGAGTGGGACGAGCGCGCCAGTATCGCGTTCTTCGGCATCCGCGGCCTCGGCTCGTTCTACTACCTGGCGTACGCGATGAACCAGGAGGTGTTCACGCAGCTGCGGGACCTCTGGGCGCTCGTCGGGTTCGTCGTGCTCGTCTCCGTCGTCGTCCACGGCGTCGCGTCCGAGCCCGTGATGTCGATTCTCGAACGCCGCGGGGAGGCGTAGCCCGCCGGGATTTCCACCAACCACTTCTGTCGACGCGTCGAAGAGAGTGCTATGACCGTACTTCGACCGAGCCGCGTTTCCCGGAGGAGCGGATGGTAGACCTCCTGTTCTCCGTGGGGCGGCTCGCCCTCGCGTTGTTCCTCGTCGTCCTGAACGGCTTCTTCGTCGCCGCGGAGTTCGCGTTCGTGCGCGTCCGCTCGACGTCCGTCGAACAGCTGGTCGAGGAGGGCCGCACCGGCTCGGCGGCGCTGCAGGACGTGATGAACAACCTCGACAACTACCTCGCGGTCACCCAGCTCGGCATCACGCTCGCCTCGCTCGGACTGGGGTGGGCGGGGGAGCCAGCCGTCGCGTCGCTCATCGAGCCCCTACTGGGCCCGCTGCTCCCCGAGAGCGTCCTCCACCTCGTCGCGTTCGGCATCGGGTTCGGCATCATCACGTTCCTCCACGTCGTCTTCGGCGAACTCGTCCCGAAGACGCTCGCAATCGCGCAGGCCGAGACGCTGTCGCTGTACGTCGCTGCGCCGATGCGGATGTTCTACCTCGTGTTCTACCCGGGGCTCATCGTGTTCAACGGCACGGCGAACGCGTTCACGCGGTTGCTCGGCGTGCCGCCCGCCTCCGAGACCGACGAGAGCCTCAAGGAGCGAGAGCTCCGGCGGGTGCTGTCGAGGTCCGGTGAGGCCGGCCACGTCGACATGGAGGAAGTCGAGATGATAGAGCGCGTCTTCGACCTCAACGACGTGACCGCGCGGGAGATCATGGTGCCGCGGCCGGACGTCGTGAGCGTCCCCTCGGACACGCCGATGTCCGAACTCCGGGACACCATCCTCGACGCCGGGCACACGCGCTACCCCGTCGTCGACGCGGACGACCGCAACGAGGTCGTGGGGTTCGTGGACACGAAGGACGTGCTCGACGCGATCAGCGGCGACGAAGCGGGCGCGACGACCGCGGGGTCGCTGGCGCACGACGTCATCGTCGTCCCGGAGACGATGGCCGTCGACGACCTCCTGTTGCAGTTCCGCGACGAGCACCAGCAGATGGCGGTCGTCATCGACGAGTGGGGCGCCTTCGAGGGCATCGCGACCGTCGAGGACGTCGTCGAGACCATCGTCGGCGACCTCCGTGACACGTTCGACGCCGAGAGGGGCGAGCCCTCGGTTCGCCGGCGCAGCGACGGCCAGTACGACGTCGACGGCGGCGTCCCGCTCTCCGTGGTCAACGACGCGCTCGGCGCCGACTTCCGCAGCGACGGCTTCGAGACCATCGGCGGCATCGTTCTGGAGCGCCTCGACCGCGCGCCCGAACCCGGGGACGCCGTCGAGGTGGCCGGGCACGTCGTCGAGGTGACGAGCGTGGACGGCGCCCGCATCTCCACGGTCCGCGTGCGCGAGGGCGAGCAGCAGTCCGACAGCGACGACGAGGAAAACTGACCGCTCGCGGTACGCTGGCCGGCAGCGCGCCCGGTCTCTGTCTATCGGCGGCGTGGTGTTCGTCGCCGGTTTCAACTACGGCCACATCGAGCTGGTCGGCGAGGAAGCCGACGTCGAGGAGTGACGCGGTCTCGTCGGCGTGCTACTCGCTGGTCGTCGCGTCCTCGTAGCGCACCTCGGTCCCGGACGCGACCGGCTGGAGCAGGTACCGGCCGGTCTGTCCGCGCTTCACGGGCGTGAAGTCCGCGACGAACGTCGTCCGCTGGTCCTCGCGGACCTCGAAGGCCTCCTTGAACTGCAGGGGCGCGTCCCCCGGCGTGCCCACGTCGGCCTCGCCGCCGTCCGCGAGCGTGCCCGCCACGGCCGACACGTCGAGCTGGAGGAACTCGTAGCTCCCCGTCTCCACTTCCCGGTCGTCGACGAGCGCCGAGTCGCCGTTCTGAAGCTGCACGAGGTCGGCCTCCTGCGGCTCGTCGAACTCGTGGTACTCGCGGTCGTCTCCCTGGTCGACGTCCGACTCGTCCTGCGTCTCGACCGTCTCCGTGGTCGCCTCGCTGTCGGTGGTCTCCCCGCTCTGGGTCGTCTCGTCTCCACCCTCGCTGGGCTTCAGTCAGATGCCGTCGATGGTGACGACGCACGATTCGAAGTCGGAGATGTCGCCCGGCGCGTCCTTGACGCTCGTGGCAAGCGTGCCCGTGCTCGATTCACCGCCGCCGAGGCAGCCGGAGAGGCCGGCGGCGCCGGCCAGTCCCACGGCACCCGCGGCTCGGAGGTAGTCGCGTCGGTACGCCGTCGCGTCTTCGTTCGTGTCTCGCATACGACCACTGGAGGCGCCACCGACGGGTAAACCGGGCACACCGTCGCCGCCAGTTCAGCCAAATTCACGCCCGTTTCGCCCGAGTTGGCGTGCGTGTGGCTCGCCGACGCGGACCCGATACGCCGGCTCAGAGCTTCTCGGCGTTCTGCGCCTGCTCGGTCCGGCGGCGCGCCTGTTCGAGGCGGTTGTCGGTCGCGCGAGCGAGCGCGTCCGGGAGCGAGCCGCGGGCCTCCGAGAGCCGCCGGGAGACGTTCTCGAGCCGCGTCGCGACCGCGTCGAGGTTCTGCTCGGCGTTCCCGCGGTCCCCCGCCTCGGCGTTCTCGGCCGCTTTCCGCGCGGCGTCCGCGACGGCGCCGAGCGCGTTCGCCAGTCCCTCGACGGCGTTGCTCCGGCCGCCGCCGTTCTGGTCGTCGTCGCGGTCGTCCGAGTCGCCGTCGCCCTCGACGGCCGCCACTTCCGCGCGCGTCTCCTCGGCGACGTCCGCGAGGTACGACGCCAGCGGCGCCTTCCCGGTCCGTGGCTCCTCGACGCGGACGCGCTCCTCGTCGCCCGGGTTGACGCGGAACGCGCCGACCTCGTCGTCGCTGTCCCGGACTTCCGTGGTGAACGCGCCGCCGCGGTGGACGTAGACGGCGTCCGGGCCGGACAGCGGCGCGTCGTACAGCCGGCCCGCGAAGTCGTCCTCGACGGCGAGGTCGGTGAGGTCGCTGTCGGCCTCGCTCGGGTCGACTTCCAGTTTCACGGCGTGCTCGCGCGCGACCACGGGAATCTCGCCGTCCACGCCGGCCGCTGTCGGTCCGCCGCCGTCCTCGACGGTCACCGTCTCGCCGTGCGGCGCGACGCCCGCGCCGTTGACGGTCAGCGAGTGCTCGCCCGCGGGGACGTCCTGCACGACGGCGACGCCGTTGAACGTCGGCACCGCCTCGGGGTCGCTCTGGAGCAGCGCGAACAGCTCCACGCCCGAGGAGACGGTCGTGAGCCCCTCGTCCTCGGGCGCGTCGTCGTCCGCGACGGCGTTCGTCACGGCCGCGACGACCTGGTTCACGGGGGAGGCGTCGCCGATGGCGTCGTAGCGGTCCGCGAGCGCCTGCCGGTGGGCGGGCTCGCTGATGTCCGACGCGGGTTCGTCGTAGCGCGTGCTCTGCCACGGCACCGCCGTCGTCGTGATGTGGCTGGCGAAGGCGTCCTCGGCGAACTCGGGAACCGCGAACTCGAAGCTCAACTGCGGGCCGGTGAAGTCGGCGACGTGTTCGAGCTCCGCGGTCGGAGCGAGGTCGTAGGTCACGTCCGGGTCGGCGTCGGTCGCGCCCTCGTAGTCGAACCGGTAGCCCGTCTCGCGCTCGGGGAGGTCCGGCGGCGACTGCAGCGCGTCGAAGTCCCGGACCGTCAGCGCGTCCGCGACGAGGTCGTCCGCGTCCACGGACGGCAGGTCGTCGTGCTCGTAGACCGGTTCGCCGTCGAGTTCGGGGACGGCGTACG